>CAUJED010000048.1:0-13893 GCA_963169535.1 Bacteroidota bacterium | reverse complement strand
GTGCAGCCCAAGGATACCCTCAAGCGCATGATGGAGAAGCGCATGACGGCCGTGGCCTGGGATTTCATCAAGGATCGCGAGGGCATCTACCCCATCGTGCGTGCCATGGGCGAGATCGCGGGCAATACCTCCATCCACGTGGCCAGCGAGTACCTCAGTGCCGACAAGGGCGGGCAGGGGCTCATGCTCGGTGGCATCAGCGGCGTGGAACCCTCCGAAGTGGTGGTGATCGGCGCGGGTACCGTGGGCGAGTTCGCCACCCGCGCGGCATTGGGCCTGGGGGCCAGTGTCAAGGTCTTCGATAAGAGCATCTATCGCCTGCGCCGCCTGCAGAACGACCTGGGCCAACGGGTGTGGACCAACGTGATCCAGCCCGCCGAACTGCGCAAGGCCCTGCGCCATGCCGACGTCGCCATCGGAGCCCTGCGCCCAGAACGTGGCCGAACCCCCATGGTGGTGACCGAGAACATGGTGGAGGAGATGAAGAACGGCAGCGTGATCGTGGATGTGAGCATAGACCGCGGGGGGTGCTTCGAGACCAGCGAGGTGACCACCCATACCGAGCCGGTGTACAAACGTTATGGCGTGGTACACTACTGCGTACCCAACATCGCCAGCCGGGTGCCGCGTACCGCCAGCATGGCCTTGAGCAACATCTTCGGTCCGCTCTTCGGTAGCATGGGCGAGGTGGGGGGCTTCGAAGACCTCATCAAGACCGATTTCGGCCTGCGCCATGGGGTGTACCTGTACAATGGCGCCCTCACCAGCCCCATTCTCGGCGAGGCCTTCCGCTTGCCCTACAAGGACTTGGACATCCTGCTCGCCGCGTTCTAGGCTCCTGCAGCACTCCTCCTGATCATGGACCTCAAACGTCGCCTTCAACTCTACCTCGTCGGACTCGTGATCGGCGGTGTGGCGGCCTATTTCTTCTACGGCGACCGCCTCACCAATGCGGCATGGACACCAGAGGAGAAGATCAAACAACGGCTGCGCAGCACGCTGATCCAAGCGGCGCCCGAGGCCCAGCGAGCGCTGCAGGAAAGGGCGCTGCAACTGGCCGATGTGCGGGCCGCGGTGGACCGTGCCACCATCGACCTGGGGCGGACCGTGCGCACTTCCGATACCCTGTACTACGCCGTGGATACCGACCTGAAGGGCGAGAACGTACGGTTGATCGTGGTGGGATTGCGTGATTTCGATCGCGATAGCACGGCCACGCTCTGGCGGATCGAGCAACGGCAATAGGCCGTTCGGGCCTTGCGACCCTCTCATACCATTCGATCACGCAATAGCGGCCGAAGATGCGCGGCCATTCTTCCACAGGCCGATACGAGGGACCTATGGCAGGGCAGAGGGCGTGGACCGCAGGAAGCGAAGCTTCCGCTGGCCGGTGCTACGGAACGATCACCACGAAGATGTCATGCGGGAAGAGACCGCGTGGATCGGCCTACTATTTCGTGCGGATCGGTGCTATCGCTTCCCTTGCGCACGTCGCTGCCGTTCGGCTTGGATCAGCCCGAGCTCCCTCCCGGTCTGCCCGCGGGCGCTGGTGTTCTCCTCGGCCCGCCGGATCAGGTAGGGCAGCACCTGGCTCACCGGGCCATAGGGCACGTATTTCGCCACGTTGTAGCCCGCCGCGGCCATGTTGAAGCTGATGTGGTCGCTCATCCCCAGCAGTTGCGCGAACCAGATGCGGCGATCATCACGCGGAAGCCCCGACTCCCCCATCAGACGGGCCATCAGCAACGAGCTCTGTTCGTTGTGCGTACCCACGCATACCGCGAACCGGTCGATATGGGCCGCGCAGAAACGCAGCGCCTCGTCGTAGTCGCGGTCCACGGCGGCCTTGTCCACATGGATCGGCGAAGGATAGCCGTGCTCCTTCGCACGCTCGCGTTCCTTCTCCATGTACGCTCCACGGACCAGCTTCACGCCCAGATGGTAGTTCCCGGCCACGGCCTTGGCATGGCTGGCGTGGAGAAAGGCCAGCCGGTCATGGCGATACAGCTGCAGGGTGTTGAACACCAGGGGGCGTGCGCCGTTGTATCGGGCCATCATGGTGTCCGCCAACTCGTCGATCGCCGGTTGCATCCAGCTTTCCTCCGCATCGATCAGCACGGGTACACCGGCCGCCGCCGCTGCCGCGCAGATCCGGTCCACGCGCCCTTGTACCAACGCCCACTCGCGGCTCGCCTCGGCATCCAGGGCCCGGCCTTCGCTCACGTCGGTCAGCAGCTGTATGGGGGCGATGCCGCTGGGCTTGAACACGCAGAAGGGGATATCCTTCCGCCCCTTGGCCACCTCGATGGTCCGCAGGATCTCCGCCGTGGCATGGTCCAGGGATTCGTCATCCTCCTGCCCCTCCACGCTGTGGTCCAGGATGGTGCCTACACGGCTTTCTGCCAGTCGCGCGGCGGTCCTCAGGCTCTCGTCGATGTTCTCACCCCCGCAGAATTGCTTGAAGATGGTGGCTTTCACCAGGCCCTTCACCGGCAGGTGCGACCATAGGGCGAAGGTGGTGAGCTTACTTCCGATCAGGGTGAGGGTGGGGTTGCCGATGATCCGGAAGAGCCACTGCGCCTGCCACAGGTCGCGGTCGCTCTTGGCGGCGAAGGCGATACGGGTGTTGCTCGGATCGAACGGTGCGGAGGTCGGTGGGGCGGCGGTGGCTTGCACGGTGTGGGCGCCCTTCGTTCCTTTGGGTGGCGGCGAGGGCCGCCAAAAGTAGCATGGCCGACACGCACAAGGATGTGACGGAGATCAGTGCTGGGCGCCATCCGGTGGTCATGGGCCGCGATGCGCTCCGGGCGCTGGAGCGGGCCCTGCGCGACCAGGCGAGCACCACCACCTTCATCCTGGGCGATGAGAACACGTTGCGCCATTGCCTCCCCGAGCTCCTGGCCCATGTGCCCACCTTGCGCGAGGCCCGCACCATCGTGGTGCCCCCCGGCGAATCGTCCAAGGATGTGGTCATGGCCTCCGGGATCTGGGGGCACCTGGCCCGCGAAGCGGCCGATCGGCAAGCTCTGCTGGTGTGCCTGGGCGGCGGCGTGGTCACCGATCTGGGGGGCTTCGTGGCCGCTACCTACAAACGGGGGATCCGCTGCATCCACGTGCCCACCTCGCTCATGGGCATGGTCGATGCGGCCATTGGCGGCAAGACCGGCGTGGACCTGGCCGGTGTGAAGAACCTGGTGGGTGTGTTCCACGACCCGCTCGGGGTATACATCCACCTCCCTTTCCTGCGCAGCCTGGGCAAGCGCGAACTGCTCAACGGGCTGGCCGAGATGATCAAGCACGGACTGGTGCACGATGCCCAGCTCTGGGAGGATATCCGGAGGGCACCGCTCCACGACCTCGACGCCCTGACCCCCCTGGTGGCACGGTCCGCCATGGTGAAGGCCGAGGTGGTGAGCGCCGATCCCCGCGAGAACGGCCTGCGCAAGGTCCTCAACTTCGGTCATACCATCGGCCATGGTATCGAGGCCCACTCCTGGGAAAGCCCCCAACAGAGCCTGCTGCACGGCGAGGCCGTCGCCATCGGCATGGTGTGCGAGGCGTGGCTCAGCTGGCGCCTCGACCTGTTGCCACGCGAAGCCTACGACCACATCGCGGCGCACATCCTGGACCTTTACCGCCCGTACCGCTTCGAGCATGCCGCGGACCATCGCCTGCTGGAGCTGATGCGCAACGACAAGAAGAACAGTGCAGGGCAGTTCCGGTTCACCCTCCTCACCGCCATTGGCAAGGCCACCGTGGATGTGCCCGTGGCACCCGCCCAGGTGCAGGATGCCCTGGAGCACTACCGGCTGCTGGTGCGCGTGTAGTTCCGGTCGGTGGCTGTGGCGCCGAGCTCTCCGCGCCGATCGGCTACCGGGAACGGCCCGGCCCGGGGTGCCACCGAACAAGGCTTTCCATGCGGTGTTGTTCAAATGCCTTTCACCCACCTCATCAGGGGTGGTGTTCGCCGGGTGCAACTTCGTGGCATGTCCGCGCTGACCGTTCGCAGGCCCTCGCACCCCTTGCGCGCCACCATCGCCCTGCCGCGCTCCAAGAGCGTCAGCAACCGAGCGCTCATCATCGCCTCTTTGCTCGGCGATCTCTCCCTGGTCTCGGACCTCAGCGATGGCGACGATACCCGTGTGATGCGCGACTTGCTGCGCGAACGACCCCATGTCATGGATTGTGGCGCCGGAGGGACCACCTTGCGCTTCCTGCTGGCCTGGGCGGCCGTACAAGAAGGAGAGGAGCATGTGATCACCGGGATACCGCGCCTGCTCCAACGCCCGCACGATGATCTGGTGATGGCCTTGAAGACGCTCGGTGCCGATATCGAGAAGGTTCCCCAAGGGTTCCGTGTCCGCGGCCGCCGCATGAAGGGCGGATACGTGCACTTCGATTCACCCATCAGCAGCCAATACCTCAGCGCCTTGGTGCTCATCGCGCCCTGTTTGGAGAAGGGGTTGGACCTGAAGTGGACCGGCACCCGCCTGAGCGAGCCCTTCGTGAGCATGACGCTGAAGATGCTGGACCATTTCGGTGTGCGCCCCAGCCTGACCATGGATGGCGTGGTGGTGCCGCCCGGGCGCTACACCCGCGTGCCCTATACGGTACCGCCCGATTGGAGCAGCGCTGCCTTCTGGTTCGAGCAGGTGGCCTTGGATCCCGGTGCCGAGGTGTTGTTGAAGGGCTTGGAGATGGATACCCTGCAAGGCGACCGCGAGGCGGCCCAGCTTTGGTCGCCCTGGGTGCAACGCACCGCCACACCCACCGGCATGCGCCTGCAACACCGTGCCCAGCCTGGGGCCTGGCCCGATGATCCGGTGAACTTGCAGCATGTGCCCGATCTGTTCCAGCCGCTCGCCTTCACCCTCGCCGGCCGTGGACTCAAAGCCGCCATGGTGGGCCTGGACAACCTGGTGGTGAAGGAGACCAACCGCCTCCGTGCCGTAGGCGATGCGCTCAATGCCCTGGGGTGCACCGCAGGGCATCGTGCCGGAACGTTCATCCAGGGTGGGCGCATCACGCACAAGGGACCCTTCACCCTGGATCCCGATATCGATCACCGTATGGCGCTCGCCGTGGCGCCGCTCGCTCTGTTGCTGGAGAGCGTTACCATCACCGATCCCGACGTGGTGGACAAGAGCTATCCCGGCTATTGGGACGATCTGCGCAAGGCGGGATACACGCTTTCGTAGGCGGAAAGCCGGGGAGCCCGCCTATTCGCGGGTGATCGCTTCCCACAGGCCGCCTCACAGCGTTCCGCAATCGATCACGAACCGGTAGCGTACATCGCTCCGCAGCATGCGCTCGTAGGCCTCGTTCACCATCGCGGCGGGGATCGTCTCGATGTCGCTGAGGATCCCATGTTGCGCGCAGAAGTCCAGCATTTCCTGGGTTTCCGCGATGCCTCCGATCAACGATCCGGCCAGGCACCGCTGCTGCATCACCAGCAAGCTCGGATTCACGGGTGAGGCCGGTGGCAGCCCCACCAGCACCATGGTGCCACCGCGTTTCACCATCTGCAGGTAAGCGTTGTATTCGTGCGCGGCACTCACCGTGTCGAGGATCAGATCGAACCGCTTCGCGTTGGCACGGAAGGCGCCGGCCTCGCTCGTGTTCAGGAAGTCATCGGCACCCAGCCTCAGGGCATCATCCCGCTTCTTGTCGCTATGGCTCACCACCGTGACGCGTGCGCCCATGGCCTTGGCGATCTTTACGGCCATGTGCCCCAGCCCGCCAAGGCCCACGACCGCCACCTGCTTGCCCGGCCCCGCACCGTGCTTGCGCAGCGGCGAGTACGTGGTGATCCCCGCGCACAGCAGCGGTGCCGTGCGGTCCAGCGGCATGCCGTCCGGTATGCGCAGCACGTAGCGCTCGTCCACCACGATGTGCTGGCTGTACCCGCCCTGCGTGGTGTTCCCCGTGCCGCGCTCGATGCCGTTGTACGTGCCTGTCATGCCCGACTCGCAGAACTGTTCCTGGTGCTCCTGGCACGATGCGCAGGTGCGGCAGCTGTCCACGATGCAGCCCACGCCCACCGTGTCGCCCACCTTCCATTGCGACACCGAGCCGCCCACGGCCGTCACGGTACCCACGATCTCGTGGCCGGGAACGATCGGGTACCGCGTGCCGTTCCATTCGCCCCGCGCGGTGTGGATGTCGCTGTGGCATACGCCGCAGTAGGCGATCTGGATGCTCACATCGTTCGGTCCCACGGCACGGCGCTCGAAGGTCCAAGGGGTAAGGGGCGAGGTGGCGCTGTGCGCGGCGTAGGCTTTGGTCGTGGACATGGTGCAAAGCTACCGGTGCCGAGGGGGTGTGCGCCCACAAGCCGACGATGGACCCTTGCTCCCCGTGCATGGGGCATCGTCATTCCTGCCTATCGGAACATTCCGCAACTTCGCCCCACCCATACGTAACACCAACTCCATGGCCTTCCCCTCCGACCTCGAGATCGCGCAACAGGCGCGCATGCAGCACATCAACGCCATCGGTGAGAAGCTCGGCATCACAGCGGATGATCTGGAGCTCTTCGGCAAGCACAAGGCCAAGCTTCCCTTGAAGCTGATCGACGATCAGAAGATCAAGAAGAGCAAGCTGGTCCTGGTCACCGCCATCTCGCCCACACCTGCTGGCGAGGGCAAGACCACCACCAGCATCGGCCTGTGCGAAGGCATGAACAAGATCGGGAAGAAGACCGTGGTGGTGCTGCGCGAACCTTCGCTCGGGCCGGTGTTCGGCATGAAGGGTGGTGCCGCTGGTGGTGGCTACGCCCAGGTGGTGCCCATGGAGGACATCAACCTGCACTTCACCGGCGATTTCGCGGCGATCGAGAAGGCCAACAACCTGCTCGCTGCGCTGATCGACAACAACCTCCAGAGCAAGACCAAGAACTTGCAGATCGACGGCCGCACCGTGGCGTGGAAGCGTGTGATGGACATGAACGACCGCGCGTTGCGCGACATCGTGATCGGCCTCGGTGGCACCGGCAACGGCATCCCCCGGCAGGACGGCTTCAACATCACCGCCGCCAGTGAGGTGATGGCGATCATCTGCCTGGCCACGGGCTACGAAGACCTGAAGACGCGCCTCGGCAACATCTTCGTGGGCAACAGCCGCAACCCCGACAAGAAGTACGTCTACGCCCGCGACCTGAAGGCCGAAGGTGCCATGGCACTGCTGCTGAAGGATGCCATCAAGCCGAACCTGGTACAGACGCTCGAAGGCAATCCGGCGATCATCCACGGTGGCCCCTTCGCCAACATCGCGCAGGGCGTGAACAGCGTGCTGGCCACCAAGATGGGCCTCAGCCTCGGCGACTACGTGGTGACCGAGGCCGGTTTCGGCGCCGACCTGGGTGCGGAGAAATTCTTCGACATCAAGTGCCGGGCGGCGGGCCTGGAGCCGAGCGCCGCCGTGATCGTGGCCACCGTGCGTGCCCTGCGCTACCACGGCGGTGCGGAGAAGGGCGAATGGAACGATCCCTCCCTGGACCGCGTGAAGGCCGGGCTGGCCAACTTGGGGCGCCACATCGAGAACGTGGGCAAGTTCGGCGTGAAGGCCGTGGTGGCCATCAACCATTTCCCCACCGACAGCGCCGAGGAGATCGCCTTGATCCAGCAGTACTGCAAGGGGCGCGGTGCCGAAGCCGTGGTGGCCAAGGGCTTCGCCGAAGGCGGTGCGGGCATGACCGATCTGGCCCAGGCCGTGGTGAAAGTGGCCGATAGCGGCGAGAGCAGGTTCAAGGTGTTGTACGATCTGGACCTCACCATTGAGCAGAAGGTGGAGCGGATCGCCAAGGAGATCTACCGCGCCGGTAGTGTAGCGTACAGCGCCGATGCGCAGACCGCCTTGCGCCGGATCAAGAACCTGGGTTTGGAGAAGTCGCCGGTGTGCATCGCCAAGACACAGTACAGTTTCAGCGACGACCCCACCCGGCGTGCCGCACCAGAGGGCTTCGAGATCACCGTGAAGGATATCGAGATCGCTGCCGGTGCCGGTTTCGTGGTGCCCCTGCTGGGCAGCATCATGCGCATGCCCGGCCTGCCCGAAACACCGGCCAGCGAAGGCATGGACATCGATGCCAACGGCTTGGTGACGGGGTTGAGCTGAGCCGCGGTGCGACTTTGAACGGAAAGAGGCCGTCCTGCGATCGCAGGACGGCCTCTTGGTTTCTGCACGGGGATGGATCCCGGATCACGTGTGGATCAACAGACCGGAGCGCAAGTGTACCGGCCGTAGCAAGGGCGCAACGTATACACAAACCCTTGCGGGGGATGCATCGAGGTCGAACCTCACATCGGGTTCGCCATGGCGATCAAGGCGAACACCAAGAGTGCGATGTACAGCATGGCCACCATCAGGTTCGTGGGGATACGGCGGATCAGGGAGTCCATGGTCGTGGGTTTTGTTCATCCAAGAGACGCCTGGAGGTGGCTGTGGGTTGCCTTCTCTCGCCGTTGTTAACGATCGTTGGGAGGCCGGTTCCTGGCTGCGCTGTGGTGATCCGACAGCTTTCCCGGTGACGGTGGTCAGGTGCCGGTTTGCTTCCCTCGTGTTCATTCGTGAACTTCATCGTCCAAACCATTCCACACCATGAGCACTGCAACCGCCCTGAAACGCGTCCATATCGGCGATCTTCGCAACGATCAACGCGAATGGTTGAACGCGCTGGCCTTCTACAAGGAGGATATCGTCATCCTCGAACACCGCTTGGAGGATATCGTACGCCGCAACAACAAGCAGGAGGTGATGGCCGAGCTGGAGCACTTCCAGAACCGGTTCATCCGCGAGCGTGAGGTGATCGATGAACTGCGCCACGACATCAAGCAGGAGGAGAACGTCCTGGAGAAGGAGCTGCGCGATCATCCGGTGGCCATCGAGCACCGCTACTTCACGGACCACACTGACCTACGCGATCGGTTCACGATCTTCGAGAAGCTCTATCGCGAGCTGAAGCAGGAGTTCCAGCAATGGCTGGGGAAGTGGATGTGAGTGATCACACCGGCCCCTCGATCGCACCGTCCGCTCGTAGCCCGGTGACGAAGTACATGTGCAGTTCGCCCTTGCCCTTCACCTTGATCGGACCTCGGGGGCGAACGTGCACCAGGTCCATCACCTGGGCATAGGTGGCCCCGCTGATGTTGAGTTTTCCCGCCTCCCCGGCCGATTCCATCCGGCTGGCGAGGTTCACCGTGTCGCCCCAGATGTCGTAGGCGAATTTCTTGCGCCCCACCACACCCGCCACCACCGGCCCGGTGTGGATGCCGATGCGCACGGGCCATTCGGTCATGCCCCGCGATCGTCGCTCCGCGTTGCTGCGCTCCACCGCGGCGAGCATGGCCAGGCCCATCAGTACCGCATCGCGCGCATGCGTGCCCTTGGGTTCAGGAAGCCCTGCCGCGCACATGTACGAGTCGCCGATGGTCTTGATCTTCTCCAGGCCGAACCGATCGCATTGTTCATCGAACAACCTGAAGTAGTGGTCCAGTTCGCTCACCAACGTATCACTGTCCATCAGGCTGCTGAACCCCGTGAAGCCCTTGAAGTCGCTGAAGAGCACCGTGCAGTTCTCGTAGCGCCGGGCTTCGGCGGTTCCTTTCTGCTTGAGCTCTTCGGCCGTGGAAGAGGGGAGGATGTTCCGTAGGAGGTCGTCGCTCCGTTCTTTTTCCGCCTCGAGCTGCCGGGTGCGCACCACCACCTTGCGTTCCAGCCGTTCGCGCTCTTTCCGCTGTGTCCGTTCGCGCAAACGCACGAAGCCCACGAAGCCCAGCAGGAGCAGGATCCCGCCACCGGTAAGGAACGGCGTGGTGCGCCAGAACGGCGGCGCGATCACGAAACGATAGCTCAAGGGCTCCGCGTTCCAAATGCCGCTGGCGTTGCGGGCCATCACCCGGAAGGTGTACTCACCCGGAGGTATGTTGCTGTAGGTGACCCGCTGCGTGGCCGTGATCGGCGACCAATCGGGGTCGTAGCCCTCCAGCAACCAGCGGTAGCGTACCTTCTCGGGGTAGGCCAAGGAGATGCCCGTGAAGGCGAAGGTGAGGTGGTTCTTGTTGTACGGTAGTTCCAGGTGGCTCGGGAATCCGTTGCGGCCGAACCCTGTGCACCACGGCGACCAATCCGGCTTTTCGTAGAAGAGCTGCAGGTCGGTGAGGTGGATCAGCGGTTCCTTGGGGTCTTCCACCACCTGGCGCGCATCGTAGCGTATGGCGCCACGCACCGTACCGAACCACAGGCTGCTGTCCCTGTCCAGCAGGGTGGCGCAAGGCAGGCTTTCCAGCCCGATGAACCCATCGTCCGGCCCGTATGCCCGGATGCTCAGCACCTGCTCCTGGAGCACGTCCAGTTCCACCAGATGGATGCCCTGTTTGGTGCCCAGCCACAGGTTCTCATAGGCGTCGAGCACCACGCTCTCCACCGCCAGGCTCTGCAGGCCCGCGCTCCGGTCGTAGGTCTTCACCTTGCTGCCCCGTTTGCGGATCAGCCCCTGCGCAGCGGTACCCATCCACAGGCTGCCTTTCGAGTCGAGTGCCAGGGTGTTGATGGAGGTGGGGGGTACATCGGTCCGGTGCCGCCAGGCGAAGGGGGTGGCCAGCGGTGCGGCGAACAGGCCGCTGTCCGTGGCGTACCACAACGTGTCGGAAGCCATCAGCAGGTCGTGTATGGCGCGGCCTTCCAGGGTGCTGGTGGTGGTGCCACCCTGCCAACGGTGCAAGCCGGCCCCGGTGCCGATCAGGAGGCTGCCATCCCGAAGCTGTTCCACGGTGTTCACCCGTGCGGCGTCGCGCGTTGGGGCCGTCCATACCGGCTCGGACCGTCCGTTGCGGATGCGATGTAGGCCGTGCATGAAGGTGCCCACGAGCAGGTGGCCTTGCGCATCCTCGCCCAAGCAGGTGATGAAGGTGCTCGGTGGGGCGTGCGCCGGTGCCAGGTGTTCGACCCGCCGACCGTCGAAATAGGATAGCCCACCGCCTTGGGTGGCCAGCCACAACATGCCATCCGCCGTGCGGTGCAGCCCGCTCACGATCCGCGAGCCCAGCCCATCGCGCTCGGTGATGTACAGGAATGCGGCACTGGTGAACTTGCTCACACCGCCGTACCCCGTGCCCGCCCAAATGCCTCCGCTACGGTCGCGGTGCAGGCACCGTACCACGTCGTGGCCCAGTCCGTTGGCCTCTCCGATGATGGTGATGCGGGAGGTGCCGTTCCTACGGTCCACATGCACCATGCCTCCCGGTGTGCCCAGCCATAGGCTCCATGGGGTCTCGCGAAGCACGCTCAGCACCACGGTGTGGGGCAGGGCTTGGGTCTCGACGGCCTGGCCCTGGGTCGGTGTAAGCCGCAGGTCAGGGTCCAGTTCCACCAGGCCCAGGTGGGTGCCCACCAGCCATCCCAAGGTGTCGACATGCAGGCTCAGCACGCGTTTGCCGGTCAGTGTTCCCACGGCCATAGGGATCCAGTGGTCGTCTTGGAGCCGGTACAGGCCACTGTCCGTGCCGACCCAGAGGCCTTGGTCGGGCGTGGTGGCCAAGGCGTTGATGCGCAGGCTGCCCAGCCCGGTGTTCATGGGCTTGCTCGTGTGCGTGGCGGTGTCCACCTGCCAGAGGCCTCCGCCGCGGGTGGCCACCCACAGGGTGTTGGCAGGGCCCGGCTCGATGGCTCGTATCGGGTAGGCGGGCAACGCCGGGGTGGTGGTGTACGCCGTGAACCGCCCCTTGCTCCAGACGGCCAATGCTCCATCACGGTAGCCCACCCACAAATGGCTCACACCCGTGGTGGTGGTGCATGGCAGCAGGGCCGTGGCCATCGGGCCGGGTGCCCCCTGCCGATCGTCGAAGGGTTCGAAACGCGATCCCTGGCTGCGCGCCAGGCCTTGGTCGGTGGCCACCCACAGGAATCCATCGGCATCTTCGCAGATGGCGTTCACCGCCGCGCTGGGCAATCCCTCCTCCAACGAAAAGGTGCGCAGGTCGTATTGTTGCGCGCCTGTGTGCACGGTCGGGAGCAGCCAGGCCAGCAGTACCGCACCAAGGGGAGAGCGCATGGTTGGAAAGATAACGCGCCCACCCCCAACTCCGTGCCGATCAGCCCTTGGATTTCGCCGTTCCAGGGCTTACCTTCAAGCCATCACACAAACCAATCCCTGCTCACCATGAACATCACCTTCAACGAGTTGCGGAAGATCAAGGACAACCTTCCCGACGGCAGCATCCACCGCATAGCCCGGGAGTTGGACCTGAACGTGGAGACGGTGTGGAACTATTTCGGGGGCTACGGCCACAGCAACGGCAGGCCCATGGGTGTGCATATCGAGAACGGACCCGATGGCGGCATCGTGGCCCTTGACGATACGCGCATCCTCGATCGGGCACAGCAGATCCTGGCCGAGGGACTGGCACACGCATAGATGTAGCTCTCCTCTCCCGAATGAAGGCTGGTCATTACCAGCTGAAGTGAGCGGCCCGATCATTGGGCCGCTTTCTTCTTACTGAGACGGCATGAAAGAACCGGTCGATCCAATGGTGAAAAGCGTGAGAAGGTGAAATGCCTCGCACCCTTTCACGCTATCACCCCAGTGGTCCGGATCGCTGAGCTCGGCCGGATCTTCATCACCGGCTCAGTGGCGCATTTTCTTCAATTTTTCGGTCTTGCAGCGGTGCCCGACGCCGGGTGCTTGCGCAACGCGCCTTGTCGTACCTCGGTCATGGACGAACAGGAGTGTCGTGTCGAAGGGTCGGAGCGACGATGACACCGGAGCGGAATAGGTGAGTGACTTTGACCACGTCCGTGCCCGAATAGCAGGCCGGTCGCGAGTTCGCGGCACCGCCGCTTTCGTGGGATGGTCCTTACCGACCCCGTTGATCGAAGCTCCTTGCCGACCGGACGTCATGCGGAGAGTACTCCTTCCACTCACCGCTCCACCACCCTGAACTCCACGCGCCGGTTCAACGCGCGGTTCTCCTCGCTGGTGTTGGGCTTCAAGGGCTTGGTCTCGCCATAACCCTTCCAGGTCAATCGCTCCTTGTCGATCTTCTTCTTCACCAGGTAGTCCACCACGGCTTTGGCGCGATCGTCGCTCAGCTTCAGGTTGTACGTATCACTGCCCTGGTCGTCCGTGTGGCCCTCGATCTCGGCGCGGAGGAAGGGGTAGTCCGTCATCACATCCACCAGCTTGTCCAATTCCTTCTCGTAGCCGGGCAGCAAGGTGGCCTTGTCGAACTCGAACTGCACGTTGTCCAGCCGCATGCGTGTGCCCACCGCGGGCTCCACCTCGTGGATGTCCACGGTCTTGGAACTGGTATGGTCGGGGACGACCTTCTTGGGCGGTGGGGGCACGCTCTGTTTCGGTTTTGGCGTGAGCGCGGTGCCTGCCGGGGCGACCCGCACGTTCACATCATCGATGTAGTAGTAGGCACCGCGTTCCCCGTCGGGTTGCCTTTCGTGATCGGTGACCTCATCGCCGTAGAAGTTGCCGATCAGGATGTGCCTTTCGGTGCCCGTGGCGTCGAACACGCCGCTCACCTTGTGCCAGCCTCCCTTCACCAGCTTCGTCTCGTTCACCTGTGGGGTGATGTAGAGGGGTAGGCAGTCGCGCGTGGCGATGGCCGTGTCGGAAAGCAGGATCCCGATGTTGTTGCTGGCTTCGTTGCTGCGCGCCGAGCGCAGTACCCAGCATTCGGCGATGTAGCGGACCCCGGCTTGCAGTGGCTCGGACAACTCGGTCTGCACGTATTCGTGCCAATAGGTGGGGGTGTTCCCCTTGCCATAGGTCTTGATACCCACCATGGCCTGGCCGCTGCGGGGCGATTGTTTCCCGTGGCTGTGTTTGCTCGGGTGCGCCCAGCACTCCTTGTCGTTCTTGGTGCTGAAGTGGTCGGGTGTGGTCTG
>CAUJED010000047.1:0-44764 GCA_963169535.1 Bacteroidota bacterium | reverse complement strand
GAACGGTGAGCTGGCCAATGGTATCTACATGGTGAGTGTTACCGCCGGCAGCAAGGCTTACACCGAGCGCCTGGTGATCCAGCACTAAGACCTGACCAACACGCGGAACGCCCCCACCTCGATCGAGGTGGGGGCGTTCGCGTTGGTGGTGGTGCGTGTTCTTGACCACCCAGGGCCCCTCCATGTCCGTGAACGGGGCAGGTCTTCGGGCGCTGAGCGCTACGCTTCGATCTGGGTGGCCAGCAGGTCGTCCAGGGTTTCCCGGCGGCGGATCAACGTGGCCTTGCCTTCGGCCACCAGGATCTCCGGTGGGCGCATGCGGCTGTTGTAGTTGCTGGCCATGGAGTGCCCGTACGCACCGGCGTTGCGAATGGCGAGCAAGTGGCCTTCCTTGATCTCGGCGATCTTACGGTCCCAACCGAAGGTGTCCGTTTCGCAGATGTTGCCCACCACGGTATAAATGCGCGGTGTGCCTTGTGGGGCGCTCACGTTATCGATGTGGTGGTATGCACCGTACATCATGGGGCGTACCAGGTGGTTGAGGCCGCTGTCGACCCCGGCGAAGACCGTGGCGGTGGTCTGTTTGACCAGGGTGACCCGTGTGAGAAGGGTGCCCGCCTCGCTCACCAGGAACTTGCCCGGCTCGAACCACAGCTCCACGGGTGTGGCACGTTCCGCATTGAACTGTTGTACCCGTGCGGTGATCCGGGCGCCGAGGTCCTCGATGTCGGTGGTGATGTCGCCTTCCTTGTAGGCCACCTTGAACCCGCTGCCCAGGTCGAGGTAGCGCAGCTCGGGAAAGAGCGCTGCGGCCTCCAACAACAGTTCAGCACCGCGCAGGAACACGTCGGCATCGAGGATGTCGCTACCGGTGTGCATGTGTAGGCCGTGGATGTGCATTCCATGCGAGCCCACGATCCTCTCCACATGCCGCAATTGATGGATGCTGATGCCGAACTTGGAGTCGATGTGACCGGTACTGATGCGCTCATTGCCCCCCGCCATGATGTGGGGGTTGATGCGGATGAACACCGGCTTGTTCCCGCCATGGGCGTGGCCGAACCGCTCCAACATGGGGATGGAGTCGATGTTGATGTGGATGCCGAGGTCCACGGCGTGTTGTATCTCCTCGAAAGCCACCATGTTCGGCGTGAAGAGGATCTCCTCGGGCAGGAAGCCGGCACGGAGCCCGAGCTCGGCTTCGTGGATCGATACGGTGTCCAGGCCGGTGCCCAAGCGTTTCACCAACTTCATGATGGCGAGGTTCGGCAGCGCTTTGCACGCGTACATGAAGCGCGTGGGCGTACCCGTGAAGGCGCGCTGAAGGCGGTGCACTTGCCGAGCGATGATCGCCTGGTCGTAAACGTATACCGGTGTGCCAGCGAGAGCGGCCAGCTCATTGACGGGAACACCGGAGAGGTGAGAGGATGCGGTGTGTTGTTCCATGGGCCGCGAATGTAGCGGCGACTGGTCACGCCCCAGCATACGCACCGACCAGCGGTGAGCGCCGGTGATCAGCGTTCGAGCTTCGTGCGTGCACGGTCCGCATAGAAGCCGTTGGCGTGTACGATACGCTCGAAGGCGTTTCGTGCCTGCGCCCGTTGCCCCAGGTGATCCAAGGTCAGTGCGTGGTACCACGTGGCTTCTTCGTCGAACACGCGGAAGCGGTGCTCCGCGGCCTGGCGCAGGTACTGCTCGGCGCGTTGATCCATGCCCAGGTTGTAGCAACAGAGCCCCGCATAGAAGAGCGCGTTCACATCTTCCGGGTATTGTTTCAGTACATAGCGGAGTTCTTCAAGGCAGCCCTTGTGGTCGTGCCGGGCGAATCTTCCCAAGGCTTCATCCATGAACGCGAGGTAGCCGATCCTGCGTTCCTCGCTGGCCGCTACTTCCTGTGCCTGGGCATCGACGTAACGTGCGTCCACTCCGGAGGTGATGCGCGTGATGTCGGGGCTGCGGCCGTAGAGCTCCTTGGGGTGGAGCAGCTTGAGGTCGTGGAGGTAGACCAGCTGGAGCGAGGAACGGTGGCCATGGGCGGTGGGTGGTGCCTTGTGGGCCGTGTCCGTTGCCATGCGCGGTGCCAAGGGCCGGACGGGGTCGAGCGTGGTGCGCTCAACGGGGGAGGGGGTGGTCGCCGTGTGGACTTGGGCTATGCTGTGGCGCTCGGTGGTGGCGTGGCCGATGTGCAGGCTTTCGGGGAGCTCTTCGGAAGCCATGATCTCGGTGATCCCGAGGTCGCCCTGGCCGGTCAATGTGTCCGAGGGTGCTACGGTGTGGGTCGCGGCTTCCGGTGTGGCGATCGCATCAACGGTGGGTGCAGGAGCGTCGTTGTCCATGTACAGTGCCACCAGGGTCGCCACCACGACCACCACGGCAAGCGCGACCATCAAGCTGAGCCAGGGCCCATGCCCGGTGCCTGGTGCTTGCGCAGGTAACCTGGATAGCCCGGCCATGGCGCCGGGCAGCTGCAATCCTTCCACGGCCTCACGGAGCAACGGGTCGGCCTCGAGATGCGATTCCACCTCGTGCGCGGCACGAGGGTCGAGACGGCCTTCCACATAGGCCATCAGGTCCTCGCGGCCAAGGGTGCCGTGCGGCGTGAAGGGATCAGGCGTTCGGGTCGTCATGTTGGTGCTGACGTTGTAGGATGAGCCGGAGGTTCCGGCGGCCGTTCTGTAGATGACTGCGGACACTTTCCACCGGAAGGCCCGTGAGGGCGGATACCTCGGCGTAGCTCTTCTCCTCGAGGTGGAAGAGGATGATGCAGCGCTGTTGTTCGGTGCCGAGGGCGCGGATCGCACGCTCGAGACGCTCCAAGCTCGCTTCGCGCAGTACGGCTTCCTCGAGGGATCCTTCCACCGGCTCCAGGTCCTCCACCGGTCGCGAGCCCTCCCGGCGAAGGAGCTGGAGGCAGCGGTTGCGCATCACCGTATGGATCCAGGGCCGGAACCGTTCCACCCGGTGGCGGCGCAGCAGGTCGTGAAGTCCAGCGAAGAGCTCCACCACTTCGTCCTTGCTGCGCTCGGGATCGCGCAGGTATTTCATCCCCACGCCATACAGTAACTCGGCGTACCGGTCCCAGAGGTCGCTCAACGCGGAGCGATGCCCCTCCCGAAGGAGGAGCACCAACTCCTCATCGCTTCGATCCACCCGGGTGCGCCGCCGAAGGAACATGGGGTCAGGGGCGTTCGTCGTCGGTCAGTGCCTGCAACGCTTGGCGCCGCTCGGCCTCGTACATCTCCCCGTAGGTCTTCGTCTCGATCACGATCACACCACCGGTCACATCACCGTAGCGCGCGGGTAGGCCACCGGTGTACACGCTCACACTGCTGATGGCGCTCGGTGGCACACGGGGCACGGCCCCGCTCACCTTCACCCCGTCGATGAAGCTCACCGTGTTCTCCGTGCGCGATCCCCGGAAATACAACCCTTCTCCGTTCGGTGCGGCGGTGACTCCGGCGAAGTTCTTGCTCAGGAACTGGATCGGGTCCTTACGTGTGGGGTCGTCCTGGAACTCCGAGGCCAGCAAGCTCATGCGACTGGGGTCATCGCGGTCGATCAACTTCCGCTTGTAGCCGACCTTCTCGAAGGCCTTCAGCTCGTTCATGATGCTCATGCGCACATCGTCCAGGTAGGTGGCGCGGTCCGGGGTCACGGCCACTCCGGTGATCTCCTTGGTGGTGTATCCGGTGAACGAGATCGTGACCGCATGGATCCCCGGCGGTATCGGTTTGAGCACGAACTTCCCATCGAGGTCGGTATAGGTGCCCACCAACTCCCCGGCGATCCGGGTGTACACGCTGGCCGAAGGAAGGGTGCGCCCCTCGGGGTCCAGCACCAGTCCGCGGATCTCGCCCAGGTTCTGTCCGACGGAGACCGCCCAGGACAGGACGGCGAAAAGAGAGGTCGTGCTACGCATCGCTGGATGTTTATCAGTAGGATGCGGCCGCTGCGGGAATTGCACAGATCCCCCTACAATTCCTCCGCCACCACTTCCCGAACCCCGGGTACTTCGTGCTTCAACAGGTTCTCGATACCCTGCTTCAAGGTGACCATGCTGCTGGGGCATCCGCTGCACGAGCCGCGTAACGACACGGTGACGATGCCTTCATCGAAACTCTTGAAGGCGATATGCCCGCCGTCGCCTTCCACTGCAGGGCGGATGTACTCTTCCAGCACACGAATGATCCTTTCGTCGTCGGGGCCTTTGGCGGGGGCGTGGGTGTTCGCACGTTCGTTCGCATCGGCCAGGGCTTGCGCCGGTGCATCCTCGTACACCACGCGGCCGTCGGTGCGCAGGTATTCGGTGATGTAGTCGCGCAGCTCCAGGTTCACCAGATCCCAGTCCACGCTGTGGTTGCGGGTAACGGTGATGAAGTTGCTGCTGATGAACACCCCCGTGACGAACGGCAGGTTGAAGATCTTCTCCGCAAGTGGCGATACACCGACCGGTTCTTCCGGTGTGCGGAACTCCAGTAGTCGGCCGTCCTGTACCAGCAAACGGTCGCACACGTAGCGCATGGTGAGCGGGTTCGGCGTGGATTCGGCGTAGAGCGTGACGGGTGGGCGTTTCGTGGCTTCGGACATGACGCGAAGGTACGGCGGTGGCCACCATGGCTTCCCAAGCCAGCGCCCCATCGCGGTCCACCGGCTTTCCGGTATGGCCTACCTTTGTACCCGCATGCGCGCCTTCCTCGATCGGCATACATGGATCACCTACCTGGTGGTAGGGGTCTTTGTGCTGGCCACGAGCGGCGCCGCTCTGAGCCGCATGACGTGCCTGGACGGTGGTCATTCGGTCCTGTCCTTCGGGCTGGCCACGGACTGCTGTCCGCCGGATGAGGAGTACGGTGATGCGCCGATGTTCAAAGCCGACTGCTGCGAGCTGGCCACCGTGCAAGCCGAAAGCGACAATTACCTGCCGCACGAAGTGCTTCAGGTGGCGGTGGCCGAAGTGGCGGTGGCTTTCCACCTGCCGCAGGAAGTGGCCTTGGTGCCCGCACCCCGCTGCGGTTGGCTTTGCAGCCGACCACCACCGCTGTCCACCGCTGAACGGCTCGCGGTGCTCAGTGTTCAACGCGTGTAGTTCGTTCCTGTGTCCGCCCTATGTGGGCGAAGGGGTCGCTTTGGCGATCCAGGGTCTTCACACACACAGAATATCGAACCGCATGTCATTCGTTCAACGTTCTTTCTTCTTGGCGACCGCCGCTATCGGGTGGGTCGCGACCATGGCCCAGCCGATCAGCGGGCGCGTCACTGGTACCGAGGCCGAGGTATTGCCCGGTGCCAATGTGTACTGGGCCGGCACGTCCGTGGGCACGGCGACCGATGTCCACGGCGACTTCACCATCCCCGCACCGGAGATATGGCCGGCAAGGCTGCTCGTGTCCTTCGTCGGCTACAGGACCGATACCCTTACGTTACAGCGCCCTCCTACGGCACCCCTCGCCATTGCCCTGCGCTGGGCCGTGGAGATGGGGCCCGTGGAGATCGTGGACCGCGTGAGCGGAACCCGAATGGATTCGCGCACCATCACCTCCACCGAGATCATCGGCCAGAAGGAGCTTAAGCGCGCCGCCTGCTGCGACCTCAGCGAAAGCTTCGAGACCAACGCCACCGTGGATGTCAACTACAGCGATGCCGTATCCGGCACCAAGACCATCCGCATGCTCGGCCTCGATGGCAAGTACGCCCAGATCAGCATGGAGAACCTCCCGTTCATCCGCGGCCTCTCCACCGCGTATGGCCTTACCCTGGTGCCCGGCACTTGGATCAAGGACATCAACCTCAGTAAGGGGGTAGGTACCGCGGTGAACGGGCCCAATGCCCTGACCGGACAGATCGACCTCTGCCTGCTCGATCCCCTTTCCGAACCGCCGTTGTTCGTGAACCTCTACGGTAACTCGCAAGGCCGCATGGAGGCCAACGTGCACCTGGCGCAACGGACCGGCGCCAACAGCGGCAACCTGCTGCTGCTGCACGGCAACCTCTTCGAGCAGGACATGGATCAGAACAACGACGGCTTCATGGATTCCCCGCGAACACGCCGTTTCAACGTGATGGACCGGTGGATGCGACGTACCGAACGGGGCATGTCGCAGCTGGCCGTGCGCTACGTGATCGATGAACGGCGCGGTGGGCAGACCGCCATGGCTACGGACGATCCTGTTCCCATGATCGTTCCTGGACATCGGTACCGCGTCGATATCCGCAACGAGATGGTCGATGTGTTCGGCAAGCAGGGCATCATCTTCAAGAAGGATCCTTCCAAGAGCGTGGGCTTCATGTTCGCCGCACGGCGGCATGAGGCCACTTCGCGCTTCGGGCACCGCGACTATACCGGCCTGCAGGAGAGCCTCTACGCCAGTGCCGTGTACCAGATGCTGGTGGGCAAGGGCAGCGATCAGCTCAAGGCCGGACTAAGCTTCCAGTACGATGGGTACGATGAGGCCTTCATGGACAGCACTTTCGCTCGGGTCGAACGCATGCCCGGCGTATTCGCCGAATACACCGTGCAACGCAACGACCTCACCGTGGTGGCCGGTTTGCGGGCCGATGCCAATTCGTACTACGGCAACACGGTGAGCCCACGGATCCACCTGAAGTACGACCTCGGTCCGCTCACCAACGTGCGCCTCTCCGCCGGCCATGGTTTCCGTAGCGCCAACCCGCTGGTGGAGAACGCCACCGTGCTCGCCAGCTCGCGCCGCGTGGTCACCGAGGGCGAATTGGCCATGGAACGCTCGTGGAACTTCGGCGCATCGTTCCTGCATAAGTTCAAGTGGCTCGATCGGAAGTGGACCTTCGGCGTGGACATCTACCGCACCGAGTTCCTGGCGCAGCTCGTGGCCGATCTGGACCGCGATCCACGCACCGTGGCGTTCTACATGCTCGATGGCCGCTCCTTCGCCAACAGCGTGCTCACGGATCTGCAGATGGAGATCACCCGTTCCATCGACCTGAAGCTCTCGCACCGTTGGTACGATGTGCGCACCACCTACGATGGCGTGCTGCGTCAACGGCCCTTCACCCCGCAGCATCGGGGCATGGTGTCGGTGGCTTTCGAGGACCCCAAGGACCATTGGCGATTCGATGTCACCTGGAGCTTGTTCGGCGAGGGGCGGATCCCTTCCACCGCCAGTGCACCGGAAGCCTATCGCATGCCCGACCGCTCACCGTCCTATTCCACCGTGCACGCCCAGATCACCCGTATCCTGGGCGCCTGGGAGGTGTATCTCGGCGGCGAGAACCTCACCAGTACCATCCAAGGCCAGCAGATCATCGCGCCGAACGATCCTTTCGGCCCGTATTTTGACGCCTCGATGATCTGGGGGCCGACCAACAAGGCCATGCTCTATGCCGGCCTGCGATTCAAGATCGACCGTAAGACCGAAACCAAGAACACACACCCATGATCCGCGCATCATACCAACTCGCTGGGAGCATCTTTCTTCCTTTCCTGTTCCTCCTGTCCACCACCTGGGCCATGGCCCAACAAGAACCCGTCGCGGCCAATGGGAAGGGCTTGGCGGACCTGGTGATCGCCACCAGCACCGTATGTGACATGTGCCAGAAGACCATCGAAGAGAACCTGATCTACGAGAAAGGGGTGAAGCATGTGCACGTGGACCTTGCGCAGAGCCGGATCCATGTGCAGTACGTTCCCCGGAAGACCTCGCCGGAGAAGCTGCGCTTGGCCGTTTCCAAGTTGGGCTACATGGCCGATGACATCCCCGGTGACGAGGCCGCCTTCAAGAAGCTTCCCGCGTGTTGCCAGAAGGAAGGATGCGGAAAACCCGTGGAATGAATGACCGCCTTGGGATCCGATGCCGGTGGCGCACGCGCCACCGGCATCGGACCACCGGGCCTGAGCGAACACCCAGAGCATGCCTTTGATCCGTAGTGTACGAGGTGCCACCCCTGCTTTCGGTGAGCACTGTTTCCTGGCCGAGACCGCCGTGGTCATCGGTGATGTGGTGACCGGTGACCACTGCAGCGTGTGGTACAATGCCGTGGTGCGCGGCGATGTGCACAGCATACGCATCGGCCACCGGGTGAACATCCAGGATGGTGCGGTGTTGCACGCCACCTACCAGAAATGCGGCCTCACCATCGGCAACGATGTCAGCATCGGCCATAATGCGATCGTGCACGGTTGCACGGTGCATGATCAGGTGCTCATCGGTATGGGCGCCATCGTCATGGATCAGGCCGTGATCGGCACGGGCAGTGTGATCGCGGCGGGTGCCGTGGTGTTGCAGAACACCGTGGTGGAGCCGGGTAGCTTGATGGCGGGTGTGCCCGCCAAACGCATCGGTGCGGTGAGCAAGGACCTCAGCGCTGGCGAGATCGAGCGTATCGCGGCCAACTACCTGATTTACGCCGACTGGTTCAAGGAAGGCTGAGGGTGCCGTTGAGCAGCCACACGGCTTGCCGAACC
The DNA here is from genome assembly GCA_963169535.1 of Bacteroidota bacterium. Classification (GTDB taxonomy): domain Bacteria; phylum Bacteroidota; class Bacteroidia; order Flavobacteriales_F; family PHOS-HE28; genus PHOS-HE28. The sequence goes on along the minus strand of CAUJED010000047.1, from coordinate 36,324 downwards.
GGCGCGTGGTCCAGGCCCAGGCGGGCCATCATGCCGGCGAAGACCTGTGTATCGCCACTGGTGTAGCACAGCAGATCGCCGGTCGATCCCTCCGGTGCGGCGATGTCATCACGCTGCAACACGCGTTGCACCTGCCGTGCGATGGCGGGGGCGGGGTCGATCACACGGACCTCCGGCCCTACGATGCGCTCGATCAACGGGCGTACGATGGGGTAGTGCGTACAGCCCAGCACCAGGGCATCGATGTTCCGGGCCACCAAGGGTTCCAGCCAACCACGCAGCATGATCTCGGTGGTTTCCGTGTCGAATTCGCCGCCCTCGATCTGCTTCACCAATCCCGGGCAGGGCTGGTGCAGCACCTCCACATCCTGTGCGAAGCGCTCCACGATGGTGGCGTACAATTCGCTCTGGAACGTGGCCACCGTGGCGATCACCCCCACCACGCCGGTGCGCGTATGTTCCACGGCGGGTTTCACCGCCGGCTCCATGCCTATGAAGGGTACATCGGGGTACCGTTCCCGCAGTGTGCGCAAGGCAGCGGCCGATGCCGTGTTGCACGCGATCACGATCACTTTGGCCCCCTTGGCCAATAGCGCGTCGGTGATCGCCAGGCTGAATTCCCGGACCTCCTCCAACGAACGGGAGCCGTAGGGCACATGCGCCCCATCGCCGAAATAGAGCAGGCGCTCCGTAGGAAGCGCCTGCCGAATGGTGGAGGTGACCGACAGCCCGCCGATACCGGAATCGAAGATGCCGATCGGTCGTTCGCTGCTCACCGTGCCATCGATTTACTTGATGCCCAGTTTGGCTTTCACCGCGGCCATCAGGTCGGTGCCGTGGTGGATCATAAGTAGCCCAACGCTGCTGTCGATCACATAGGTGAACTGCTGCTCGGTGGCCACGGTGCGAATGGCCTCATTGGCCTTTTGCACCACCGGGAGGAGGAGTTCTTGCTCCATCTTCGCCATGTCCTCTTCGGCCTTTTCCTGGGCGGACATGATCCGTTGCTCCAGGTCTTGCAGTTCGCGTAGCATCACATCGCGCTCGGTCTTCGAAAGCCCCGTTGGTGGTGCCTCCGCCGTGGCGCGCTTGGCCTTGTATTCGTCGGCCATGGCTTTCAAACGTGCCTCCTGCGTCTTGGCGAATGCCTCCATCTTGGTCACCGCGGCGGCACGCTCGGGCATCTGCAGGATCAGCTGCCCGCGATCGATATGGCCGACCTTTTGCCCCTGGGGATAGGCGACCCCACACAGGAGCAAGGTGGCGAGGGCGAGAACGTGTCGGTTCAAGGTCCACATGACTTCAGCCATGGATCATTGAATACCCAGCTTGGTCTTCACCAAGGGAAGGATGTCGTCGCCGCTGGCATGGTAGAGCACGACCCCGGTGCTCACGTCGAACACATAGGTGTATCCGTTGGCGGCGGCCACATCGGCGATCGCTGCATTGGTGCGGTCCACCATCGGCTTCAAGAGCTCTTCTTCCTGCTTGGCCAGGTCCTCTTGGGCTTTTTCCTGCGCGGCTTGGATCCGTTGCTCCAGGTCGCCGATCTCGCGCAAGGCGATCTCCTTCTCGGTCTGGGTCATGGTCTCCGCACGCGATTGCGCATCGGCCACCTTCGCCTGGTATTCGCCGCCCATGGCCTTCAGGCGCTCATCCAGCGTTTTCGCGAAGGCCTGCATCTTGGTCTCCGCATCCTTGCGCTCGGGGAGCATCAACATCAGTTGCTGACGGTCGATGTGGCCGAGTTTCAAGGTGGTTTGGGCAACAGCTGCGGGGGCGCTGGTAAGAGCGATCACGCAGGCGAGTACGAACTGTTTCATCTTCATTTTGTTTTCTGCTGGTCACTGCCACCCCGATCCATGTTTCCTTGGTTCGGCTTGGTCCGATCACCCTCTTTGGAGGGGTCGGGTTTCTCCTCGGCGGGTGGCTCGCCGAACTCTTCGTCTTCTGGGCTGTCGCTCTTCTCCTTGCCCGGGCGGATCCCGAGCTTGCGCAGCACGCTGTCGCTCTTGTCGTATTTCTCACTGGCGAAAAGCAGGTTGCTCGCCTGGCCTCCCAGGTCGAAAACGGCTACATAGCTCTGGCCGGCCACTTCCTTCACGGCGTTGTATACCCGGTCCTGGATGGGCTGGATCAGCTCGGTGCGTTTCTTGAACAGGTCGCCCTCCGGACCAAAACGCTTCTTCTGCAGGTCGCGGGCTTCGCGTTCGCGGCGGTCGATCTCGTCCAGCCGGGAGCGTTTCATCTCCTCGGTGAGCAGGATGGCCTCCGCGTTGTAGGCGTCGCGCATGCGTTTGATCTGCTGGTAGCGCTCGTCGATCTCGTCCTGCCATTGTTTGGAGAACCGGTCCAGCTCCTTCTGGGCCGAGGCGTACTCCGGCATCTGGTCCAGGATGTAACGCGTGTTCACGAACGCGATGCGCTGGGCGTTCGCCACCTGCGCGGCGGTGAAGGCGGCCAGCAGGGCGAGGGTCAGGAGGGTCGTGCGTTTCATGCGGAAGCCGTCGAAAATAGGCGATCCGGGACGGTGCCGGTCACAGCTCGCCAAGATCTATGCCGATCGTGAAGTGGAACTGGCTGCGGGCCATGTTGGGTTGGTCGGGAACATCATCCAAACGCCAGCCGTAGTCCAGTCCCATGGGGCCGAACATCGGGAGGAAGAGGCGGAGGCCCACACCGGCCGATCGGTAGAGCTTGAAGGGGTTGAATTCGTTGAAGGAGCTCCAGGTGTTGCCTGCCTGAGCGAAGGCCAGGGTGTAGATGGTGGCCGAGGGGTTCAACGAAACAGGGAACCGCAGCTCGGTGGTGTATTTGGCCACGGCGAAGTTCCCGGTGTTCGGCGAAAGGCTGAAGTCATCGTACCCGCGTAAGCCCACCACCTCACGGCCGTCCAGCTGGAAGCCCGTGAGCGCGGCACCACCCAGGTAGAACCGCTCGAACGGCGAGTTGCCCACGGCATCGTTGTACCGGCCCAGGAAGCCGAAACCCGCCCGCGCCATCAGCACCAGGTTATGGCCGCTCTTGCTGTTCGTGAGCTTGTTGAACCACTGGGTGGTGAATTTCCACTTGTGGAACTCCGCCCATTGGTAACGCTGCTCCGCAGGCAGCGATGCATAGTCGCGGCCATTACCCATCCAGAGCGAGAACGGTGGCGTGGCCTTCACACTGAAGGTGATGTCCGAACCGGTACGGGCGAAGAAGGGTTGGTCCACCGAATTGCGTGAGACCTGGAACTGGTAGGCCAGCACGTTGCTGTTGCCGTTCACGAAATCGAATACCACGCTGCCACTGCTGAAGTTGCGCAGGTCGTAGTTCTGGTAGCTCAGGTTCTGGCGCAGGATGAAGTAGTCATCCGGCCAGGTGAGGCGCTTGCCGATCCCGAGGGTCGCGCCGATGATGTCCAAGCGCTGGAGGTTCGGGTTGCGCACCCTGCCTTCACTGGTGTTCACAAAGTTCCGTTCACCGTTGGACTGCACGGAGTAGTACGCGGAGAAGCTCAAGGAGTTGGGCTTTCGACCGCCCAGCCACGGCTCCACGAAGCTCATGCTGTAGCTCTGGTAGTATCGGCCGTTGGTCTGCGCGCGCAAGTTCAAGGTCTGGCCATCACCCGCCGGAAGCGGCGTCCAGGCGCCTTTCTTGAAGGTGTTGCGCAGGCTGAAGTTGGTGAACGAGACACCAAGGGACATCACCACCCGACCGGCGCCCCAGCCACCGCTCAACTCCAACCGGTCGCTGGGCTTCTCCTCCACGGTGTACTCCAGGTCCACCGTGCCCGTGCGCGGATCCTGGATCGGGTTCACGCCCAAGCTCTCCGGGTTGAAGTAACCCAGCGTGCTCAGTTCGCGCTGGGTCCGCATCACATCACTGCGGTTGAAGAGCTGGCCCGGCTTGGTACGGATCTCCCGGCGTACCACGTGCTCGTTGGTCTTCGTGTTCCCTTTGATCAGGATGCTGCGGATGCGGAACTGTCGCCCTTCGCGGATCCGAAGGTCAAGGTCGATGCTGTCCCCTTCGACCAGCAGCTCCACCGGGTCGGGATAGAAGCCCAGGTAACCATCATCCATGTACAACGAGGAGATGTCCTGCCCGCTCGGGTTCATGTACAGGCGGCTGTCCAGGCGCTTCTTGTTGTACACGTCTCCCTTGCTGATGTTCAGGATCCCCAACAACTCTTCCGTGGTGTGCTTGGTGTTCCCTGTGATGCTCACGTTGCGCCAGTGGAACATGTTTCCTTCTTCCACCGTGATGTCCAACCGCAGGCGGCTGTCCTTCACGAAATACATCGTGTCCTTCACGATGGTCGCATTGCGGTAGCCGCGTTCGTTGTACACATCGATCACCGCACCCTTGTCGGCCTTGTAGTCGCTGGCTATGTATTTGCTGCCGCCGAAGATGTTATACCAGCGTTTGCGCTTGGTCTTCTTCATGGCGCGCCGCAACCGGCTGTCCGGCACGTTCTCGTTGCCGCTGAAGGTGATGTCCTTGATCTTCACCTTCGGTCCCTTGTCCACTTTCAGGATCAGCAGCACGCTGTTCTCCATCAACGTGTCGGGGCGTTCGATCACGGTGGCCGTGGCCTTGTGAAAGCCTTTGTCCACGAAATACTTGCGGATCATGGTGCGCGTGTTGGCCACCACGGCATCGTTCACCTGCTGTCCACGTACGAGCTGGATCTCGTCGCGCAGCTTGTCCCCTTCACTCTTGGTCACTCCTTCGAATTTGAATCGCGACAGGCGGGGCTTCTCCACGACGATGATGTGCAGGAAGATGGTCCGCCCCCGGATCTCCGCAGCTTCGATGCTGATGTCGCTGAAGAGCTTCTGCTCCCATAGGTTCGCGATGGCCTTGCTGATGCGCTCTCCGGGCACGGTGACCTTGTCGCCCACCTGCAGGCCGGTGAACAGCTTCACCGCGTTGGGGTCGGTGGACTTGGTGCCGCTCACGGTGATGCCGCCGATCTCGTATTCCAGGGGTACGGCGGCGTCCATCACCGGTTGGCCACCCACCTGCGCGGTGATGGTCAAGGCGGTAAGGAGCAGGAACGTGGTCAGGAGCGCGCGCATTCTCAGACGGGGGATACTTGGTCGCTGGTGAGCCCGAACCGACGTTCGCGGGCCTGGAAGTCGATCACGGCCTGGAACAGGTGTGCCTTCCGGAAGTCGGGCCAGAGCACCGGGGTGAACCAGAGCTCGGCGTAGGCGATCTGCCAGAGCAGGAAGTTGCTGATGCGTTGTTCGCCACTGGTGCGGATCAACAGTTCCGGATCGGGCGTGCCAGCGGTGGTGAGGTTGGCGGCCACCATCTCCGCGGTGATGGCCTTCGGCTCGAGCCTGCCCGCCTGGGCCTCGGTGGCCAGGTGCTGGGTCATGCGTACCAGTTCCCAGCGTGCGCTGTAGCTCAAGGCCAGGTGGATGGTGATCCTGTCGTTGCCCGCCGTGGCGGCGATGGCATCCAGCAGGGTGGTGCGGCAGCTTTCGGGCAGGGCTGCGGTGTCGCCGATGGTGTTCAGGCGAACCCCGTTGGCGTGGAGCTCGTCGAGCTCGCTCACCACCGTTCTCACCAACAGGTCCATCAAGGCGTCCACTTCGGCCTTGGGGCGGTTCCAGTTCTCGGTGCTGAAGGCGTAGAGCGTAAGGTGCTCCACGCCGATCTCGCGGCAGCCCACCAGGGCTTCGCGTACGGAACGCACCCCGTTGGCATGTCCCACTATGCGGTGCTCGCCCTGGCGTTCCGCCCAGCGCCCGTTCCCGTCCATGATGATGGCGATATGCCGGGGCACGCGTTCCGGGTCGATCCGCGCCTTCAACTCCTCGATGATATCGTTGGCCTGTTCCAAAATGGGGTGCGAAGTTCGCCAATTGGCGTGGATCAGCGGCGCTTGCGCATCCAGTTGTACTGCTCTTCGCAGTCGGAGAAGCGGGATATGACGTAGGTGATGGACAGCCCCGTGTACTGGTACCAATCCCGGGTATCGCTATCCCCGCGCGAGCGGCCCGTGTTGGTGTACACCGGTTGCTGGGCCAGTACGCCCCTGTCGGCCAGGGTGGCGGCCAGTGGGCCGTTCTCCAAGGCCAGCTGGTCGCGATCCACGTAGGTGCCGCTCACATCGTCGATGTAGTCGGTATAAGTGCGCCGCAGCCCCCATTCCACCTGGAAGTCCAGCCGCCCCACATTCCATTTGAAACCGGCGCCGAACGGGATGCACACGTTGTCCACGTCATACACGTCCGATCCCGATCGGGCCGTGGTGCCCTGGCCTTCGGTACCCAGTGGTTGAAGGTCGTACCACTCGCCGTTCAGTTCGGCCTTGGGTGCTGCTCTGAAATAGGCCAAGCCCGCAAAGACGAAGGGTGTCCATCTTTTGCTGTCCTTATCCTTGCTTCGGTATTTCCGGAAGTTCACCTCGAACAACCCGGAGAATTCCAACAGGCGGGTCCGGAAGTGTAGGTTCCGCATCAACTGCAGGCTGTCGCTCGAGCGCTCGTCGTAGGCCTGCAAGGTGCCGGTGAGGGCTTGTAGCCGCAGGGCATAGCGGTCGCTGAAGTTGTAGCGGTACAGTACCCCATAGGCCAGCTTGGTGTCCTTGGGGTAGTGCCGGTAGGGGTTCAGGTCGCCGATGTAGTAAGTGGCTCCTCCGGTGATGCCCAGCTCGCTCACCTGTGCACGCGCGCTCACCAGGCCGAGGAGGGCGAGAAAGAGGGGGATCAGGCGACTCATTCGGGGGTAGGAACGTGGCCGCCAGCGGTTTGGTACGTAGGCGCTGGCGCGCCGCGAAGGTAATCCAGGGGGCGGTAGGGGTAGAGGTAGTGTGGTGCCCATTACTTTATGCCATTTGGACATCCCATTTCAGCCGATCCACTTGCTCTTTTTTCCCATGCCTTCTCCGAGAGACCTATTCCGCAGGCCCCGCTATGCAACTGGTCCCTCGTATCGGCCTGTGGAAGATCAGTAGCGCATCTTCGGCCGCTATGGAATGTCCAACTGGTATTATTCACCAATTCCGACCCGCTCTCGCCTTCCTGCCGCGGCGGAACATTTCGCCGTAGCGCCCGCCAGGTCGCGCATGTTCCGTTTTGCATGAAGATGAATGCGGGGCGGATCCTCATAGGGGGCACCACGCCCGGGGCCTTGCCGTTCCGAAGATGCGACAGCAGGCTTCCGGATCCGACCACCGGTCACAGCTTCGGTGGGCCGGAGCGCAGGTCCAGGCCCCAGCTCAATTTGGTCCGGAGGGTGTCCAGGAAGTCGGTGTCGGCCAGCTGCACCATCTTCACGGTGAAGGAGGCCCGCTTGATCGTGATCCGGCTCTGTCCGTCGATGCTCGTGTTGCGCGAATCGAGGTTCATCAGGCACTTGTCCGATCGTGCTTCGAGCTGCAGGGTGATGGTGTACCGGTCCGGTACCACGAAGGGCCTTACGTTGAGGTTGTGCGGACAGATCGGGTTGATCACCAGGGCATCGCTCGTGGGGTAGAGGATGGGTCCGCCGCAGCTGAGCGAGTATGCGGTGCTGCCGGTGGGTGTGGCGATGATGAGGCCGTCCGCCCAATAGGTGTTCAGGTAATCGCTGTCGAGGTGTACGTGGATGGCGATCATGCTGGCACTCTCGCGCTTCTGCACGCTCACCTCGTTCAGCGCGAAGTTCAGACGTCCCAATGTTTCGCCATGGTCGGTGACCTCCAGCAGGGTGCGGGCTTGCAAGGTGTATCCGCGGTGGTCGATCTCCTCCAGGGCCTTGTCCAACCGGTCCAGTTGCACGGTGCTTAGGAATCCCAGTCGCCCCAGGTTGATCCCCAGAATGGGAATGTCCGATCGACCCACCCAGGCCACGGTGTCCAGTAAGGTGCCATCGCCACCCAGTCCGATGCACAGCCCAAGGTCGCCGGCGTGCAGCTCGTGATCGGGGTAGATGGGCCAGGGAACGGTGTTCCCGGTCTCCTGTAACCACGAAGCGAGGCCCATGGAGATCACGGGCTCGTGCCCATACGCTTCCAGGCGACCGATGGTGCGCACGACTTGCAGTGCGCCATGGGCATCCATCACACGACCATGTACACCGATGCGCATCGTTCAGAAGGGTTGTGTGAAATGTAGGAAGAAACCATGCTCACCTTCGGCGTTCAAGGAATATTCGCCGCGAAGCACCTGGTCGTAGCTCGTCACCAGGTCCAGCCCGACCCCGTTGCCGTTGATCCATCGGTTGGCCAACGGGTTCACGGCCTGGTAGCGGCTGTCCCATACCCGCCCAGCGTCGCTGTACAGGTTCAGGTAGAGCGCGATGTAGAAGGTGCGGAAGGCTTCCAGGGGAATGTGTTCCACCCGGTAGGTGCGTGGTTTGATGAGCTGGAATATGAGGTTGAGCCTACCCATGGCGAAATGCTCGCCATCGATCACATAGTATTCGTAGCCGCGTACGGTGTGACCATAGCCCAGGCCCTCCTGTACGAAGTACGGCGGGGTGCCGAAGGTGTGCTTGCCGCGCAACGAGATGCCCAGGGTCCACTTCTCGTGCAGGTGGAGCCAGCGTTTGGAGGTGGCGTATACCGTGGTGATCCCCGGTACGGCCAGGTCCAGCGCACCGAGCCCGAGTCGGTCCACCCGTAGTTCCTGGTAGTGCCCGCGACGAGGAAAGGCGCGCGCATCGCGGTGGTCCCACACGAAGGTGTAGCCCAAGGAGAGGTAGCGCGTGGCGGTGGCCGGTCCATCGAAGTAGTCGATGGCGCTGTGGATGATGGTGTCGCGGGCCTCGGCCTGGGTGTAGTTCAAACGCCAACTGTGCCGGATGTCGTGGCTGCGGCGCAAGGTCATCTCCACATCGGCCTTCCACTGGTCGCGGTTGCTGCCTATCCGGCTGTGGATGAGGGTGCGCACGTTGCCCACCGTACCCGTGGTGATCTCGGCTTGTTCTTCATAACTGCCCCCCACGCTGATCCCCCAGCGTTGGTCGCGGGTGAGGTTGGGCACCTTGTAGCGCAGGGCGAATTGCCGGGTGTAACCGAACTGGGCCTTGATATACGCCGTTTCGTTGCGGCCACGGAAGTTGTATTTGTACAGGTACAGCCCATAGTTCACCCGGTCGAGGTCGCGGGTGAGCCACCAGGTGTTGAAGTTCGGGTCCGCCAGGTCGAAGATGAGCGCTGGCCAGATGTACCACCGCTCGTTCACGGTCACCTCCACCATCACGTTCCGCTGGTCCAGATAGAGCGGCAGTACGCTCACCGTGTTGAAGAGCCCCGTGTTCATGAGGTTCTGCCGACTGCGTTCGAGCCGCTCGTAGAGCAGGGCGTGGCTCAGCGAGTCGCCCTCGTACACCACCATCTCACGCAGGATGATGCGCGCCTTGGTGGTGGTGTTGCCGCTGATGGCGACGCCCAACACCCGCACATCCCCATGGTGGTCCTGTGGAACGACATGGAGCGCTGCCGATGCGAACAGAAGGATGAGCAGCGTGCGGAACATGTCCGCGCCTCACAGGTTGATGAATCGCATCAGCTCCTCGTAGCGCCCGCGTAGATCGTCGTGGAACCGTGATCCCTGGTAGGTGGTCTTCACCATGATCTCGTATCGCTCGAAGCTCTGGAGGATGTCGCTCACGTCCTCGCGGTTGATCTTCAAGGTCACCTCCAGCCGGTTGGTTTCCGGAAGGGTATGGCTGTACACGCTGAGGATCCGCGCATCGTTCCCTTCCACGATCCGGGCGATCTGGTGCAGGCTGTAATCCACCTGGTTCATCTCCAGTACCACGATGCTACCGCGTTCATGGATGTTGGTGATGCTCGCCAGCCGCTTCAGTGCTTCATGTTCGGTGATGGCACCGAGGTAGTTGCCCATCTCGTCCAACACGGGTACCACGGTGAGGCCCCGTTCGGTGAACAGCCGCATCACATCGTAGATGTGCTGGCCTCCGCGGATGAACGGCACTTCCACCTGGTCCATCACACTGCTCACCGTGCCACGACCGTCCTGCCGGTCCGCCAGGTCCTGTTCGCGCACGATGCCCACCAGCCGACCGGCATCCACCACCGGCAGATGGCCAACCTTGAATTCCTCCAGCCAGTCAAGGGCGCGTCCCACGTCATCCTGCGGGTGCAGGGGAGGTATATCGGAGGTGATCAGGTCCGTGGCGTGCATGGCGTGGCGGGAAGGCGCGGGCCCATGAGCTTACTTTTGGTGCCCCTTCGCGGTGGAACAAAGTAAGTGGATAAGCATGACGCTACTGAGCGTGAACATCAACAAGCTTGCCACCTTGCGCAATGCGCGAGGTGGCAACAACCCCGATGTGGTGCGTTGGGCACTGGATATCGAACGGTTCGGGGCACAGGGCATCACCGTGCATCCCAGGCCCGATGAACGCCATATCCGCCGAAGCGATGTACGCGCCCTGAGGCCACTGCTCACCACCGAGTTCAATATCGAAGGCTATCCTTCCCAGGAATTCATCGACCTGGTGCTCGAAGTGCGCCCCGCGCAGGCCACCCTCGTGCCCGATCCGCCGGGGGTGCTCACCAGCAACGCCGGCTGGGATACCCGCCAGCACCAAGGTCTGCTGCAGGAGGTGGTGCGTCGGTTCAAGAACGATGGCATCCGCACCTCGTTGTTCCTGGGAACCGATCCTGAGCTGATCGCCAGGGCTGCGGATACCGGTACGGACCGTATCGAGTTCTATACCGAACCGTACGCGGAAGGGTATGCCAAGGACCGGGAGGCGGCCGTGGCGCCGTTCGTGAAGGCTGCGGAGCACGCCCGTGCATGTGGGCTGAAGATGAACGCCGGCCATGACCTCGACCTCAACAATCTTCGTTGGTTGAAACGGAACATCCCTGATCTGATGGAGGTGTCCATCGGCCATGCACTGGTCTGTGATGCCCTCACCTTCGGCATGGAGAACACCATCCAACTCTACCTGCGCGAACTCCAACGCCCGTCTCCCACGGAACCGGAACGCCCGAACCGCCCATGAACACGGTCGACCTCTTCTATCGTCGGCTTGGCCAGGAAGGCGCTACGCCCGTGGTGATCCTGCATGGCCTTTTCGGGACCAGTGATAACTGGGGTACCGTGGGGCGTGAACTCGCCGAGCCGACCATTGCCGGTGCCGAGCCTTTGGATGTGTTCCTGGTGGACCTGCGCGATCATGGCCGATCACCACATACCGATGAGGTCTCATACCCCATCATGGCCGCTGATGTGCATGCGCTCATCGAGCGGTGCGGTCTGCGTGATGTGGTATTGGTGGGGCATTCCATGGGTGGCAAGACCGCCATGGCCTTCGCCCAACGCTGGCCCGAGCTACTGAAGAAGCTCGTGGTGATCGACATCGGCCCGGCCGAACACCAGAACAACCAAGCGCATATCCTAGAAGCGCTGCGCACCACCGACCTGGCGCCAGGCCGCACACGAAAGGAGGTGGAGGCCCATATCGGTTCTCTGGTGAAGGAGCCTGGAGTGGTGCAGTTCTTGATGAAGAATCTGTATTGGCGCACCGAGGAACAACTGGCCTGGCGCGTGAACGTACCCCTGTTGGATCGCGCGCTTCCGGCGATCCTGGCGGCCATTGGCCCGGAAAAGGTGATGGTGCCGACCGTTTTCATCCGCGGGGGGCAGAGCGGCTACATCCTGCGCGAGGATGTTCCGGCCATCAAGGAGCTGTTCCCCAACAGCACCATCGAGACCATACCCTATGCGGGCCATTGGGTGCATGTGCAAGCCCCTGATGAAGTGATCGCCACCATTCGTGCAAGCGCCCGTAGTTGATCATGCGCGCGTGCTGGGCGATCCTTGTTCTCTGGACCCTCTGTGCCAAGGCACAGACCAGCACCGTGTATTTCGCCGGTCTGGATCTGCGGGATGGGCTCTACGCCGACTTCCATGCCTTCCGCGACAACACCCCCACCGTACCACTGGAACGCCTGCGCGACGAACAGGGCCTGGCCATTTCGGACCTGCGACGGGTGTCGGGCAAACTTCACTGGCAGCCCGATACCGGTGCCCGGCAAGTGGTGGACCTACACCGGATCTGGGGGTTCTGCCAGAACAATGTCGTGTACATCGCGGCGGGCAATGGGTTCTACCGCATCGGGTTATTGGGTAGCCTGTCACACCTGGTGGTGGAACAGACCTACCGCGATTGGGACCCTTACATGTATGGATACCCCATGGGCGGCGTGTCGCGATCCGTGCTCGTCCATCAATTGCTGGATATGCGCACCGGACGCTACCTCCCGTTCAATGCTGCGGGGATGGACGAAGGGCTGAAGCACGACCCGGTCCTGTCCGAAGAGTTCCGGGCCTTGCCCAAGAAGCAACGGAACAGCCCGGAGGCCCAGTTCCGCTTCCTGCAGTTGTACAACGACCGTAACCCGCTCACCTTTCCGAACTGATCGTGACGGTGATGCCAAGAGGACACCAAGAACGGCACGCCGCTTGAGAACATCACGGTGCCGGAACATCCGCACAACATCATCCACGTTACATTCGGCATCCATTCTCACCCCCGCCATCACGCATGAACCCGCGTCTCCTCTTGCTGCTCGCCTGCTCCATGGGCCTGGTCCGTCTTTCGGCCCAGGAACCGAAGAAGCAGTACGTCCCCGCCCTCGTGGGCTTCTACAACATCGAAAACCTGTACGATACGATCGACTCACCGGACACCGATGACCATGAGTTCCTGCCCACCGGCAACAAGCAATGGACCGGTGATCGGTATTGGCAGAAGCTCGATCGCAACGCACGGGTGATCGCCGAGATGGGGGCGGACCTGCATCCCAAAGGACTCGCCATCCTCGGCCTATGCGAGGTGGAGAACCGGGCCGTGGTGGAGGATCTGGTGAAGGCCGCGCCCATCAATGACCGCAATTACAAGATCGTGCATGAGGATTCACCCGATCGGCGCGGCGTGGATGTGGCCTTGATCTACGATCCGACCATGTATACGGTGTTCAACCACAAGTCCTACAGGCTCGCCATGGTCGATACCTCGTTCCGCACGAGGAACCAGTTGTTGGTGAGCGGTGTGCTCGATGGCGACACCACCCACGTGATCGTGTGCCACTGGCCATCGCGCCGGGGAGGTGAGAAGCGCTCTGAACCCAACCGGAAGGCCGCAGCGGAACTGGCGCGCCACATCATCGACTCCCTCTTCACCCTGAACAAGGATGCCCGGATCATGGTCATGGGCGACCTGAACGATGATCCCGTGAATGTGAGCGTGGCCCGATTCCTCAATGCGACCGGTGATCGCACCAAGGCCGTGGGCGATGTGTTCTTCAACGCCATGTACGATCCATACCAGAAAGGGATCGGTACGTTGGCCTGGCGCGATTCCTGGAATCTGTTCGACCAGATCATTCTTTCTCCAGCCCTCACCAGTGGTACGAACGGTGCCTACAAGTACTATGGGGTCCGGATCTTCAACGAAGGCTACCTGCGCCAGCGCGAAGGCAATTTCGCCGGTTATCCGTTCCGTACCTATGTGGGCGATTCGTACCAGGATGGGTTCAGCGACCACTTCCCGGTGTTCGTGATCCTGGTGAAGGAGGTGCAGTAGCACGGGCCGCGATCATGGCACCCTTGCGTTGGCGGGTGGTGCTCGGCACGCCTTCAGGTCGCCCCGAAACCGGGATCCTCCGGTTCTCCAATGCGATCCGGGTCAGTGCTGGACAAGGAGCTTGCCGTTCCAGATGGACGCGTTCTCCAGGATCCGCACCACGTACGATCCATTGGGTACGGTGCCCAGCTCGAGGCGGTGCTGGCCGGGGTCGAGCTGGAAGGTCCGAACCGCACGGCCGGTCGCATCCAGCAGCTGGATCGTACAGCCCCCTGTTCCGGCGATACCGATGAATGAGGTGTGGTCGTTCGCTGGATTCGGGAAACACGACCCGATCGCCGATCGATGCTCTGCGATGCTCGTGTAGTGTGCGATGTCCGCTTCCATGCGTGGAAGCAGGACGGTGGTGCCATTCGAGTAGGCGATGCCGGTGATCGTGTACAGTGCACCGATCGTAGGGAAGAAGTAGTACAGCAGATCATCCACGGTGACATTGCCGGAAGCGCTCGCCGTGGGCCAGTGAAGCTCCAGGGGGTCTGGTGCGTTGAGGCATTCAAGACCGGGAACCTGTACCAGTACGCTTTCCCAAGCCTCGGACTGAAGATCCCCGGCCTCCACGTAGGATGGAGGTGGCACCGGGTTGCCGCTGTTGCGCACCTCCACATAGCGAATGGTGATCAACTGTGTGCGCGTGGGGCCCCATGGATCCTGGGAGGCTCCCAGTTCGCCCACCGAACCCACCACCAGGAGTGAATCGCCGATGGCCCATTCCGGTTGCGGGGTATGCCGCACCTCGATCCCCCGCCAGGGGCCGGTTCCATCCTGGATGAAGACACTGTTGGGCGACAGTGCCGTGATGACTCCGCTGGTGCGCACGAACACGCTGTTCAGGGGAGAGGTGCCGGAGGGGTCATTGGTCTCCTGCATGTTCTGGATGGTCTCTGGAACGGGTATCGGGAGCGGGCTGGTGTTGATCGTCACATCATCCAGCACCAGAACGGATCCACTGCCCAGCGCCGTTACATCGAACACGAACTCGGCCGAATCGGTGCTGTTGGTGGCCAGCACGGTCTGCATCACATATTGCCAAGTTCCACTGTTAACTTCCAGGGGGGTGTTGAGTGGTGAAAAGCCATCATGCTCCGCACGTCCATCGTACAGGCCAGCGGCAATTTGTCCCTGACCCTTCACCCAGAAACGCACTTGATAGAATTGATAGGCGTTCACGGCCAAGGCCGTGGTGGTGATGGTGCCGCCACCGTGCTCCCCGAGCAGCAGTGCCATGGCGTACGCCCCACCGTGCACATCCACGGTCTCCTGCTGGATACTGTCCACCGCGAACGTGGTGTGGTCACCCCCGAAACCATCCGGTACGCCGAAGGCCCAGGTCTCGAGCCCCGTTTGTACCAGGACCTGGCCGTGGACGCTGTACGACGTGAGCAGTGGCGCGATCATGATCGCGAGCAGGCGCGGGATCCCGAACAGGGTCATGTGTCCAAAGCTATCAAGGACGGGAGTGGAATGGAAGAAGCCCGTTCCACGTGATCGGGAACGGGCTTCTTGCAAGGGGGATCCCTTAGTGCTGGATCGCGATGCGGGCGCTGTGCACGCCGTGGCCGGTGCGCACGGTGAGCATGTACACGCCATTGGCGTAGGCGCTCGTGTTCACCACCATACGGTCCGTGGCGGACATGTCCTGGAGCACCACCCGACCAGCGGCGTCGGTGAGGGTGATCGTGGCTTGTCCCGCGGTGTTGCCAAGGGCCACGGTGAGCTGGCCGGATGCCGGGTTCGGGTAGGCGGAGAACATGCCGGTGTTAGCCTCGTCCACACCGGTGCCCACGGCCAGGTCGCTGGCACTGCGAGGCAGGATGCGCCACAGATTGAAGGCGTAGTACATGGGGCCGGTGATGGTGTAGAAGGCACCCAGGGTGGGCGTGGAGGCATAGAGCTCATCGTCGGCCAGAAGGGCACCCTGCCAGTTGCCGATGTTCCACTCGCCGTATTGGTTCGGGGTGGAGAGGCATTCCATATCGGCCACGGTGACCAGCACCGACTCCCACTGTTCCGTGGCTGCGGCGGTCGGGGTGAGGCTCTCGGCAGCGGGTACGCTGCTTCCCGTGCTGAGCACTTGGTAGCCGGTCACCAGGTTCAGGCGGGTGAAGCTGAAGTTCTCTTGTACGGTGGCCGTGATCTCCAGCTCGTCGCCCAACGCCGGGGTGTTCGTGGCGTCGTTCACGAAGATGCCGTTCCAAGGGCCGGTGCCTTCTTGGATGAAGTAGCCGTAGCCGGCCTTCGCTCCAGTGACGATGCCCGAGGTGATCACCGTATGGCCAACGTGCGGCGAGGCGCCATCGGTGGCTTCGGTGTATTGGATGTCGTGGATCGGCATCGCCATCGGTGGTTCCACCACGGCTTCGCTGATCACCACATCGTCCACCACCAGATTATCTGGCGCCACGGTGTTGCGGATCGAGAGCACGAACTGTACGCTGGTGGCGCCGGTCGGGCAGGTCACCTGCTGCGTGTGCTGTGTCCACTCGGCAGTAGCGCTGATGTACGTGCTGTTGTACGCGTAGCTCGTGCCGGCATCGGACAAGCCATCCCAAAGACCGGTACGGATCTCGCCCGTGCCACGCACCCAGAACGAAAAGTCGTAGGTGGTACCTGCGGTCACCGCCACGTTCTGCGTAGTGAACCGCTTGTGGCCCGTGATAGCGTTGGTCAAGCCAACGGCCGAGGTGCCATCATGCACGTTGTCGGTCACCTCCACGATGTCGGCGGCGGCGATGTTGGTCTTGCTGCCGACCCAATCGGTGGGTGCGCCAGCGTCCCAGCTCTCCAAGCCACTGGTGAACACTTGCGCGTTCGCTGCGCCGGCCAGGAAGAGGGCGGCGCCAAGAGTAATGTGTTTCATGCGGATAGGGGTGTTGTTTGTTCGAGGATGCGGCGAACCGGTCAGTCCACCGTGATCTTGATGTTGTCCAGCTCCCAGGTCTTGCCGTCGCTGTTGGTCCCGGTGTACTTGAAGGCGATGCGGGTGTTCGAGCTGCTGTACGGAGCAAGGTCCAATGCGCCGGAGGCCACCCAGGACCAACTCCCCGTGCTCAACGTCGGGGTCAGGTTCGTCCAGCTCGCGGTGGTCGGATCACCACTCGCGTAGTTCGTGCTCACCAACACCTCCAAGGCCGCACCGTTGTAGTTGCAGGCATTCATGAAGCTGAGCTTCGGATCGGTCTGCGAGGTAAGGTCCACCGCCGGGCTGATGAGCCAGGATTGGCCCGGAACGTTCGCGCTGTTGATGTAGTTCTTGCATTGCCCGTAGTAGGTGCCGTCGGTCGATCCCTGGCTGTTCGTGTTCCACGGGATGTTGTTGTCCGACCACTGGCTCCATCCTCCCGAGGTCACGCTCTGGTCGTTGAAATTCTTGAGCAGGAAAGGGCAGGCATTGTTGATGGTCGTGCCGTCGCAGCGGTCTCCGTTCATCTGTACACCGGCCATGCTGCGGTTGCTTAACTGAATGGTGGTGTTGTAGATACCCGCCACACATACGATGGAGCCTTTGCCCAGTGGCAGTGGTGAACCGGCATAACTGGCGTATCCACTGGTACGCACCATCACCGGTGAACCACTGCAGCTTTGGATGTTCCGTTCACCGGTGGTCTGCGAAACGGCATTGGCCCAGGTCTGACCGCAGGGGTCGGCGAACTCCACATCCGTCACACGGATCAACCGGCTCTGGAGCGTGTCCATGGCCGAAAGGGTGAGCTGGCTGGTGGTGACGTTCAACGGCTCCACGTGGACCAGGGTGGCCTGTTTCACCGTGTTGTTGTCCACGTCAACACTGTCCAATTGCATCAACCCATTGTAGGGTGCCAACTTGGTCCCGGGCAGGTAGATCCGGATGCTGTCACCGATGTAGAGGCCACCGCTGTTCAGCAATCGAAGGGTGATCCCTCCGGTGCGGTCCTGTACACTGATGTTCTTGTAGAAGTTACCATCGGTCTCGTCGGCGGTGACCACCGCGAAAACGCTGGCCGGTTCCGCGAATCGGACCGGGGTTCCGGTGAAGAGCGCTTTCAGCTCCGCCACCGTCATCACACTCCCTACGGGTAGCTCGCGCTTCGGCGGGCTGTCGTATTCCTTCTTGCAGGCAACGGCCACAACGGCCACGCCGAGCGCGAGCACCATGGTGCGTAGATTCATCAAGTGTTTGGATTGCATGGGTTCAGAAACTGAAGGTCAACATGGCGAAGTAGTTCCGGCCGAAGAGGTAGCTGTATTTCGGGGGGAAGCGGTCCACATCCATACGGTCGTACCGCAGTTGTTCGAATCCACCCACCCTGAAATCCTGGTTGTTGAGCACGTTGCTCACCGACAGGTTGAATGCCACGCGGTATTTGCGCTGGATCATCCAGGACTTCCCCGCGAATGCATCAACGGTGATGTTGTCATCCAATTTCTCCTGTACCAGCAGGGCATCCCATTGTGGGTCGCTGGTCACCAGGTTGTCCGTGGCTTGTTCCGTACGGCGGTCCGGGTTCGGGTCCAGGTAGATGTCCCCGAACCAATTCGCATTCACCCCGATGAACCAGTACTTCGGTGCATTGTAGCGGAAGCCCAGTGAGGCTGCTGTCTGGGGCATGCCTCCGACCTTGTAGTTCTTCCAGTAGATGGTACGGTCCTGTGCGAAGACCTCGGGACTGTTGTTCCGCGTGATCGTTGCCGTGGGGCGCGACGAATACCGGTAATCGCCGTGGGCGTATACCGCCGTCATCTGCCAGGTGCTGGTCAAGTTGGTCTCCACGCCGAACTCCAATCCGCGGTTGATCTGGTCCACACCGGTCATGTTGTAGTTCACGATGGTGAGGTATTCATCGTGGTAGAAGCTCCGCGACCATGCCTGATCGTAGATCTTCGAGTAGTACAGGGTGGCGCGTCCTTTCACGCGGGGGAAGCGCACCACATAGCCGATGTCGCCGGTGTACACTTTTTCGCTCGTTAGCCCCGGTATGGTGCCATCGTGTACCCGCGGGCTGAGGTAGGAGATGTTGGTGGCCGGTGGTCGGCTCATGAAAGCCGCGTTGGCAACGATGAAATGACGGCCGGTGAGCTTGTACGTGCCGCCCCCCTTCACGCCGAAGTTGAAGAAGGAGTGTACCTCGCCCTTGCCCTTGGAGCTTTCCGGGAACCGGCCATTGCGCATGTTCCCTTCGCGCCAGAACGCCGTTTGGGCCAGGGATCCACCCACATATGCCTCTATCTTGCTCCATTTCTTCTCGAACTGGCCGAACACGTTCACCAGACGGGTGTTCATATAGTAGTCCCATCCGAAGACATCACCTTCCTTCACCACCTTGTTGGGCCGGTCAAGGTCGTTCTGGGAGATCAAGGTGTCGTTGAAGTCACGATCGGCGAATTGGTCGATATCCACCCAGTAGTCGCCGCCCAGCAGGTCCGAAATGGTATTGAAGTAGTGCGTGCGTTGCAGGTTGAAACTGCCGCCCACGGTAATGTGGCGGTCGTGGCTCAGCGCCTTGCTGTACACGCTGTTAAGGCCCAACCGGTTGGGGTCGGCGCGCTGCTCCTCCACGATGTATTTGCTCCGGTTCCCTGTAACGTTGTTGCCTACGATGCCATTGGCGTTCTCCACCGTGTACAGGTTCTTGCCGTTGGCGAAGTACAGCTGGTCCCAGTCGATCTGCCGTGCGTTCTCGTCCGTACGCCACAGCTCTTGCCGTTGTGCGTACAGCGCGGGGTTCGTGTTCTGGTAGTAGCTGGGCAGGTACCGGTAATAGTCGGCCCGCGGGTCCTTCGCATCGAACCAGTTCAACCCCGACGAGCCATCACGGCCGAAGGTGTAGAACAGGCTGGTGTTCCACTCCGCTCCTTCAGCTGGTTTGTAGGCGTGGCTCACCATGAACAACGGCTTGTGGTCGAAGGTCATCCGTGCATTGCGCTTCTCCCCGTTCTGATAGCCCCAGTTGGGGTTGTAGTAATTCGTACCGGCGAGGTCGTAGGCCTCTTGTACCGCGACCCCTGCACGGCCCTGTACGATGGGGGCCCCAAAGCCGGAGAAGCTGATCGAGTGTTTGTCGTTGAACTTGTGTTCGGCGCTCAGGTAATAGGCGTAGGCATTGAATGAGGTGCCTTCCACGTAGCCCTCTTCCGCCCAACGCCGTGAACCACTGAAACTGAACGCCCATCCATTCTTCATCATTCCGGTGGAACCCGTCACCATCAGGCGGTTACGGTACGCTCTGTTAGCCGATGCGTAAGAAACACGCATGCCCTTCCGCAAGCTGCTTGCACGGACATTGAGGTCCGTGGACCCGCCGATGCCACCGAAGTTGTGGCGTGTAGAACCAACACCAGTGCGCACTTGCATGTACCGCGTCACGTCATTCAAGCCCGCCCAGCTGGACCATTGCGCCCAGCCCGTCTCCAGGTCGTTCACCAATACTCCGTTGATGGTGACCAGCGTGTTCTCCGAATCGTAACCCCGGATCCGGAACCGCGCCGATCCGAAGTTGTAGCCCGCCACCGCCGTGAACACATCACGTGAGGATTGAAGGATCCCCGAGATGTCCTGGGAGCCTAATTCAGCGTCCAGGTCGTCCGCGGTGATGGTGAACACCGGCAGTTGAGGGCGATTCACCAAGCTGGTATCGGGCTGTGCGGGCGCCAACGTGGTGTCCGTTTGGCCATTCACAGCACTGACGAGGATTCCGGTGAAAGAGATCGTGAGTAGTGTCCTGATCATCGGCGGGATGCGCAAAGTCTGGTCCCGCCACGTCTCCTTACCTCTTGGTGGCCGGTATACATGGCCAGTGGGGAAGGTGTGCTATGGCGGTGGCCAAAGGTAATCGCCTTGGTCGCACATGGGATGTTGGCCCAGCGTTAATTCCGCCCGGGGTGGCCAAATGGCCCGGAGGCCGGAATGGGTCGGTCATTTGTGGCTTTTTCCTTGCACTTCAGCATGTTTCAGCATATTTTCGCAAGCTTTCCTACAACTTTTTAGCGCGCTCAGGCGTCAGGGTATCATGTTCGCAGGCCGGTCCGCCCTTCTCCCCATGGTGGTGCTTGTGGCCTTTCTCGCGCCTCGTGGGGCGCGGGCGGATCATTATTCGGGTGGAAGCATCACGTACGAATGCCTCGGAGGCAATTTCTTCGAGATCACCCTCGACCTCTATCTGGATTGCTCGGGTGCGGCCCTCACCGCCCAGAGCCTTCAGTTGAGCAATGATTGCGGTGTCAGTTTCTCGCTGACCAACCTGCCGCTGGTGTTGACCGAGGAGGTGTCGCAGATCTGCCCCTCTTCCCTGGCGAACAGCACGTGCAACGGAGGAACATTGCAGGGTGTGCGTCACTATCAGTTCGTGACCACCGTGTTCTTGTCGCCGTGTAATGATTGGACCATCGCTTGGAACATCTGCTGCCGGAACGCCGTGCAGAATCTGGTGGGAACTCAAGGGATGTATCTTGAAGCCACGGTGAACAATCTCGGAGGAGTATGTGATAATTCGCCCGTCATCGCGGACAACTCCCTGCCCTTTGTTTGCGTGAACGATCCTGTGGTCTATAGCCCAGGTATCAGCGATCCGGATGGGAATACCATGCAGTTCGCGCTGATCTCGGCCCAGTTCGCGGCACCTGCACCGACCAATATCGGCTACCAATCGGGGTTCACGGCGGCAGCCCCGATCCCGGGCATCGTGTTGGATCCCAATACAGGACAATTGAGCTTCACCCCCACCGTGACCGGCAGTTATGTGGTGGTGATGGAGGTGACCACCTACAACGCATCCGGCGTGCCCATCGGTACCATGATGCGCGATTTCTTATTCGTCGTGCAGAACTGTGTCACCACACCGCCTGTGACAAGTGGGCTCACCAACAGCACCAACGGGTTCATCGTGAGCGCGGGTGCGATCGAGGTGTGCGATGGCCTCCCGTTCTGCGTGGACATCCCCTTCACCGACGCCGATCCGGGCTCGTCCATCGTGCTGACCACCAATGCGACCACTTTGCTACCTGGGGCGACCTTCACCGTGACCGGCAGCAACCCAGTTGTGGGTAGGCTTTGTTGGACACCAGACCCCGCCTACTCTCCTGCGAATATCTTCATCACAGCGGACGACAACTCCTGCCCGGTTCCGAATCAAGCTTCCACATCGGTTCTGATCACGGTGGTACAACCTCCAGCGATCCCGCCGGATGCCGGTACGAACGGTACGACCTCCGCCTGTCCGGGTAGCCCACCTGTGCCACTGTTCCCCATTCTGGGAGGTGGGCCGGATCTGGGTGGCGTATGGACCGATCCGAACGGTGTGATCCACAATGGCGTATTCACGCCCCCGGGTGACCCATTCGGCATCTACACGTATGCGGTCGGCAATGGGTGCCAGAACGATCAAGCGACCGTGACCGTTAGTGCGACCGGAGGGCAAGACCCAGGGACCGATGGTTCGTTGAACCTTTGTGCGAATGGTGCGGCTGTTGCCTTGATCACAGGTCTGGGCGGTACTCCACAGGCCGGCGGCACTTGGGCAGGACCAAGCGCGGTCGTCGGTGGTATGTATGATCCTGTCACCATGCTTCCTGGTGCATATGTCCATACCGTGCCGGGTGTGGGCCCATGCCCGGCGGTGAGTGCCACGGTTACAGTGTCGGAGACCGCCGCGCCCAACGCAGGTGCCAACGGCACGCTGGCGATCTGTAGTAGCGGAGCGTCCACCTCGCTCTTCGCGCGACTTGGCGGTACCCCTGGAACAGGTGGCGCATGGAGCGGTCCCAGTGCGGTGGTGGGCGGTAACTATGATCCGTCCACGATGGCTCCCGGAGTGTACACGTACACGGTTACAGGCACGGCACCCTGTGCCAACGCCACGGCCACGGTAACGGTTACGGAGACCGGTTCGCCGGATGCGGGCAACGACGGCGCTGTGACGGTGTGCGAGAACGGAGCGTCCATCGCGTTGCTCAGCAGCTTGGGCGGCACGCCGGATGCTGGTGGCGCGTGGAGCGGCCCCAGTGCGGTGGTGGGCGGCAACTACGACCCGGCCACGATGGCTCCCGGAGTGTACACGTACACGGTAACGGGCACGGCACCCTGTGCCAACGCCACGGCCACGGTAACGGTTACGGAGACCGGTTCGCCGGATGCGGGCAACGACGGTGCTGTGACGGTGTGCGAGAACGGAGCGTCCATCGCGTTGTTCGCACAGCTGGGCGGCACGCCGGAAGCTGGTGGCGCATGGAGCGGCCCCAGCGCGGTGGTTGGCGGTAATTACGATCCGTCCACGATGGCGCCCGGAGTGTACACGTACACAGTGAGCGCGCTTGTCCCTTGTCAGAATGCCTCATCCATGATCACGGTCAGTGAAGAGGTACAGGCCAATGCCGGCAGTGATGCAGTTCTTCAGCTCTGTTCTGGTGCTGATGTCCAGGATCTGTTCCAATCGCTGGGAGCAGGTGCCGATGGTGGTGGGCTCTGGGTAGGGCCAGCGGGGGTGTTCGATGGATCTTTCGATCCAGGCAACGATGCCAGTGGTACATACACATACACCATTTCAAGTGCTGTGTGCCCATCGGTTTCTGCCGAAGTCGAGGTCACCGTGGAGGATGGTCCTGATGCTGGTGGTGATGGTGCGGTGACTCTTTGTTCCTCCAATGGTGTGATCGACCTGCTGACCGTTTTGTCCGGAACGCCGGATGCTACGGGTTCATGGACCAATGAGGTTGGTGATCCCGTGTCGGGAACGTTTGATCCATCGACTTCTTCAGGTGGAGGGTTCATCTATTCGGTGGTCTCATCCGGAAACTGTCCGACCGACCAGTCGATAGTGACGGTCACGGTGAATCTGGCACCCGTGGCGGGAGGAAGTGGCACGCTGGCCCTGTGTGGATCCGGCACACCGGTCTCTCTGTTCGAGGGCCTCTCTGGAACACTCGATACAGGTGGTTCATGGACCGCACCGAACGGATCATCCCATTCCACGGTCGTGGACCCACTGGTGGACGTGTCCGGCACGTATACATACTTCGTTGCCGGGCTGGCACCATGCGCGGATGCGACTTCAACGGTGACGGTCCTGATCGCTGCCGTGCCTGATGCGGGCGGTGATGCGAGTGCCGTGCTCTGTTCCTCCGCGAACAGCTTCGCGTTGACCGACATGCTCACCGGTGATCCGGAGACGGATGGGGTATGGCGAGGTCCCGATGGAATGGTCGTGCCTGCCACCTTCGATCCTTCGTCCGGGGTTCCTGGTGTCTATTCTTACACGGTGGAGGCCATGGCTCCTTGTACGGATGATGTGTCCTTGCTCACGATCGCCATCAGTGCGGCGTCCGATGCGGGGTCCGGTACGTCGGTCAGTATCTGTGAGAACAGTGATGCGCCGATCGATCTGTTCACACGGCTGGGTGGTACACCGGATAACGGTGGCACTTGGACCGATGCTGGGGGATCATCGTTCGATGGCGTATTCGTGCCCGGGGTTTCGATGGCAGGGCCGTTCACCTATACCGTTGATGCGCCGCCGCCTTGCCTGGCCGCCTCTGCAACGGTGGTGGTCGATGTGATCCCCATTCCTGTGGCAGAGTTCAGCGTGGAAGGGGCGGGTGCATGCACCCCGGTCACGGTCACCCTCACGAACACGTTCCAAGGAGGCGTCTCTTGCGCCTGGGTGCTGTGGAACGGCGAACGCATCGACGATTGCGCACCAGTGACACGGACCATCACCGAGGGCGGGACGTATGGCGCCACGCTGATCGTGGATGCGGGGAACGGATGCGGCTCGGATACGCTTTCCGTACCGGACCTCTTCACCGTGTTCGATCAGCCAACGGCCGACTTCTATCAAGTCCCTGAAGTGATCAATACGCTGGCACCCGAGGTGCGTTTCAACAATACATCGGAGGATGCGGTGGGCTATGTGTGGGATATCGCAGGTCTCGCGACCTCCAATGAAGCGGGCCCCGTTTATTCGTTCCCTGCAGGTGTGGGCGCTTCATATACCGTGTGCCTCACGGCGTTCGCGTCCGAACAATGTCTCGATTCCATCTGCCGCGTGATCACGGTGGAAGACGGTCTGCTGGTGAACGTTCCCAACGCGTTCACCCCCGATGGGGCGCCGCCGAACGACATCTTCAAGCCTGTTGTCATCGGTGTGGACCGTGCGCACTATCGCTTCTATGTGTTCGATCGTTGGGGACAGGTCATTTACCAGACCGATGATCCGGATGCTGGCTGGAATGGACAGTTCGCCAATGGTACAGAAGCACCGATCGGGGTGTACGTATGGAAGCTCATGGCGTGGGACCGGTTCACCACTAACCGGATCGAACGGCTCGGCCATGTCACCCTAGTACGTTGACCGGCGCACGGCCCGGTTATCTTTGGCCTTCCTTTCGCTCGAAGAGGAGGCTGCCCGTGAAAGAACGTCTGGTCATCATACCCACGTACAACGAGAAAGAGAACATCCGTGACATCATCACGCATGTGCTGGGCCTTGCTCCCGCGTTCGACGTCCTCGTGGTCGATGATGGATCACCGGACGGAACGGCTGCCATCGTGAAGGAGATGATGCGGGACCATCCCGGACGCGTGCACATCCTGGAGCGCGCCGGCAAGCTTGGCCTCGGAACCGCGTACATCGCCGGTTTCCGATGGGCCATCGCTCAACGTTACGAATACATCTTCGAGATGGACGCCGACTTCTCCCACGACCCCAATGATCTGGTCCGGTTGTATGCGGCGTGTGCCAACGGGGGAGGCGACATGAGCGTGGGATCGCGGTACGTGAAAGGTGGCCGAGTGAAGGACTGGTCATGGGATCGCATCCTATTGAGCTTCACCGCTTCGATCTATGTGCGTGCCGTGCTTTGGCTTGGTGTGCGCGACACCACGGCGGGCTTCGTGTGCTACCGCAGACACGTGCTCGAAGCGCTGCCCTTGGACCAAGTGAGGTTCGTAGGCTACGCCTTCCAGATCGAGATGAAGTACCGTGTCCGATTAGCCGGGTTCCGCATCGTTGAGGTGCCCATCACCTTCGTGGACCGGTTGAAGGGCGTGAGCAAGATGAATACGAGCATCTTCAAGGAAGCCTTCCTCGGGGTGCTACAAATGAGGGTTCGGATCCCACGATCATGAGCGATGTCCTGATCCGCGATGCAGTGGTGGCCAACGAGGGCAGGCTGTTCCAAGCGGATGTGCTCGTTCGATCCGGCATCATCGAGCGGGTGGCGGAAGAAGGCATGGGTGCCCCAAGAGCGGTGCAGGAGTTTGATGCGAAGGGCATGCTCTTGATGCCCGGAGTGATCGATGACCAAGTGCATTTCCGGGAACCGGGTCTGACGCACAAGGACGATATCGCGCACGCATCAGCGGCAGCCGCAGCAGGTGGGGTGACCAGCTTCATGGAGATGCCCAATACGGTGCCGCAGACGTTGACCCAGCGGCTGCTCGAGGAGAAATTCGCGCTCGGAGCGGAGCATGCACTGGTGAACCACTCCTTCTACATGGGGATCAGCAACGACAACCTCGATGAGGCATTGCGTACCGATCCTTCCACCGTTTGCGGGTTGAAGGCGTTCCTGGGGTCCAGCACCGGGAACATGCTCGTGGACGACCCGGCGACCCTGGACCGCCTGTTCCGTAAGGCGCACATGCTGCTCGCGGTCCACGCCGAGGATGAAGCCATCATCCGAGCCAACATGAAGGCCGCGGTGCAGCACTGGGGCGTCGCCGTTCCGATGGATCAGCACCCGATCATCCGCAGTGCCGAAGCTTGTTATCGAAGCAGCAGCAATGCGGTGGCCCTGGCCCGTGAGCACGGCACCCGGCTGCATGTCCTGCACATCAGCTCGGCAATGGAAACGGGGCTCTTCGATCCCGGTCCCGTCCAAGGAAAGCGGATCACCGCCGAGGCCTGCGTGCACCACCTTTGGTTCAGCGATGCCGACTATGCCGGGAAGGGTCCCCTGCTGAAGTGGAATCCTGCGGTGAAGACCGCCGAGGACCGCGCCGCGATCCGTAAGGCCGTGGCCGAGGACCGCATCGATGTGGTGGCCACCGACCACGCACCCCATACGCTGGAGGAAAAGGCCATGCCCTATGCCCAGTGCCCCTCCGGTGGTCCGTTGGTCCAACATGCTTTGGTGGCGATGCTCGAACTGGAGCGCCAGGGCGTGTTCACGCTTGAACAGGTGGTCCGGAAAATGTGCCATGCACCTGCGGAGCTGTTCAACATCGATCGGCGTGGGTACATCCGCGAAGGATACCATGCGGACCTCGTTCTCGTGGATCGGAGCGCTGCATGGACAGTGGACCGGGATGGTCTTCTCTACAAATGCGGCTGGTCACCGTTCGAGGGGCAGCGCTTCACCTCCAAGGTGGTGCGTACATGGGTGAATGGCCGCACGGTCTACGCCGATGGTGTGGTGGATCGCACGGTGCGCGGCGAACGGCTCCGCTTCAACCGATGAAGCGCGTGTTGTTCATCGGCCTGTGCCTGATGGCATGTTCAACACCGGAAGGATCGGTTCCGCCCGATGTGTTGCCACGTGATCGATTCAAAACGGTGTTGCGCGAGGCCCATATGATCGAAGCGCGCATGAACCACGAGGTGGTGGTGGCGCACGCCAGGTCCGTTCCGGCCGAGAAGTACTACACCGAGATGTTCGAGGCTGAGGGCACCACCAAGGAGGAGTTCCAACGTTCCTTCGCGTATTATTCAGGACGGCCTACGGAGATGAAAGCCCTGTACGAGGAGATCCTCAACGAGCTGAGCCTGCGCAAGGACGAAGTCCCTCACTGAGCGCCCCGGCCATTCAGGAACGCACACACGTTCTCCACAGCCTCCTGCGCGGTATGGAAGCGGTGGCCCACCAAAGCGCGCACTTTGCCCGCATCGTATTCGCGTTGGTTCAAAGCGGTGTTCGCCGTGGCACGGGTGATGAACGGCCGTGCACCGGTGATCGCGGAACGAACGACTTCCATGCGCCAGGCAAGGTTCAGCATCCAGGGCCGTAAGCGTCGGCTGGGAGGCTTGTGGCCGAAGGCTTGCCCGCCCAGGGTGAAAAGTCGTTGATACGACAGGTTCTCGCCAACGAGCAGGTAGCGCTCCCCGGTGCCTCCATGGTCCATCAGCGCCAACATGCAATGGGCCACGTCACGAGCATCCACCACCGCATTGGAGCCGGGTGGATAGAAGCTCGTGCCCTTGCGCAAGCGCTCCAGCAAGGTGTTGGAGCTGCGTCCCGCCAGTCCTGGTCCGAGGATCACACATGGATTCACCAGCACCGCATCCAGGCCTTCGGCGATGCCCCGGTACACCTCCAAC
The DNA here is from genome assembly GCA_963169535.1 of Bacteroidota bacterium. GTDB lineage: Bacteria > Bacteroidota > Bacteroidia > Flavobacteriales_F > PHOS-HE28 > PHOS-HE28. Next base: position 8,431 of record CAUJED010000047.1, on the reverse strand, counting down.
TCCGCGGCATGCTTGGTGCGCGAATACACCGAGGTGTGCGCGTCGGCGTTCCATGGCGAACGTTCCGTGCGTGCCACCCCAGGAGCCTCTTCGCCGATGGCGGCCGTGCTGCTCACGTGGCAGAGCCGCTGCACGCCATGGTCCAACGCGGTGTTCACCACGTTGGCGGTGCCCACCACATTGACCTGCTGCATAGCCCGCACATCACCTGGAGCGAAGGACACCACCGCGGCCGTATGATACACCTGTCTTACACCACGCATCGCCTCGTTCAACGCGTCCGTGTCCAGGATGTCCCCTTCGGCCCACTCCACCAAGGAGAGCAGCTGGTCGGCCCGGCGGCCCTGGTAGTGGCGGAAGATCCGCTCGACGATCGAACGGTCGCTGCCTTGGCGTACCAAGGCCCGGACCGCCCCACGTTCGGCACAGGCCAATAACACATGTGAACCAACGATGCCCGTAGCCCCGGTGACCAATTGCATGCGGCCAAGGTACAGAGCCGCTGTTCCGGTCGACCATGGGCGCCACATGGATCGATGGCCCATTGGGCACACCCCTGCACCCGGTTGCGACGCGACCTTCGAGAGACCGTGGCCAGCCGCTGGGTCTGTTGCGGCTATCTTTGGCGGTTCCCTGAAATGCCACTGTGCGCTGATGACACGCGACTTCCTGAACGAATTGAAATGGCGTGGGATGCTGAACGACAGCACCCCAGGCGTGGATGAACATTTGAAGAATGGACCTGCCAGTGGTTACATCGGTTTCGACCCCACCGCCGACTCCCTGCACGTGGGGCACTTGGTACAGGTGATGACCCTGACCCACTTCCAACGTTGCGGCCACAAACCCATCGCATTGGTGGGTGGCGCCACGGGCATGGTCGGCGACCCCAGCGGCAAGCGTACGGAGCGCAACCTGCTCGACGAGGAGGCCCTGCGGCACAATCAGGAATGCGTGAAGAAACAGTTGGAACGCTTCCTCGATTTCAGTGGAACGGTGAACCCCGCCCGTATGGTGAACAACTACGATTGGTTCAAGGACATGGGCTTCCTTCGCTTCATTCGCGAGGTGGGCAAGCACATCACCGTGAACTACATGATGGCGAAGGACAGCGTGAAGAGCCGTCTGGAGAGCGGCCTTTCCTTCACCGAATTCAGCTATCAACTCGTACAGGGCTACGACTTCCATTGGCTCAATAAGCACGAAGGGTGTACCGTACAGATGGGCGGCAGCGACCAATGGGGCAACATCACCACCGGTACGGAGTTGATCCGGCGCATGGGCGGTGGCGAGGCCTACGCGATCACCACGCAGCTCCTTACCAAGGCCGATGGCACCAAGTTCGGCAAGAGCGAGGGAGGCAACGTGTGGCTCGATCCGGCGCGCACTTCACCGTACAAATTCTACCAGTTCTGGCTGAACAACAGCGATGCCGATGCGGCCAAGGCGGCCTTGATCTTCACCACCTGGGAGCAGGCTTTCGCCCAGGACCTCATCGCCCAACATGCGAAAGCGCCGCACGAACGCCGACTGCAGAAGGAGCTGGCCGCTTTCATCACCACCTTGGTGCATGGCGAGAGCGAGCTGGAGGGGGCGATCGCTGCGAGCGATATCTTGTTCGGTGGTTCCACCGATGGCCTGTCCACGCTCACCGAACAGCAGTGGCTGGATGTGTTCGAAGGCGTGCCACAGTCCGAAGTGGCCAGGAGTGCCGTGGAAGGCGGTGTTCCCATCATCGACCTCCTTACCGAGCATACGGGATTCCTGGCCAGCAAAGGCGAGGCCAAACGTGCGTTGAAGGAAGGCAGCATCAGTGTGAACAAGAGGAAGGTGGACGATGCACGTGTCGTCGACACTGCCGATCTGATCAATGGAAGGTTCATCCTGCTGCAGCGCGGCAAGAAGAACTATTTCCTGGTGAAGGTGGGGTGACCTACTCCACGAGCAGGTTGCAGCCCCGCACATCGCTGTGGTCGAAACGCCCGAGCACCTCGAAGGTGCCATCGCCATGAAGCCGGCCCAGGTCCTGTGTGGCGATGAAAGGGCAACTGGCGATGTTCGCGAGATCGATCACATTGATGCCTCCGGTGCGCCCTGCGGGTAGTAGCTGCATCGGGTCGTTCGTGTCGCGGATCAGGATCCGCATCCATGCGGGGGCAGTGTAGCGCCCTTCACCCGTTGACCACGCCTGACTGAGAAGTTCGGTCATGCCATATTCGCTATGGATCGCGGGCACTTCGAAGGCCTGCGCAAGGATCGCATGCAGCTCCGCACGGATGATCTCAGGCCTACGCCCTTTCATTCCACCCGTCTCCATGATGGTGGTGTGCTTGAGCGGCGCCGGATATCCTTCGGCGAGGTCCAGCAGCGCGAACGTGACCCCAAGAAGCAGGGTCTTGCGGCCTTCACGTTCTGACCGCTCGAGCAGGGCGGCCACCTCATCGTATTTGTAGAGGTAGGTGCCGCTGCTTGGATCACCGGTGGCCGCGATGAGCCGTTCCGCCATGTACACCAGTGAGCTGCCGGTGCGCTCCAGGTACGCCGGAAGCAGGGCGATGATGCGCCATTGCGAAGGATCGCCATATACCGCCGAGAAGGAGGTCATGAACGAGCGCTCGTACAAAGCAGGCCACGGTACGTGGTGCGTACTGGTGATCAGCCCGGTGGTGCCGCTGCTGGTGAACTGGAGCCCGGGGCTTAGTTCCTCCAACGAAACGCGGTGGTTCTTGAACGTGCTGATCGGCAGGAAGGGGATCTGGTCCACGGTGCGCACCGTGGATGGATCCATCCCCAAGCCGTGCAGGAATCCACGGTAAACCGGGTTCTTCGCCGCGTGAAGTCGAAATAGATCAAGAGCCAGTGCGTTGAAGGTCTCGGGCGTATCCACCATGAACGGTCGTTCCAGCACCTGGGGGTCGATGTAGGAGGGAAGGGCCGGTATCATTGGGAGGTCTGCCTAACTTTGTGGACCATGACCAACAAGGGAGCGGTAAAAGTAGGGGGGCTGTTGTTGATCATCGGCAACATGGCCTCCGGCTGCCTTAGGACGGAAGAGTTCCCGGCGACACCCGCCATCACCTTCAAGTCGTTCGAATTCCACGGCGACTCCGCTTCACTGGTGATCTCCTTCACCGACGGCGATGGCGATATCGGGTTGGATCCAACGGACAATGCACCACCTTTCGATACCGCGTCGGCCTATTATTTCAACCTGTTCCTGGAGCATAGTGAAAAGGTAGGCGGCGAGTGGCGCGACGTTCAATTCGCGGAACCCATTCAGTACAGGATCCCGCGGATCACCCCAACTGGCCAGAACAAAGCCCTCGAAGGCGAGATCGCCGTGGCCATCGATCCCTTCCCATTGTTCATCACGGGCGATGCGGATACCGTACGATACAGTGTGGAACTGGTGGATCGCGCGCTCAACCGCAGCAATCGGGTGAGTACGGGTGAGATCATCGTGCCGCATTGATCGCCTGAGCGCGGTCTCTTCACAAGCGCTCGCCTGTAACACCACCCTACCTTTGTGCCCGTCATTTCCGTGGGTCGAAGAACATGGATCAATTTTCGCCTCGTCAAGTCGCTCTCATCGCGGCCAGCGCCGTGGCATTGGTCGCCGGGCTATTGCTGGGTGCGGCCGACATCTGGGGTGGGCAGACCATCGGCGTGACCTGGGCGCTGGCCATCATCGTCCTGCTCTTCGGAGTGGCCTATGGGGCTGTGTCGTATGGTATTGAACGGTTCGTCAACGCGCGCATCAAGCTGCTCTACCGTACCGTGCATGATCTACGTAGCACACGTACCGCGGCTCCGCTCATCGAGCTGAAGGGCGATGTCCTCGGCCAGGTCCGAATGGAGGTGTCGGCTTGGGCTTCTGAACGACGTACAGAGATCAAGGACCTCCAGGATCGGGAAGCCTTTCGACGTGAGTTCATCGGAAACCTCGCGCATGAACTGAAGACGCCGATCTTCAACATTCAAGGCTATATCCTAACACTGCTCGAAGGGGGGTTGGAGGATGACAAGGTGAACCGCGATTTCTTGAACCGTGCCTCCAACGGGGTGGACAGGCTCATGAGGATCGTGGAGGATCTGGATCTGATCACCAAGCTGGAGAGCGGGGTGATGGACCTGCGCATGGCCCGGATGGACCTGGCCGATCTGGTGACGGACACCATTGAGAACATGGAGATCCGCGCCCAGGAACGCCGGTTCAAGCTGTTCAACGAGATCCCCGCGGGCACGTTGGTGCAGGCCGATCGGAACCGGTTGGCACAGGTCCTCACCAACTTGTTCGCGAATGCGATCGCTTATGGCCGGGAGGGCGGACAATGCACGGTGAAGGCATTCCCGCTCGATGATCAGGTGCTGGTGGAGGTGAGCGATGATGGCATGGGGATCAGCAAGGAGCATCTGCCCCGCTTGTTCGAGCGGTTCTACCGGGTGGGGAAGAGCCGCGCACGGAACGAAGGCGGGTCGGGCCTGGGCCTTGCCATCGTGAAGCACATCATCGATGTGCATGGAGGTACCATCACCGCCAAGAGCGTGGAAGGCGAAGGCTCGACATTCTCCATCACCCTTCCCCGAGGCTGATCCTGACCGGTCCGCATGCACGGGTCCGCCCAGGTTGAGGACCCTACTTACCCCCCGCCGCTTCCTCGTAAGGTCTCACTTCCTTCTCGTTGTTGATGCTGATCCGCGGGATCCCATCATACAAAGTGAGCTTGCCGGTGACACAAACTTTCTTGTGCAGCAATCCGACCTCGGGGTCGTAGCTGAAGTTGGGCCCGTTGTATTCCCAGATGGTCGCGTAGAAATCCTGGTTCGGATGCGTCCTGTCGAAATTCAGGTAGATCGCTTTTGCCTTGGCGGTCTTTCGTGAGGAAACGACGGTGCCGCAGATCGTGGCCGTACTGCCCACGTGGTATTTGGCCTGCACCGTGTTGAACATACCGTTCGGGAGCGGTGCGCGCAGGGGCTCCACCTCGTCGAAATTGGGGTCGCCTTCGGCATACCACGCCCGAGGCTCGCGCATGGCCTCGATCCGGTCCTCCACCGCATCGTCGAGCGCATGGAAGAAGTCCAGTCCGGTCAAGCGCTCCACACTGTCCACGGGTACGGCGTAACTGATCGGTGGACCGTCCTGCTTGGCGTTGCGCATCACGAAGCCGATCGTCTTGGGACTCTCCCCATCCAGGTCCGCGATCACCTTCCAGATGTATTCCGGTATGCTCACTTCATTCTTTCGTCCCTCTTTCTGCATGGTCGGCAAGCCGTCCCGTAGGACGGGGCCTGTTGCGATGAACAGCCGACGATCGCTGAAATTCACATACCGCCGTCCCCAATCCTCCAAGTCGGCCCAGGTGCCTCGGTTGAGCTCCGGCACTTGCGGACAGATGTTCGAGTAGTAGTAGGTGCCTTGCAAGGCTTCGAGGTTCCAGCGCATGTCCGCGCTCGGCACCAGGTGGCCACGGTCGTAGCCGCTGTTCCAGTAGTCGGCCGTCACCGCGGTGCCGGTCTTCACCAACGGGTCGGGGAGGAAGGAGTCGATCCGAGCGAGGTTCCCTTTCACCAGGTCGGGCGAGGCGATGTGCGCGGTCCACTTCGGCTGTTCATGCTTTTCGCTGTACACCAGGATGTGCCCAGGATGCACGATCAGCTCATCGCCGGGTTCCAACTTCGGCAGGCCGATCCGTTGCAGGTCGCGGCGGATGATGGCCAGTTTGGCGCTGTCGACCCTTGCGGTGATCCGTTGTTGTTGTTCCTCGATCGCGGTGCGCTGCCGCTCCAGCATCTTCAATCGGTCTTCGAGGTCCGTTTGGGCGGAAGCGGCAAGCGTGATGCACGCGAAAGCGGGCAGCAGCAGATGGCGTGGTTCGATCATCACAGGCTAAAGTAAGGGCCTGCCCGGGATCACCACCTTTGAAACGAGCGATGAGGATCTGGCGATCGGTCGCGATGCGGGAACAGGAGCATGGCCGGGCTACGGGACCGTTCCCGTAGCGAAGGATGGTCGCCCAAGACCATCGCGCAGCCCAATGTGTGGATCTCTGATCGGCTCAGGCGGACAGCGATCAACGGAGCAGTGCACCCAGCTCGTCCAAAGCCTGTTCCAGAAGTGGATGGCCCCGCACGGGTTCACGGCGGATGGCGGTCAAAGGGTCGTGCAGGGCGGCTTCGAGGTCCACCTGTTCTTGCGGCTGAACCACGAAACGGCCGGTGCGTGCATGTAACGTTCCAAGGTATTCCTGCTCCGCCTGCCCCGGCGTGGGGACCACCAGTGCGCTGCGTCCTAACGAGGCGAGGTCCATCAACGTGGTGTAGCCGCTGCGCGAAACGATCAGCTCAGCCGATGCCATTGCGGATGCGAGATCGCTGCTGTTCAGGTGCGGTACGCGTAGAACGTTTCCGTCCTTATCCTGCGTTGCGGACCCCGGAAGCCCGCGGACGAGCAGATGCCGCCCTGCGATGCGTTGCAACTGTTCCATGAGGATGCCTTCGAGCAAGGTGCGATGCGGCTCGGGGCCGCTGATCACCGCCACGATGCGGAATGTGGTCGGGGTCGGATCGGGTGGGGTGCGCATCCGGCTGAGCGTCCCGATGTATCGGGCATTCGCGGGGGTTGAAATGCCATGCGAAAGCACGCCCGCCAGCCCCGGTGCCTTCGGCTCGTCCATGATCCAGCAACGGTCGAAACGTGCGATGTGCCGCAGGTTCAGTTTGCGCAGAGCGCCCTGTGCGATGGGAGTGAAGGGGAATACCTGATGGGTGATCAATACGCTCCGCAACGCTGCGGTCCGCAACCCGAAACGTTGGTCGCTGATCACGGCATCAAGCCGCAGATCGCGCCGGATGCGATCGAACAACGCGTTCTCGGCACGCACGCTGCGCACCATTTCCGGGAACTGCCGTGCCATGCTCCACAGCTGGCTGCCGCTCTTCGAATAGCGGATCGTGGCACCGGGTATGCGCACGTGCTCCAGATCGGGGAACTCCGAACGCAGCAACACCAGTGGACCCTTATCGGCGCCGATCACCGGAACTGCCCCGCGCTGGAGCAGGGCATGCACGATCGGGACGCACCGGGTACTATGCCCGAGCCCCCAATCGAGCGGGGCCACCAGTATGCGCTTGCCGCGGAGCATCGGTCAAAGGTCGGGTGTCGAGTTGAAGTGGATGTGAAGGGTGTGCGATGCGAGCAGAGTGTACGGTATGCCGACGCCAGGCACGGGCGTAGGGCTCCCTTCGTCTTTGCTTGCTGTCGGCCCCGCTCGCTGCGGGATCCCCCAGCTCTGCTCTACTTTCGCGCCCCTTATGGGAAAGAACAAGCTCGGCCGGTTCGCCGAGAACCTCACGTTCGAGCACGTGGTGCAGCCCACGTTCACGGAGTTGACGCAGAACGGGCTGGCCCTGCGTGGTCGTTGGAACACCGACTTCTTCAAGCGCGATGCGCCGCTCGTGCTGGAACTCGGCTGCGGCGGTGGCGAATACACCGTGGGCCTGGCGCAGTTGCAGCCGGAGAAGAACTACATCGGCGTGGACATCAAGGGTGCCCGCATCTGGCGCGGTGCGAAGACCGCCAAGGAGCTCGGCCTGCACAACGTGGGCTTCCTACGCACGCACGTGGACCACATCCTGCGCTGCTTCGGCCCGCAGGAAGTGAGCGAGATCTGGCTCACCTTCAGCGATCCGCAGATCGGCAAGGCCCGCAAACGCCTCACCAGTCCGTTGTTCTTGGCGCGGTACAAGGAGATCCTGAAACCCGGGGGCCTCATCCACCTGAAGACCGACAGCCCGCTGCTCTACGAATACACGCTGGAGCAGATCGCCGAACACAAGCTGCCGATCCACGAGCAGAGCGACAATGTGTACATCGACCTCGTGCATCGGGTGTCACCGCCGGAGCAGGCGGTGCTGAACATTCGTACATACTACGAGCGCATGTGGCTGGAGGAGGGACGGACGATCCACTACGTGCGGTTCGGGATGTGACGCGATCGTTGGGACGGCAAGCCCGGCGTGCGTTCTGCTCCCCGGCCTCCGCTCCACTCTACCACTGCCGCGCCCTCCCCGTAATTTCGACCCATGTCCAAGAAGCAGCTCATCAACGGTGCCGTACAAGAGCGCGATCTCTTCGCCGACGTGATGGCCGTGGTGCGGCGGATCCCCCGTGGGCGGGTAACGAGCTACGGCGCGATCGCCAAGTACCTCGGTGCGGCCCGCAGCGCGCGGATCGTGGGTTACTGCATGAACAACGCCCACACCGTGAAACCCAAGGTGCCCGCCCACCGCGTGGTGAACCGCATCGGCCTGCTCACCGGAAAGCACCACTTCGGCTCGCCCACCGCCATGGAGGATCTGCTGAAGAAGGAAGGCGTGAAGGTGAAGAAGGATCAGGTGGTGGAGTTCCAGAAGAAGTTCTGGGATCCGG
>CAUJED010000046.1:0-6083 GCA_963169535.1 Bacteroidota bacterium | reverse complement strand
CACACCCCTTGCAAATAGCCGATGCCGTAGGCGAAGTGCAACGTGAGGAAGGCGCGCAGCACACCGGGGATGTCGCCCGGCACGGACGCCGCCCGCACCGCCGAGACCACGGCCGCCAGTACATACAGCGCGATACCGCCTGCGTACAACGCCCCGAGTACGGGGTGCAGCAGCGCCACCGTCCAGCCCAGCAGCAGGTAAGCCACCCACAGCGCGGGCACCAACTGACGGAGGGTGGTGATGCCGCCGTGCAGCTTGTTCACGTACACCTTCCAGAAGCCGTACTGCCGGTACTGCCGGAACAAGCGGTGGTAGCTGGCCCGCACGTAGTAGCGGCTGCGGATCCTGGGCGAGAGCAGGATCTTGAACCCGGCCTTGGTCACGCGGTAGTTGAATTCGTCGTCCTGGTTGCGCACGAGGCGCTCGTCGAAGTAGCCCACCTGTTGGAACACCGCACGGCGGTACGCGCCGAAGGCCACGGTATCCACCTCTCCCTCCTTGCGGCCGGTGCGGAAATGTGCGCCGCCAACGCCGAACGGGTGACCCATGGCCGCACCGATGCGTCGGCTCACGGCATCGGTGTACACGTTCTCGATGATGCCGCCCACGCAGCCCGCCTCCGGATGCGCGGCCAGCAGCTGCACGTTCTCACGAAGAAAGGCGGGACCCACTTCGGCATGGGCGCCGAGGATGATGCCCACGTCGTACCCTGCGGGGCGCAAGCCCAGGTTCATGGCCTGGGGCGTGGTGCGCGCGGGGTTGTCCACCCGTTGGATCCAGGGGTGCTGCGCGGCGATCCGATCGATCATGGCCACGGTGCCGTCGTCGCTGAGGCCGTCGCACACCCGAACCTCCAGCTCCATGCCTGCTCGGTCGGCGGCCACCAGCGACAGCAGGCAACGCTCGATGTAGCCCGCCTCGTTGCGGCAGGGGATCACCACGCGGACACGGACGGTATCACTCATGTGTCTGCGGCTTGTTGCAGTACGGCGATCATGCGGTCCACGCAGCGCGATCGCTCGAAGTGCTCCACCACGAAGGCCCGGCCTGCAGCACCCATGCGCGCACAGGCCTCGGGGTCGGCCAGCAGTTGTTCCACCCGGCGCGCTGCCACCACGGGATCCCCTTCCGGTACCACGAAACCGGTCACGCCATCGCGCACCACTTCGGGCAAGCCACCGGCATCGCTCACCACCACGGGTAGTCCGCAGGCCGAGGCCTCGATCACGGCCACACCGAAGCTCTCGGCACGGCTCAAGGCCACGTACACCGTTAGCCGGTGCAATTCATCCGGCACCTGGGCATGCGGCACCGCGCCTACCAGGTCCGTACGCTCGGCGATGCCCAGCTCCGTCGCGAGCCGCATCAACGCATCGCGCTGTGGGCCGTTGCCCACGATGCGCAACCGCCGGTCGGGAGCGGCCGGGAGCCGTGCGAAGGCCCGCATCAGACGATCGATGCCATAGGTGGGGGCCAGGGTCTTCACCGTTCCCACCACCACGTCCTGCCCTTTGCGCGATGCGGGCGGTATGAACACCGATGTGTCCACGCCGAAGGGCACCACCGTGATCGGCGAAGCATCGGGCAACAGGCTCCTGACCCGCTGCGCCATGGCCTCGCTGGTGGAGATGATCGTGCGCGCCGCCTTCAGGTTGCCCAGCAACCAAGCCCTGTGCCACGTACTGCGGTCCGGGAATTCGAACACGTCGCTGCCCCATACGTTGAGCGCCACGGGCACGCCCTTCACACCACGCACCAACGACCCATAGCCCGAGGCGTAATGCACGTTCACCACATCGGGCCGCACCCGATGTATCAGCCGCGCCAAGCGCCCTCGGTTCAACAGGTAGCCCAGGCCACGCCCATGAGGTAGCCGATGCACCTGCACGGTGTCGGCCAAGGTGGGCAGCGGAGGGTGCTGGCTGACCAGGTGCACCGCATGGCCCCGCTCAACGAAGGCGTTGGCCCAGAACACCGTGTGCACGGAATTCGCCGCGGCAATCATCATTATACGCATCCGATCGGTCAAGGTCCAGCACCAGGTTCGTGGCGCGAAGATCGTCCAAGCGGCCCACCCACCACTCTCCCCACCGCAAGGCCGTTCATCCGATGTTCCTGTCCGCATTCCATCCGTCCGCCTACCTTCGGCCGAAGTAGAACCTCAGGACCATGGACTTCTTTCAGTGGCATTGGTGGGCCGCACTGGCGATCGCCCTCTTCATCTTCGAGATCTTCGTACCTGGATTCTTCCTGCTGTGCCTCGGCATCGGATGCATCGGCGCCAGTGCCACCGAAGCGCTCGGCGGCGGCGTGGCCTGGCAGCTGGCCGCCTTCAGCACCTTCTCGCTCATCGCCATCTTCACCATCCGACCACTGCTGATGAAACGCATGTGGAATGCTCCCGACGTGAAGACCAATATGGACGCCCTGATCGGCCAACGCGGCCGCGTGACACAGGATTTCGACCCCGGCTTGCGCCTGGGACGTGTGAACGCTGCCGGCGATGACTGGCGGGCCGAATCCATCAGCGATCGCCCGCTGCACGTGGGCGACCTCATCGAGGTGGTACGCGTGGAAAGCAACACCCTCGTCGTGAAATCCGTGGAAGCATAACCCCCACCGAAAACCAAAACCCCACCACCCATGACCGCAGGCGGATACATCCTCCTACTCATCGCCATCTTCGTGATCTTCCTGATCGCCAAGGGCGTCCGCATCATCCAACAGAGCGAAGCCATGGTGATCGAGCGCTTCGGTAAGTACCGCGCCACCCTCACCGCCGGGTTCAACATCATCATCCCGGTGTTCGACAAGCCGCGCGAGATCGTGTACCGTTTCACCCGCGACCTGCCCGATGGCAACAAGTACGTGCAGTTCGTGAAGAAGGAGCGCATCGACTTGCGCGAAACGGTGTACGACTTCCCCCGGCAGAACGTGATCACGAAGGACAACGTGATGACCGAGATCAACGCCCTGCTCTATTTCCAGATCATGGACCCGGTGAAGGCCATGTATGAGATCGAGAACCTGCCGCTGGCGATCGAGAAGCTCACGCAGACCACGCTCCGTAACGTGATCGGCGAACTGGACCTGGACGAGACGCTCACCAGCCGCGACACGATCAACATGAAGCTGCGCCAGATCCTCGACGAGGCCAGCCACAAGTGGGGCGTGAAGGTGAACCGCGTGGAACTGCAGGACATCAACCCGCCGCGCGACATCCGCGAGGCCATGGAGAAGCAGATGCGTGCAGAGCGTGACCGCCGCGCGCAGATCATCGATGCCGAAGGCAGCAAGCGCGCCGCGGTACTTCAAGCTGAAGGTATCCAACAATCGCAGATCACCACGGCCGAGGGTCAGAAGCAGAGCCAGATCCTGGAAGCGGAAGGTGATGCACAATCGCGCATCCGTCGTGCACAGGGTGAAGCTGAGGCCATTCGCCTGGTGACCGAGGCCATCAAAGCCAGCAACGGCGACCCGACCAATTACCTGATCGCCATGAAATACCTGGAAACGCTCGGCGACCTCACCAGCGGCCAGAACAACAAGGTGATCTACATGCCCTACGAAGCCACTGGCGTGCTCAGCAGCGTGGGCGGCATCAAGGAGATGCTGGATAGCGCGAAGAAGCTGAACAGCTGATCAAGTACCGAAGCGAAGGAAGCCCTGCCCTCCCGGTGGGGCTTCTTCATTCGGGTGATAGACCCTTCCCATGGGACCGCTTTGTTCGACATGCCTAACTTTACAGGGTGAGCACCTCCGATCCACGGATACGTTTCGAGACCAAGGAACAGAGCAACGAGCGCCGGAAGGCTGAGTTCCTCGCATTGACCCCGCACGAACGGTTCATGATGTTCTTGAAGGGCTTCGCTGAGAACCGTGCAACGGAACGTACCGCTGTGGATAAAGGCAATTTCATCATCGAGCGGCCAGCCGGGTGACGGAGGTCCGAAGCTGCCTCGAATTCAAGTGGTATCGCTGTGGCTTACCTTCACCCTATGCCCGCCTACTCCACCCTCTCCGAAGCCGTGAACGACCTGCAGAAGCGGGGCTATACCGACGATCTCATGCTCGCCGAGAAGTGCCTGATCTGCGATGCGCGCGGCCTGAGTCTGGACCCCGCCCAGTTCGAGATCGACGAGTTCCACCGCTTTGAGGGCATGAGCGACCCCGAGGACCAGAGCATCGTGTACGCCATCAGCTCGAAGGACCACGCCATCAAAGGGATCCTGGTGAACGCCTACGGGCCTGATGCATCGAGCATGACGCAGGAGATGGTGCGGAAATTGGCGACGCATTAAGATGATCGGACCACCTGAACGTACCACCGACATGGATCTTCGACACCTGCTCACCACTGCTGCGTTATGCACCTTCTTCGCGGCTTGTTCAGACAACAGGCTGGAAGAAAAGGGCTTCCAAGTTGGACCTACAAGAGTGGAAGGTGGCACATCGGCACCGATAGGTCTGAACATGGACTCTCCGACCTTCGCCACCCGGCCGAGCGCTGTACTACTGACGGGTGTCCAGCACATACGGCTTACCACGGTGTACAAGGTGAACCTGAACAAGGAGGATAGCAGCACCTTCATCGGTTCGAATGATCGCCACTACGACTACGAGGAGGAAAGGACGCATCTGAACAACTGGAACGGCCATCTGATGCCGGGATTCGAAGCGGTGTATGGCTACAACCTGGTGAACGTATCGCACTACGATGTGCGAACCGATCGATCGCGGTTCCTATACGATCAACCTGTACTGATCAAGACGTTGTACTATCCGAGTTTCTCGAGCGACACGCTGAATGGCGCACCGGTCACACGCGACCATTTCCTTGTTACCGTCTATGATGAGGATACCAACAAAGACGGCTTCGTGAATACGCGTGATCTCCGAAGGATGCACCTATTCGACGTGAACGGGGTCCGCATGAACGATCCGATCGCTGCCAACTATTCGGTCTTTGGCTCGACGTACGACCCAGCCAACGACCGCATGCACATCTTCGCCAAGCTCGACACGAACCATAACGGCGGAGTGGAAGAGCAGGAACCGGTCCACATCCACTGGATCGATCTGAAGGACCCTGCCCGCTCCGGCAGGCTCTATTGACCGCACTTTTCGAACCTTCCCGATCTTTCTACGTATCTTTGTCCCGTTCATCGCCTTGATGAACAAGCCCCAAGCGCCCAGCTTTCGCTTCTAGCAACTGTCCAGGCGCAATCCCCAGCGGGATCCATTGCACGCCGGACACGATCACCGGGGCTTCCACAACAACACTTGAAAGGGTGTGTTCAGGGACAATGGCCTGGGCATACCGCACACCTCCCGCGCAGGGATATTCCTGCGCACATGCTTATGGAACGCAAGACGTTCAACGACCTCGGGCTCATCGAACCCATCCTGAAAGCCCTTCAAGAAGAAGGCTACACCCACCCCACACCGATCCAGGAGCAAGCCATCCCGCACCTGATCCAAGGGCGCGACCTGCTCGGCTGCGCACAGACCGGCACCGGAAAAACAGCGGCCTTCGCCATTCCTATCCTGCAGGAGCTGCACGAGCGGGGCATCGGTGCCCAGGGTGGCAAGCGCCCCATCAAGGTGCTGATCCTCACCCCAACCCGCGAACTGGCCATCCAGATCGGTGAGAGCTTCGCCGCATACGGCCGCCACTTGAAGCAACGGCACACCGTGATCTTCGGTGGTGTGGGCCAGAAACCCCAGACCGATGCCTTGCAGCGTGGGGTGGATACGGTGGTGGCCACGCCCGGCCGCCTGCTGGACCTGATGCAACAAGGTTTCGTTCATCTCAACGACCTCGACATCTTCGTGCTCGACGAGGCCGACCGCATGCTGGACATGGGCTTCATCCACGATGTGAAGAAGGTGATCGCCAAGCTGCCGCAGAAGCGCCAAACGCTCTTCTTCAGTGCCACCATGCCGCCGGAGATCGCCAAGCTGGCCAACAGTATCCTCACGGACCCGATCAAAGTGGAGGTGGCCCCCGTGAGCAGCACCGCCGATACCATCGACCAGCACAACTACTTCGTGGACCGCACGGATAAGAACAAGCTGCTGCT
>CAUJED010000045.1:0-13282 GCA_963169535.1 Bacteroidota bacterium | reverse complement strand
CCGCCGGAACGAGGTTCTTCGAGGTACCCGGAAGGTCGTACGAATAGCGTGGCGAAACCTTGGCGTCCGTTGCGCCTTGGCGATTCAAGAATTCAGCGCCCAGCGAGCACCTTCTCGACCTCGGCCATGGAGAAGCCTTTTCGCAGGAAGTACGCCACTACTTTCTGACGTTTGAGGAACGCGTTCGTCTCCTTCTCCTTGTCCCACCGCTTCGCCACCAGCTTCTTCAACTGGTCCTCCTGTTCGGCATGGTCGATCGCTTTCAGCGCAGCGCGGATACATGGCTCGCTCACCTGCTTCTGTTTCAGCGCCGCCTCGATCTTGCGCGGCCCCCAACCCTTCTGCCTCGATTTGCTCACCGCATAGTGCTCCGCGAAGCGTGCTTCGTTGAGGAAGCCTTCGCCGATGAGTTGGCTGATGATGGGTTCGATGTCCTTCGCAGGAACCTGCCATGCGTACAGTTTGTCGCGCACCTCCTGCTGGCAGCGTTCCTGACGGGCGCAGTAGTTGCGGCTCTTTTGAAGGGATGCCGTCGATGATGGCTTATTCACCATACAGGGAACGACAAGACGAGGAAAACGGGAAGGGGTTACAACGGCACCTCGTTCCCCGCGCCATCCTGCACGGAGAAATCAAGGTACTGGTGTGAACCGTCACCCTTCACCTTCACCCATTTCCGCCAGCGCCACCACCATTTGTGCTGGATGCTGGGGAGGCCCTTGGTGAAGTAGGCCGCCAGGAAAGGATGCACACTGAGGGTAAGTCCGCTCATCTGCTTCTCACCATGGAGGTAGTTGAGGGCGTTCTCGATCTCGTCCACGATCAGGATCGGCGCACTGACCTCACCGGTCCCATTACACGTAGGGCAGTTCTCACTGGTATCGATCTCCGTTTCGGGGCGCACACGCTGCCGGGTGAGCTCGATCACACCGAAGCGCGACGGCGGCAGCACGTTGTGCTTGGCCTTATCGTCCTCCATGGCATCCTTCAGGGTCTTGTGCAGGATGCGCCGGTTCTCGGGTTCGTAGAGGTCGATGAAGTCGATGCAGATGATGCCGCCCATGTCGCGTAGACGCAGGAGCCGGGCGATCTCCTTGGCCGCCTCCACGTTGATGTCGAGGGCGTTCTTCTCCTGCTCCTGGTTGCCTCCCTTGCGGCTGCCACTGTTCACGTCGATCACGTGCATGGCCTCGGTCTTCTCGATGATCAGGTAAGCACCACTGGTGAGCATCACCTGCTTACCGAAGGCCTGTTTGATCTGCTTGTTGACCCCGAAGTTGTCGAAGATGTCGAGCTTGCCCTTATAGTGCTTCACGATGCCCTTCTTCTCGGGCGCGATCTTCTCCAGCGTTTGGGTGATCTCCTCGGCCAGGAGCTCCTCGTCCACGTGAATGCTGGTGAAGTTCTTGTTCAGCACATCCCGCAACACCGCGCTGGTGCGATCCAATTCGCCGAGCACCTTCTTCGGGGGCTGGGCGTTGCGCAGGTTGTGGAACAACGTATCCCAGCGCTGGAGCAGCGTTCTCAGGTCATTCTCCAGGTCCTCGGACCGTTTGCCTTCGGCATTGGTGCGGATGATGACCCCGAAGTTCTTCGGTTTGATGGCCACCATCAGTTCCTTCAGCCGCTTGCGTTCCACCTCGTCGGTGATGCGCGAAGAGATGCTGGTCTTGTTCATGAACGGCACCAGCACCATGTACCGGCCGGCCAGGGTCACCTCGGCGGTGAGGCGCGGACCCTTGGTGCTGATGGGCTCCTTGGCGATCTGCACCAGGATGTTCTGGCTCGCGCTGAGCACGTCGGCCAACTTCCCTTCCTTGGGGATGTCGGTATCGAGCTTCCAATCGTGTAGCAGGCTGGTCTGTACCGTGCCATTCACCGCACCTTTGGCGAACTTGTAGGAATTCCGGTACTGGGGCCCCAGGTCGAAATAATGAAGGAACGCATCCTTCTCGTGGCCCACGTCCACGAACGCGGCGTTGAGGCCAGGGGCCACCTTGCGCACCTTGGCCAGGTACACATCGCCTACGGCGAAGCCGCGCTCGGTCTTTTCACGGTGCAGTTCAGCCAGCACCTTGTCCTTCATCAGGGCCAGGGCCACTTCACCTTCGCCGGAGCGGATGATGAGATCGATGTTCACTACGGAACGGTATGGTAGGCTGAGCCGGGGCGGCCCGGGGCCACCCCATGTAGCGCATGTGGCCCAGGAGCGCATACTCCCGGACCCACGCTATTCAACCCTCAGAAGGACCTACCGGTTCTTCTTCTTGTGACGGTTCTTCCGCAGACGCTTCTTGCGCTTGTGGGTGGCCATCTTGTGACGTTTTCTCTTCTTTCCGCAGGGCATGGTGCTCCTTATTTAACGTTCTCCAGATCGATCAAGATCCGGTCGACCTCAGCGAGGACGCTCGTATCCTGAGTCAGTGTTCGATACTTCTTCAGACTTTCGATGGCGCGCTGGGTACTATCCGTACGCAGGTACATATTCCCGATATAGAACCAGGCATCGGGGTAACGTACCGAGTCCAGTTCCAACACCTTTCGGAAGCGGTCCAGGGCCTTGTCGTACTGACCGCTCTGGATGGAGAAGAGGCCCAGGTGCCAATGTGCTTCCACATTGTCGGGATCCTCTTCCAAGACCTCGCGCAGCATCATGATACCCCGCATGGGGTCCTGGCCATTCACCAGGGCGATCGCCTCTTGGGTCTTGGCCTGGCCGGGGGCCATGGGAGATACCTCCGCCGCTTGCTTCCCGGCAGGTGTCCGGGGCACCATCAATAAAAGAACGATCACCACCAACGCACCCACCAGGGCCAACAGCTGCGGCTTCTTCAAGCCCATCACTGCTGACCGCCTGCGGGGCGGTTCTTCACCTTATCGACGAACGTGTCGGCAGGCTTGAACGCCGGCACATCGTGCGCCGGAATGATGATGGTGGTGTTTTTGGCGAGGATCCTTCCGGTCTTCTGCGCCCTACGCTTCACCACGAAGCTCCCGAACCCGCGCAGGTGTACGTTCTCACCTTTTTCCAAGCTGTTCTTCACTTCCTCCATGAACGCTTCAACGGTCGTAAGCACGACTTGGCGCTCCACGCCCGTGCTCTTGGAGATGATGCTGACCAACTCTGCCTTCGTCATAACCCTCTTCGGTTTGGGGCGGCAAAGATAGCCGTTCAAATGGATCACGCAACCGATCTTTGGCCCTGTATGTCAACAGCTTGGTTCAGCAAGGCACTATTGCCCTGGTACCGGGAGCACCAGCGCCCTCTGCCCTGGCGCACCGGACGCTCCGCCTACCCCATCTGGCTGAGCGAGGTGATCCTGCAGCAGACCCGAGTGGATCAAGGTTTGGCGTACTGGCACCGCTTCGTGGAGCGCTACCCCACGGTGCAGGATCTGGCCCAAGCCTCTGAGGACGAAGTGCTTCGGCTCTGGCAGGGCCTCGGTTACTACAGCCGTGCCCGGAACCTACGGACGGCAGCACGGCAGGTCGTGGAGGTCCATGGCGGACGATTCCCGGCCGACATTGCGGCCTTGCGGGAGTTGAAAGGGGTGGGCGACTACACGGCCGCGGCCATCGGGTCCATCGCCTTCGGGTTGGTGGAGCCGGTGGTGGATGGGAACGTGTACCGGGTGCTCGCCCGGGTATTCGGTATCGCCACACCGGTCGATAGCACAGCGGGTAGGAAAGCGTTCCGTGCGCTGGCGGCTCGGCTGATCGATGAAGACCATCCCGGCGACCACAACCAAGCGGTGATGGAGTTGGGAGCACTGGTCTGCACGCCACGTGCACCCCGTTGCGGCGATTGCCCGTTGGCCTTGCGCTGCATGGCCCGGCGCATGGAGCGTACGGGCGAGCTGCCGGTGAAGGCCGGAAAGCCCAAGGTGCGCACCCGCCACTTCAACTTCCTGCACATCACAACGCCGAAAGGCATCTATTTGGAGAAGCGCACGGGCAGGGATATCTGGCAAGGGCTCTACCAGCTGCCACTGATCGAAAGCGACCAGGCGCCAACCCTAAAGCGGTTCGGCATTCTGCTGCAACAACAGCTGGGCGCCGGTTGGACCATCGTGCGGAGGCATGGCCCGGTGAAACACGTACTGAGCCACCAGCACATTGTCGCGTTGTTCTGGGAGGTAAGGCCGCCGAAGGGCTATCGGAAGCCGAAGGTGTGGTCGCTGACCGGTGCCGACACGCTGGACGGCCATGCCCTTCCCCGCTTGATCGAACGATACCTGGTCTCGGTGCGACCGTGATCGAAGCGTTATCTTCGTAGCCCTACCCCATCAGTCATGGCCGGAGTGAACAAAGTGATCCTGATCGGCAACCTCGGCGCCGATCCCGAAGTGCGTCATCTACAGAACGGCGCCAGCGTGGCGAATTTCCGTTTGGCCACCACCGAAACGTTCAAGGACCGGCAGACCGGTGAGCGTCGGGAGCAGACCGAATGGCACAACGTGGTGGTTTGGCGTGGCCTGGCGGAGATCACGGAGAAGTACCTGCGCAAAGGGAGCAAGGTGTACGTGGAGGGTAAGTTGCGCACCCGGCAATGGCAGGACAAGGACAACAACACGCGTTACACCACGGAGATCGTGGCCGATGAGTTGACCATGCTGGACCGGGCGAGCGGTGGTGACGGGGTAGCACCTCGTACGACGGCACCACCTCAAGCGGCACCGGCAGCCTCCGGCCCCGCCGGTGCACCGGTCACGGACGAGATGGACGATCTGCCTTTCTGAGTGGAGCCTCCCCCGCAATTCGTCGCAAGCGCGCTTCCAGCCCTGATGCTGGCACCAGATACGATGATCCTGCTCGGCATCATCGGGGTGTTGCTAGTGCTATCCGCTGCCCTGTCGGCCAGTGAAGTGGCCCTCTTCTCCCTTACCCCCACCCAACTCCGCGATGTACAGCTCCGTGGTGGTGCCAATGGCCGCCGGGTGATGGACCTGCTCGCCAAGCCACAGCGGCTTCTGGCCACCATCCTGATCGCCAGCAACCTGGTGAACATGGGGGTGGTGGTGCTCTGCGCCATGGTCGCCAGGGATGTGCTGGACCTGAGCGGACTTCCGGACTACATGGTGGTGGCCGTGCAGGTGTTGGTGATCTCCTTCGTGATCGTCCTGATCGGCGAGGTACTGCCCAAGGTGTACGCCACCTTCGACCCGGTGCGCGTGGCCCGTTGGATGAGCGGCCCACTGGTCACCCTGCGTGGGTTCTTCTGGCCCTTGAGCGAAACGCTCGTCCGCAGTTCCCGATCCATCGAGAAGCGATTCCAGAAACGTAGTGCACAACACATCTCCGTGGATTCGTTGGGCCATGCCCTGGACCTTACCCGCGATGCGAGCACCACCGCCGAAGAGCAGCGGATCCTGAGCGGCATCGTCAAGTTCGGGAACCTCGAAGTGCGCCAGGTGATGCGACCACGGACCGAGATGGTGGCCTTCGACAAGGACATCTCCTTCGCGGCACTTCTCCAAGCCATCGTGGACTCGGGATTCTCCCGGGTGCCGGTTTACGAAGGCACGCCGGACCGGGTGATCGGCGTGCTGTACATCAAGGACGTGCTGCCGCACCTGCAGCAGGACGGTCTCGACTGGCACAGCCTATTGCGTGTACCCTACTTCGTGCCCGAGAGCAAGCGGCTGGACGACCTGTTGAAGGAATTCCAGAGCGAGAAAGTGCACCTGGCGGTGGTGGTGGACGAATACGGCGGGGTGAGTGGCATCATCACCATGGAGGATGTGATCGAAGAGATCGTGGGCGACATCACCGACGAGTACGACGACGAGAACCTGTTCTACAGCAAGCTGGACGACCACACCTGGGTGTTCGAAGGCAAGACCGCCCTCACCGACCTCTACCGCGTGATGGGGATCGACGGCAAACTGTTCGAAGAGCACAAGGGCGACAGTGGTACGCTCGGGGGCTTCGTGCTGGAACTCACGGGCCGCATTCCGAAGAAGGGCGAGCGCGTGGACCTCCAGAACTACACCTTCGTGGTGGAAGCCTCGGACAACAAACGCATACGTCGTGTCAAAGTGATCCAACAACATGAAACGACGCTCTGACCTCCTGCTCCTGCCGCTCCTGCTCGTGATGGGTTGTTCGGCCGATCCCGTGCCCAAACCACGCGGCTACTTCCGGATCGACCTGCCCGAGCAAGCCTACCGGCCATGGACGGACAGTACGACCCTGAGCGCCGAGATCCCGGTGTATGCCAAGATGGGCATCCGCAGCTCGAAGGACCAGGCACGCTGGTTCGATATGCGTTTCCGGGGCCAGCGCGCCACGGTGCACCTCACTTGGTCGCCGGTGAACAACGACCTGCAAGCCATGATCGAGGATGCCCACACCTTCAAACGCACCCACCAGGCGAAGGCGGCCAAGATCAACAGCGAGCGGATCCTGAACGATAGCGCACGCGTGTTCGGCACCATGTTCGACATCGAGGGTGATGTGGCCAGCCCGTTCGTGTTCTACGTGACGGACAGCACGAAGAACTTCCTATACGGTACGCTGTACTTCGACAACCGGCCCAACGCCGACTCCTTGGCGCCAGTGACCCAACGGCTGCGGGCCGACCTTCGGCACATGCTCACTACGCTGCGCTGGCAGTGACCCGGGTGCCGGTACGGTGCAGTGCCTTCAACAGCACGGCGAGCAGGACCAAGGCCCCTTGCTGGTGCAGCACCCCGGCATAGAGGTCCACTTGCGAAAGCACGGTGATCACCCCCAAGGCGAATTGGAGCACGACCACCAGTAGAAGGGGGAACCAGACACCTTCCATGGAGGCCTCGCGCCGGAACCTGAGGGCGAAGGACACCAAGCCGAGGGCCACGAGCCAGGCCAGGTTCCGGTGGATGAACTGCACCCCATCGCGGTGTTCGGAAAGGTCGGTGACCAGATCGCCGAAGGCGTGCACGTTCTCCGGCATGAACTCGCCGTTCATCAGCGGCCAGGTGTTATAGATCCGCCCGGCATCGAGGCCCGCGGTGAACGCCCCCCATACGATCTGCACCAGGAGCAGGACCAGAAGCATACGGGCCAGCTTGCCTTCCGGCGAGCCGTTGGACCTTACCCGCGCATGGCCACTACGGATGTCGAACACGGTCCACAGGACCATGGCGAACACGGTGAAGGCCGCACACAGATGGATGGCCAACCGGAAATGGCTCACATCGGGGTTCTTCTCCAGCCCGCTGGCCACCATGAACCAACCCAACGCACCGACCAGCCCACCTCCGATGAGGATGGCCCAGCAACGCC
Organism: Bacteroidota bacterium; assembly: GCA_963169535.1. Taxonomy (GTDB): domain Bacteria; phylum Bacteroidota; class Bacteroidia; order Flavobacteriales_F; family PHOS-HE28; genus PHOS-HE28. The sequence continues at coordinate 6,016 of CAUJED010000045.1, read as the reverse complement.
GCAACAGCCAGCCTTTGAGCAAGCCCTTGCGCCAGAACAGGAAGAACGGGATGGCGAAGACCAACCCCATGAGCCTGCCCCAGTTGCGGTGTAGGAACTCCCAGAAGAAGATCCGTTTGAACCCCGCCAGATCCATGTGTTGGTTCTTGAGCGTGTACTCCGGGATGGCCTGGTACTTCCGGAAAGCCTCGTTCCATTCGCCCTCGTTCAGGGGAGGCAGCGCGCCCATGATGGGCTTCCACTCGGTGATGCTGAGCCCACTTCCGGTAAGCCGGGTGATGCCGCCGATGACGACCATGAACGCGATCATCACGCAACCGGTGATCAGCCACGCGACCACTGGTCTAAGCTTGCGGCGTTCGAAATGCTCCATCGGCGCGGCGAAGCTACCGCAGAAGAAGACACCTCAGCGAGAGGGCATGATGCCAGGCGACGGTACCGTTGGACGCACGCCCCACTGCTCGGGATCGGCCGGTGAGGTCCGGAAAAAGATCAGAGACGGAGCACCTGCGAGAGCAGGCCCAGGATGCCCGGCACCACCACGGCCGCCGGATCGATCACACGGACCGACCGCACTTCTGTGGCTTGGCCCTTGTCGGAAGTGCTGGTGGTGGCACCCGCTGCCGGCACCTGCTTGGTGATCTTCACCGCCACCACCTTGTACTGGCCGTCGTACAACCCTTGGATGGCATCGATCATCTCCTTGTCGGAGACCTTGGTGGCATCGTAGTTCACCACCGCATGATCGCGTTCATCCCCCTCTACGAATTCGATCTCCGTAGAATTCACGCCGGGGAGCTTGGCCAACGCCTTCTTGATCGAGCCGCCGCACATCATCTCGCAGCTCATCCCTTCGATGCTCAGATCGGCGAAGGTGCCAGCGGTGGCGCCGACCACCTCCTCCACCGTACGTTGGATCGTGGTGCTCGCTGAAGAAGCTGCAGGCTCGGGCACGTTCCCGGAACAAGCGAACAAGAGGGCAGCGAGCGGGAGGAGGAAGTGGCGCATGGTCATTGTCGTGCGGCTATGTGCATAAGACGCTTGAACGCCCAAGAGGTTACAAAGATAATCCGCCATTCGTCGCGGTGCTTTGTTCTCGGAAGAGCGGAAGCGAGCAATCCCGCATGACCGGTCATCGTGGCGGCACCATCACCATGAACCGTGGTGAACCACGGAGGGCGCCAGGTGGCCGGTCATGATGGGTGTCTACGGAAGGTCATGCCGAGCCACCTCGGGCCACGGACCGCCCCTGGCTGGATCAGGTTTCCTTCGGCCTTCCCATCTTTGGACCATGTACAATGGCAAGAAGGTCGTCGTGGTGTTGCCGGCATACCGGGCTGCGCTAACCCTGAAGCAGACCTACGACGAGATCCCCTTCGACCTGGTCGACGAGGTGGTGCTCGTGGATGACAAGAGCCCCGACGATACCGTGGAGGTGGCCCGCCGGATCGGCATCAAGCACATCGTGATCCACCAGAAGAACCGGGGCTACGGCGGCAACCAGAAAAGCTGTTACGACAAGGCATTGGAGCTGGGCGGCGACATCGTGGTGATGCTGCACCCCGACTACCAGTACACCCCGAAGTTGCTGGCGAGCATGATCACACTGATCGGGAACGACGTGTACCCGGTGGTCTTCGGTTCGCGGATCCTGGGAGGGGGAGCGTTGAAAGGTGGCATGCCGATGTACAAGTACCTCTTCAACCGCATGCTCACCCTTACCCAGAACATGTTGATGGGGCAGAAGTTGAGCGAATACCACACGGGATACCGGGCGTTCGCGGGCGACGTGCTCCGCAACGTGGATTACGAGAAGCTCTCGGACGACTTCGTTTTCGACAACCAGATCATCGCCCAGGTGTGCTGGAAGGGATACGATATCGCGGAGATCACCTGCCCCACGAAGTACTTCGAGGAGGCCAGCAGCATCAACTTCAGCCGCAGTGTGACCTACGGTTTGGGTGTGCTGGGGGTGAGTTTCCGGTACTTCCTGGCGCGCACCGGGCTGGTGCCGTGGGCCATCCTCGGAACCCGGAGCAAGGGCTGATCGGCGAAGGAGACCGCGCCCGGGACCGGTAGGAGGTGCCTGGGCCATGGCCATCCAGGAGCCCAGCCCCCCCGATCACCGCCGCGTGCCAGCGGCCGGATCGGCGATCGGACCATCCGTTCCCGACCCCCCCTACCTTCGGCCCATGCGCACGCATGTCGGGTCCCAGCTTCTGATCATCGCGGTGGCGGCGTTGGCCTTCATCCCCGGCCTGGGGTCGGTGCATCTCTTCGATTGGGACGAGATCAACTTCGCGGAGATCGCCCGGGAGATGGTGGTAACGGGAGAATGGGCCCAGCCCCGGATCGACTACCTCCCGTTCCATGAGAAGCCCCCGCTCTTCATCTGGATGCAGGCCGTGAGCATGAGCGTGTTCGGGGTGGGCGAATTCGCTGCGCGGCTACCCAACGCGGTGTGCGGCATGCTCACGTTGGTGGTACTGTTCCGCATCGGCTCGCGGCTTCGCGGCACCCTGTTCGGAAGTCTATGGTCGTTGGCCTACTTCGGCTCCATCCTCCCCCATCTCTATTTCCGGAGCGGCATCATCGACCCTTGGTTCAACCTGTTCATCTTCCTCGGGTTGGACGCCATGATCGCGGTGGTGCGCGAAGAACGCCCCCCGGCCACCGGCCACGCCACACGCCACGCCATGCGCGCGGGCCTGTATCTGGGCCTGGCCGTGATGACCAAGGGACCGGTCGGCATCCTGATACCGGGCCTTGTGGCGATCGTGTTCTGGGTCCGATCACGGTTCATGCGGCTCGCAGCTGCACGGAGCATCGGCACCGCCGCCGCGGTGCTCCTCATCACCATAGGGGTCTGGGCCGTCGTGGACCTGATCCGCAACGGACCGGAGTTCATCACCGGCTTCTTCTGGCGGCAAGTGGCCATGTTGACCACGGAGGATGCGGGTCATGGCGGTTTCTTCGGCTATCACTTCGTGGTGTTGCTGGTGGGTTGCTTCCCGGCGTCGGCCTTCGCGTTGCAGGAACTGATCCGCCCCACCCGCAGCGATGAACCCTTGCAACAAGAACACCGCCGCTGGATGGTGATCCTCTTCTGGGTGGTGCTGATCCTTTTCAGCCTGGTGCGGACGAAGATCGTGCACTACAGCAGCCTGTGCTACTTCCCGCTCACCTACCTCGCCGCGTTGCGTTTGGAGCGCATCTGGCGGGATCGGGAGGCGTTCGGCTGGTCGCGCTTCGTTGTCGGCATCCTCGGCACCTTCATCGCGGTGGTGTTCATCGCCGTTCCATTCCTCGGCATGCGGATCGATACGCTGAAGCCGCTCCTCGCGAAGGACCCGTTCGCGCAGGCCAACCTCGATGCCGATGTATCATGGTCGGGCACGGAGTCCGTGGCCGGGCTGTTGCTGATCGGCGTACTGATCGCCGCGCACGTGCTGCATGCGCGCGGACGTGTGCGGCGGAGTGCTGCGGTGCTGTTCGGCGGCACGGCCCTGTTCATCACCACCACACTGTACTTCTTCATCAACCGTATCGAGGGCTACTCGCAACGTGCGGCCGTGGTGTTCTTCGAGGCACGGCAGGGCGAGAACTGCTACGTGATCACCAAGGATCACAAGAGCTATGCGCAGCTCTTCTACACGCGCAAGCCTCCCGTGATGGACCCACGCGCACATGATGAGCACTGGCTCCTGTACGGCGACATCGACCGGCCGGTGTACGTGGTGTGCAAGATCACCCGGGCCCAGGAGGTGGCGGGGATAGGCACCCTGCACGAGATCGGCCGCAGCAACGGATTCGTCTTCTTCAAGCGCACCCCATGATCCACGACCTTTCCTACATCCTGAACCACCTCGGCGAGGACCGAGCCGCGGGCTTCGATGCCGTGGTACCGCCCATCGTGCAGAGCGGCAACTTCACCTACCCCACGGTGGCCGCGATGCGCGCCACCGTTCAGCAGGAGATGGAGAGGCCGCTGTATTCGCGCGGCTTCAACCCCACGGTGGCGATGTTACGGGCGAAACTGGCGGCGCTGGAAGGGACCGAGGACGCGCTGGTGCTCAGCAGTGGCAGCGCGGCGGTGGCGGCGGCGGTGATGAGCTTCGTGAAGGCGGGCGATCACATCGTGTGCGTGGAGAAGCCGTACAGTTGGACGAAGAAGCTGCTGGTGGAACTCCTGGACCGGTTCAACGTGGAGCACACCTTCGTGGATGGCACCGATGCGGAGAACTACCGGCGGGCCATGCGGCCGAACACGACGTTCTTCATCACCGAAAGCCCCAACTCGCTCACCTTCGCCCTGCAGGACCTCCGCGCCATCGCCGCGATCGCACGGGCGCACGGGATCACCACCCTCTGCGACAACAGCTACAGCAGTCCGTTGTTCCAACGACCGGCGGACCTGGGGATGGACCTGGTGGTGCACAGTGCCACCAAGTACCTGAACGGCCATAGCGACGTGGTGGCGGGCGTGGTGGCGGGCAGCCGCAAGCACATCAGGCAGGTGATGAGCAAGGAGTTCATGACGCTCGGAGCGGTGCCATCGCCACATGATGCCTGGTTGATGATGCGCGGGCTGCGTACGCTGGAGCTGCGCGTGAACCGCAGTGCGGACAGCGCGGAGCAGGTGGCGGCGTTCCTGGAAGCGCATCCGCGCATCAGGCGGGTGTATTGGCCGGGGTCGGCATCTCATCCGCAACACGCCTTGGCCAAGACCCAGATGCGGCGGGCGGCGGGCTTGATGTCCATTGAGCTGGATGCACCGGACGAAGCCGCCGTGGAACGGTTCTGCGATGCGCTACAGCGCTTCCTGATGGCGGTGAGCTGGGGCGGCTACGAGAGCTTGCAATGGCCCGTGTGCGCGTTGAAGGGGCCGAACGGCTACTACACCGACCTGCCCTTCACCCTGGTGCGCCTGTACATCGGCCTGGAGGATCCCGCTGTGCTCGTGGAAGATCTGAGGCAAGCGCTGGAGCGAGTGTGAGGATCACTCCGCTACGTTCTGAACCCCCATGTTCACCGGCGCCGTGATGGCGCAGGAGACCAGCGTGAGCACCACCGATGCGATCGCATCGCCACAAGGGGCTACCCCAAGTACCCTGTGGATGTATTCTCCAGGACCATCCACACCTGGAACGAACACCGGACCATGCGACATACCGGCATAAGACCACGTGCCGTTCGGCGCAGGGTTGCCGCCAAGTCGGTCCAACAGGGAGAATGGCGTGTCGGTAGTACAGTATGACGAGTTCCCATCAACACCGGCGTTCGCAGCTTGCGTCACCTGGATCAGCAATGTTGCGGTCGCGGACACGCACGGTGGAGGACCGGTCACCGTGTACATGAACACCCCTGACGGATCAACAGCGGGGTCGAACACACCATTCATCATATTATTCATCGGGTCCGTCCAAGCACCGTTAGGGTCGGGAGTACTGCCGAGTTCCTGGTACATCGGGAATGGCGGGGCGGTGGAGCAGACGGTGATCACGGCGTTCGTGCCAGCGTTCGGCGCGTTGCTCAACGTCACGAACACCGTTGCATCATCGGTACAACCCGCATCATCTACGGTGTACACGAAGAAGCTGGTACCCGTCGGCAACAGGGCTGGTTGGACTTGTTCACCAACGAGCGCACCGGTCGCAGTAGGGTCGCTCCAGGTGCCACCGGGCTGTGCAGAACCACCCAGCCCGGAGAACAAAGCGGTAGCCGGTCCGTTCGAACAGATCGTAAGCGCCCCATCCGACCCTGCATTCGGCGCCGCAAGCGAGAGGACTGAACCACTCGGAGCGGATGTGAACGATGGGGACGTGCTCCGCACACGCAAGCGGTAGCCGACACCGGGAACGGCGGCACCCCAATTCGAACAGATCACTGTTCCCGGGACCTCCCCGGCCAGGGAACCGATCGGGATGCCAGGAGCAAAGGCCCCGGCCACCTCCGACACCTCAACCATGAACACAGTCCCCTGAGCGAACCCTGCAGAAGCGGTGAAGGGGAGATC
>CAUJED010000044.1:0-5464 GCA_963169535.1 Bacteroidota bacterium | reverse complement strand
TGGCCAAGGCGAACATCGCGTTCGACGACTTCGCCAAGCTCGATCTGCGCATAGGGACCATCGTTACCGCCGGGAAGGTGGAGAAAGCGGATAAACTGCTCAAACTGACCATCGACATCGGCGAAGCCACACCGAGAACGGTCGTCAGCGGCATCGCCCAGCACTTCGACCCGGCGGCCCTGCCCGGTCAACAGGTGCTCTTCCTGGCGAACCTGGAGCCGCGCAAGATGCGTGGCGTGGAGAGCCAGGGCATGGTGTTGATGGCCGAGGACGAGCAAGGCAAGTTGCACTTCGTGCGACCGGGCAGTGCACTGTCGAACGGCTCCGAGGTACGCTAGGGAGTTGGCACGCGGCCACGACGATCCACAGCGGGCCAACCCATGGAACGCAAGGTCCTCAACCGTTCGGTGTACGATCGGGCCCCATCCGCATTCAAATGGACGGCATCCCGGTAGCAACTATCCGGGAAGCTCCAATTGGAATGATCCCACAACGGTACCCTTGGGTAGCGCGCACGGAGATGAGCGTAATAGGCCGTGGTATCCGTGTCCGCTTGCACGGCAGCGTGTACGGGGGTATTCACGAGTATGCAGGTAACGCCGCTCGAATCGCAGAGCCGGATGATCTTGTCCAAGTATCGCACCTGGTCCTCGGCCGCACCGAATTCCGGCGGCCGCCTGTTCCCTTCTCGTCGTGTCCGCTCGCGTTGGGCCAAGTCATGCGCGAGTTTGTGATCCGTGAGCTTGAGGTATCCGCCGAAGTTGAGGTCGCGCCAGGTCGTGGCACGTCGAAGGGCTTTGCTGATGTAGGCTCGACGCTTGAACGGCGTTTGAAGAAGGCTGGCGTAGGTGTGGTAATTCAACGCGAAATGACGCATGTCCTCCGCATCGAACAGGAAGAAGTTGAATGGTAGCTTGTAGGTGATGTAGCGCTCGCTTCGTGTGAGGGTATCCTGTTTCTTCTCCAAGCCCATGTAGTTGCACGAGAGCCAGATGGTGTCCAGTTGCGGGTTCTCAGCGATGAAACGGCGTGCCTTGGCGTGTGCGAAGAGGAAGGCCTCGCCACCCTGGGCCAGGCTTACCACACCGGGCAGTTGCGATGGGTCGATCGCGCACTCAACCTGTGAATCACCGAGCACGAGGGTGGTGGTGCCTGGCGGAAGCGTGAACGAAGCGCGGTCCAGGAGATGATCCGTCCACCGGATCATGGCCGCGTTGATGAGCGTGAGCGCCACGAGGAAGAGCAAGAGCTTGATGAGCAGTGCGCGCAACGTCATCGCCTTCAGAATTGGAAGTAGATGAAGTCGTTGGCGGCCCCGTTCTTCCAGATCACCAGCTGTGTGAGCAGGAGGTAGATGGCATAACGTGCCAGGATGGGGATGCGTTCACGCGACCATTGCAGTGCGTGTTCCTTGCTGCGCTGGGACCACTCCACCAGGAATAGACCCACGATGCAGAGCAGCAGATCGTTCGGCAGCTTCAGCGTGCTCCACGGCAGGTCATTGATGAGGATGTTGCCGTAGATCCGTCCCATATGATGAAGGCTATCGGCACGTAATAGTGCGAAAGTCATCGATAGCAGGACGAACATCAGCAGTATGCGTACCGCCTGTGCCGGGCTTGGAAGCAAGGTGTCGGTCGGTAGGCTGGGCGAACGGTTGATCCCCTGGCCGAGCACCAAAGGCATGAAGTACAGGCTTTGCAGGATGCCGAACACGACAAAGGTCCAATTGGCACCATGCCATATACCCACGGCCAGGAACGTGACGCTGATGGCGATGACCAGACCGCGCTTGCCGAGATCGCGCAGGACAAAGCTGAGCGGGGTGAACACGTAGTCCAGCATCCACGAGGTGAGAGACACGTGCCACCTCCGCCAGAAGTCGCCGATGTTCAGGTTGAAGAGCGGGTAGGCGAAGTTGATCCGTAAGCGGATGCCCAGGAGTTTGCTGAGGCCGAGCGCCATGTTGGAATAGCCCGAGAAATCACAGTAGAGTTGGACGATGTAGAGGCTTACGGCCCCGATCAGCGTAAGACGGCCGTGCGTTTCCGGCGCATCGAAGACCGTGTTGATGTGGTCGGCGAGTGCGTCGGCGATCACCACTTTGGCGAAGAGCCCCCAGAGCACCTGGCGGAGACCATCGCTCATCAATTCGGCATCGGGTCGACGTGCTTCTGTGATCTGCGGGAGGAAGTGCTGCGCACGCTCGATGGGACCGGCCAGCATCTTCGGGAAGTGGAAGACATAGGTGAGGAAGTCCGATCGGTCGGTGCACGGTTCGATCTCCTCGTTCTGTACATCGATCAGATATCCGATCATTTGGAAGGTGTAGAAGCTGATGCCCAGTGGAAGAGCCAGCTGCAAGGTCCAGATGTGGGGTGCCAGGCCTATCGCGAGCAACAGGTCATGCACACCATCCATGAAGAAGCCCAGGTACTTGAAGTAGATGAGCAGGCCCAGGTTCAATGCGATGCCGAGGCGGAAGAGCGCTGTGCGCGTGCGGCCTTCGGGTAGCCGGGTCAGACGGAGGGCAAGCGCATGGTTGATGAGCGCACTTCCCGCGAGCATGATCAGGAATCGTAGATCGGACAGGCCGTAGAAGAACAGGCCCGCGAGGAGCAACACACTATTCTGCCAACGGGCCGTTCGCGGCACCAACCACCAATACGCCACCCACACGGTGAGCATGAAGGCCAGGAAACCGCCCGAATTGAAGAGCATGCGAGGGCGTTACCCGCCGGTGAGCTTGGACCGGATCAGCTCGATGAGCGAACCCATGTTCTTCAGCTTATTGATCTCCTTCAGCTTGAACTTCACGTTGAATTCCTTTTCCAGCCCGGTGATGATGGACATGTGCGTGAGCGAGTCCCAGCCTTCCACATCGGCTGCGGTCAGCTCATCCTTCATTTCGAAGTTGCCATGCCCCAGCACCGATTCAACGGTTGTGCGGATGCGGGGTGTTAGTTCCTCTCGTTGCATGATCAAACGTTATGGATTGCGCTCCATGAGCACCTTCGCGTTGTGTGGCATGTAGCGGACCGTTTCCGGATGGGTGGATGTGAACGTGCGGGTAATGGCGAAACCGAGCCTCTCGTAGAGCCCGATCGCTACGCGGTTGTCGGCGAAGGCCTGGACCTGCGCCTTGCGTGTTCCGGCTTTTTCTAGGTGGGCTTGGATCAAGGACGCGGCCATTCCCCTGCCGCGATGCATCGGGTCGGTGTGGACGTATTCGATCTGCAGGGCATCTTTTTCACGGTCGATCTGGATGCCGCTGATGATCGCTGCCTTTTCGCGAAGCGCGGCGAAGCGATCCGGTGGAAATGTGAAACCGATGAGGTTGGCCTTCAACAGTCCGGATGGCATATCGTCCTCGGCTCCTTCGATCCATCCCGCCACGGCTGCGGCCGGCTTGCCTTCCACCTCTGCGATGAGGAAGCTGCTCACGGAAAATTCACAACCGTCTACCTCCTCTTCAAGCATCGCGGTGATCAGCGCGCGCGTTTCGTCCTCGCTCAGACCGAAGAGCGTGGCCAGGCCGAAGTGTGGGCTATTGCTCTTCTCCGCAGAGACGATCGCATCCACGAGGAAGGGGATGTCCTTTGTGGTGGCCGGGCGGATGTCGGTGGCGGCCATCATATGGTGAAGAGCGCTTGCAAGGCTTTGCGATCCGTCTTTCCGTTGGTGTTGAGCGGGAAGGTGTCCACGAAACGAAGGCGCGTGGGGATCATGTAGGCCGGTAGTTGTGCGCGCAGGTGTGCCAGCAGTGGTTTGGTGTCATGCTCACTGCCTTCGATCGCCAGGGCGACTTCCTGGTTCCCCAGCGCGTTACCAACGGCCAGCGCCACAGCGTTGGTCCGCTCCAGAAAGGTGCGTGCGTGGTGTTCGATCTCCGCCAATTCCACCCGGTAACCCTGGATCTTCACTTGGTGGTCAAGGCGTCCGAGGTACAGCACATCGCCTTCGGTGTCCATGGTGCAGAGATCGCCGGTGCGGTAGAATCGTTTCCGTTGACCATCACGTTCGAGGATGAATATGGCTTTGGCCGTCTTTTCCGGGTCATTCCAATATCCGGGTGTCATTTGTCCTCCGCCCAGGCAGAGCTCCCCTTTCATCCCTGCCGGTAACACCTTGAGGTCGTCGTCCACGATGAGGAGCTCCGACCCCCTCATCGCACGGCCGATGGACAGCACTCCATTCACAGCTTTGTTGTTGCCTGCCCGATCGAAGGCATATTCGGTACAAAAAATGGTGTGTTCCGTAGGGCCGTATACGTTCAGGATGCGTGCGTTCGGAACGCATCGGCTCCATTCCGTGGTCACATCCACCGGAAGGGCTTCGCCGCAGAACAAGTTCGTGTGCAGTGCGGGCGCTGCGATCTCGTCGAAATACGGCCGCAGGTAGTTGATGATGGACGGGACCATCAAGGCCACGGTGATCGCCTTTTCCTCCAGTAGTTCGGCGATATAGCCGTACTTGATCTCGTTCTTCGGTACCGTATACACACAGGCGCCATGGAGCAAGGGCACCAGGTAGCTCATCACCGAGAGGTCGAACGTGAGTTCGAACATCTGGAGGCAGCGGTCCTCGTGGGAGAACGGGACCTTGAGCGCATCGAATCCTTCAAGGAAGGTGGCGAGGTTGCCATGTGTGATGGGTACGCCTTTCGGTTCACCGGTGCTGCCGCTGGTGAACAGCACATAGGCGAGTTTGTCCGGATGCGGCTCCTGGACCGCCGGTAAGGCACTTGCTGCCTGCAGGGTGCCCATGTTCACGGCCTTGCACTCCAGTTGCTGCTTATTCCCGTCGGAGGTGAGCAGGCTGCGGATACCGGCGCGGGCGGCGATCACCGCGTTGCGCTCGGAAGGAGCCTCCGGGTTCAAAGGCAGGTAGGCACGACCCTCCATCCACAAGGCGATCAGGGCCGCATAGGTGGGCAGGTCATCGTTGGCCAGCACACCCACCACGACCTCCTCGGTGGGGATCTGGGTGCGGATGGCCTGGCGGATCTGGGCGATCGTAGCGCCCAATTCCGCGTACGAGTGGTCCACACCGGCGATGCAGAATGCCGGTCGGTCGGCATTTCGTGCGAGTGATGTCCCGAGTCGGGAAAGGTGGCTGATCACGGGGTTGTTGATGACAGACATGATGCCTTACTCTGCAGATCCAAGTGCATTGCGGACCATGCACGGATCAACAGACGGCGAAGGTAACCAAGTAGGGAAGGCCGGGTAGTTCCTTGGAGAGGTCCCGGACAACCCGGACATCCACACCCGGGCGTTGCTCTTAGAGCCTGTTCAGGATCTCTTGAACGATGGACTTCGAAGCTATTTTTCGACCAGACGCAGCCTGAAAATGTTGGCGTAGCGGTGACTACGGGAACATTTTCGGGCGAAGTATGGGCGGAAAAGAGACCGAAGGACGAGTTTGAAGGGATCCTGAACAGGCTCTTACAAGGCCAGGGCAC
>CAUJED010000043.1:0-66150 GCA_963169535.1 Bacteroidota bacterium | reverse complement strand
TCCGACAACAAACGGAGCCTCTTTGACCGCATCGCCCCCGAGCGCACACGCCATGTCACCGTGGTATTGGAGGACATCTCCCAGCCCCACAACGCCAGCGCCGTGGTGCGCTCAGCCGAGCTCCTCGGCGTGCAGGACATCCATGTGATCGAGAACCGCAACGCGTACCAGCTGAACCCCGACGTGACCCTCGGCTCCTCGAAATGGGTTGATGTGCATCGCTATCGCGGCCATGCCAACAACACCCTGGCGTGTGTGGAGGCCTTGAAAAAAAAGGGGTATCGGGTGGTGGCCACCTCCCCCCGGAGCGAGCACATCACACCGGAAAGCATCGACCTGGACCGTCCCATGGCCTTCTGCTTCGGTACGGAACTCACGGGCCTTAGCGATGACTTGATGAACGCCGCCGACGAACACCTCAGGATCCCGATGTTCGGATTCACCGAGAGCTTCAACATCTCGGTGAGCGCCGCGATCACCTTGTACACCGTGACACAGCGTTTGCGCAACAGCGATGTCCGTTGGCAGCTCGATGATGAAGCGCTTCTCGCCCTGAAACTATCATGGGCCCGGAAGATGGTGCACAGCGCATCGCACCTGGAGGAGCGCTTGCGACGCGATGCGGAAGAACGCGCGTGCGAGTAGCCACACAACCTGGCTCGTATCATTCGTGGCCCCTACCGCACGAGCAGAGCATGGCCCGGTTCGATCACCAACACAGTGCCCCCATGATTGTGCGGCCTCCTGGACCAAGGGATGAGTACCGAAGCGTGAGCCGGGGGACGGTACCAAGTGGCGTTATGCCCAGGTGTTGACCCGGACCGGGCACTGATCCAAGGGCTGTCCCTGTAGGCCTGCGATGCCGCGGTCCGGCACAACCTGTTCCATCGCCGGATGCCCATCGTGCGCTTCGAAAAAAGGTAATACCGAACCGCCTTCCTGGCCACCTAGCAACGCCCCGGAAGTGTAACACCATTTCGCACTACGGCGCAGGCGGATCCACTCGGGCTTCTTCCGCATGACTCCTCCGTCGTGTTCGTTCCGTAGCACCGGTCATGCAACGACCCTGCCGTATCGTCCTGCGAAAAAACCTTCGCATCCTCGACCTGCGCCTTTGTGCGAAATGGCCAAAGCCGCGAAGCTCCCGAAGACCATCCATACGGAACTTGATCGCACCATGCCACTTGGATACCGGGCCTGTCAAGGCGCCTTGGTTGTCCACATATCCAGGTTGGGAATTGGAACAAGGTGCATCCGCTTCGCGTAGCAACGCTCCGGTAATTTTGGCCAAACCCTTAACAAACCAGACAATGGGAAAAGGTGACAAGAAGACGAAGAAAGGCAAGCGCACTATCGGCAGTGCCGGTAAGAGCCGTCCTTCCAAGCGTCGTGCGCGCGTAGCCGCGAAGAAGGCTGGCGCGGAGCAAGCAGCACCGAAGAAAGCGGCGAAGAAGGCTGCGAAGAAAGCGGCACCGAAAAAAGCCGCTGCGAAGAAGGCTGCACCGAAGAAAGCCGCACCGAAGAAGGACTGACCCTTGTTCGGCCACACGCTTGAGAACCTCGGCCATGCCGGGGTTTTCGCATTCATACAAGCGCTACAGCCATACCAACAGGGCACGGAACCGCTTGTGCACCGGCCACAACAAGTACATCCGGCACACGGCAGGGAGATCTATGGCTGAAGGCGCATTCGCGCCCAGGTACCATCCGTGAAATGTTCGAAGGCGATGCGGTCGTGGAGGCGATTGGGGCGCCCTTGCCAGAACTCGATACGTTGTGGCCGTACACGGTAGCCCCCCCAATGCAGCGGACGTGGCACCTCTCCATCGGCGAAGCGCGCCTGCCATCGTTCAAACCGTTCATCCAGCTGAGCGCGCCCCTCCACGGTCCGGCTCTGATCACTGGACCACGCACCGATCCGGCTTTCCAACGGTCGCGAAGCGAAGTAGGCGTCGGACTCCTCGGCCGTAACGGGCTCGGCCTTCCCTTCGATACGGACCTGCTGTTCGAGCTGAGGCCAGTAGAAATTAAGTGCCGCCCGTGGATCACGCTCCAGATCCATGGCCTTGCGGCTGTTGTAGTTGGTATAGAACACGAAGCCACGGGCATCGAACGACCGCAGTAGCACCACCCGACAACTGATCGTGAGACTGCCTGCGGTGGCCAGGGTCATTGCATGCGGTTCTTCCACTCCGCTCTCCTGGGCCGCGGTCATCCACCGCGCAAAGAGGGCGATCGGATCATTGCCTGCCTCCTCCTCGGTAAGGCTCAGTTTCGCATAATCGAGACGATGGTTCAGCGGGGTGGCCATGCGCGTTGCGTTGTATGCCGCGAATTTACCCCGTTCATGGTTCCTTCGGCACACGAGGCAGGATCTCCTTCCGGGCTATCGCATCTTGAAGTCCCGCCGTATTGGGCTTCCCTATATGCCGGGGTGAGGAACGTTCCACAAAGAGGTCCACGGAACACAGAACAGGTCCGTACGTCAAAGGCGGATCGACAAGCACTCTTCCCTACGTTCCCTACGCCTCTGCGTGAACCCATCCACAGGAAAGTAGACCTGACCGCCCTGGGGTCTCCTTCCCGTGGATCGACAAAGCTGAGTACCTTCCCCCTCACCAATGTCGAACGACCCTTTGGAACTGGACCCTGAAAGTACGCTGGCCCCCTCGCGCGGCCGGTTGCTGATCAGCGAGCCTTACCTACCCGACGCCTACTTTCGACGTACCGTGGTGCTGCTATGCGACCACGACAGCGAGGGTTCATTCGGATTCGTATTGAACCGGATGACGGACATGGGGGTGAATGACCTTTTGGAGAACCTACCTCCCTTGAGCGCTCCTGTGGGGATCGGAGGCCCGGTACAAAGCAGCAACCTGTACTACCTGCATACCTTGGGATCGCGGTTGAAGGGCAGCGAAGAGGTGGTGGATGGGGTGTACATCGGCGGTGATTTCGAACAGATGCGCGACCTGCTTGCGGCCGCTCCGGAACTCACCCGGCATGTCCGCTTCTTCGTAGGCTACTCAGGCTGGGGCAAGGACCAACTGAACAGGGAGCTGAAAGAGCGGTCATGGCTGGTGGCCGAAGCCACGAAACAACGGATCATGGCCGTGGATGCGAGTGACCTGTGGGCCGCCAGCTTGCGCGACATGGGGCGCCCCTTCGCGCCGTTGGCGAACTTTCCGGAAGACCCTACACTGAACTGACACGGGTGGCCTCCACCAGCAGCCCGGTGATCACACCGGCCAGCCGGTGGGCATAGCGTTTGGTCCGGTAGACGCCCGCCCACTGCACCCCTTGCACCGCATTGGTGAAGAAGAGTTCATCGGCCGCCAGGAGGTTCTGTGGGTTGAGTGAGCACTCGTACACCTTGATACCATTCGCAAGCGCCAGGTTGATCACCTGCGCACGCATCACCCCACCCACGCAGCCATCGCTGAGCGAGGGGGTGTACAGGACCCCATTGCTCACGATGAACAAATTGCCCGAACTGCTCTCGATGATATTCCCCCGGTCGTTCTGAAGCATGCAATCATCCAGGCCATGCTCCTGTGCCCAAAGCGACCCCATCACGTAGAGCTGGCAATTGAGGGTCTTGTGCCGGGCCAGGTCGTTGACGGGTTTCCGCATTCCAGGCCAGATATCCACCAGCAACCCCTGGGTATTCAGGGTATAGGTAGGCTCCGTCAGCGGAGAAAGCTCGAAGGCGAAACCACCCTCGTTGCTGGTAGGTCTGTAGAAACCATCGCCGGTGCGGAAGAGGGTGAACCTACAGCGACCGTTCACGATGCCCGTGCGTTTCACCAGTTCGTCGATGTACCTGTCGAATGCGGTGCGATCCAGGTTCTTCGGGAGCCCGATCCGCAGCAATGCCGCACCGGTGACCATCCTTGCCCAATGCGCATCGGTGAAACAGGCGCGGCCCTCCACCACGCGCATGCTCTCGAAGAGGCCATCGCCATAATGGAATCCCCGGTTCTTCAACGGGATCACCGGACCGTCGCCGGGCACCAGCACACCGTTGAGGTTCACCAGGTCCTTCATACCAGAGCGTTGGCCCGCAAGGTATCCATCAAAGAGGTATTCGATGACACGAGGATACCGTTGGCCCCCACCGCTGCCGCCGCCTCCACATCGCGTTGGCGATCGCCGATCATCACGGAACGAGAAAGGTCGATCCCGTACCGGGCCGCCGCACGCTGAAGCAGCAGGCCTCCTGGTTTTCGGCAGAGGCATCTCCCATGTGAAGGATGGTGCGGACAGTAATAGATATCGGTCAAGGCCACCCGATGGCTCCGGAGGATATCGTTCAGGGCGGTGTGCATGAGCTGTACGGCAGCGTGATCGTACAGGCCCAGATCGATCCCGCTCTGGTTGGTGATCACCACCACGGACCAACCGGCTTCAACAGCCGCCGCAATGGCTTCAGGCACTCCGGGCAGCACCTCGAAGTCGGCCAGCCGGGCGGTATGCGCACCATGCTCGCGATTGATCACGCCATCACGGTCCAGAAACAGTCCCTTCCGCATAGGTTCTCAGATGCCCAGGGAGCGTTCCAACACCCCAAGATCGGTTAGCAGTGGAGGATGCAGAACGAAGGTGAAAAGAACGCCGAACACCGCTCCGTAGAAGTGTGCGTCGTGCGCCACCTGATCCTCCC
Source organism: Bacteroidota bacterium (assembly GCA_963169535.1). Taxonomy (GTDB): domain Bacteria; phylum Bacteroidota; class Bacteroidia; order Flavobacteriales_F; family PHOS-HE28; genus PHOS-HE28. Next base: position 61,487 of record CAUJED010000043.1, on the reverse strand, counting down.
CTCGCTTATCCATGAAATAGGAATAGACCAGGTAGAGCGCACCGAAGAGCCATGCAGGTAATTCCTGGATGAAGTACAGGGACACCTTCTGTGTGGGCAACATCACGATCTGGGCGAAGAGCACGGCCGATACCGCACCACTGGCCCCCACGGACCGGTAGCTTGGATCGTGGCGATGCTTGGCCATGCCGGGGATGGTGGCGAAGAGCATGCCTCCCAAGTAGAGCACCAGGAAGACCACCCCGCCAGGCAATGGCGAGAGCAGCGGATACAGCGCCTCCACGCTGCTACCGAACGACCAGAGCACGAACATGTTCACCACCAGGTGCATGGTATCGGCATGGACGAACCCGTGTGTGAACGTACGGTACCACTGGCCCCGGTGCTGTACAGCGTATGGGCTGAAGAGCAGGGCCTCGAACACCCTGCGATCCTGGAATGCCGCGATGGACACCAGTACGGTCGCCGCCAGGAGGATCAGGGTGAGCGTTATCGCCACGATAGTGCTGCAAGGTAGCGCCTGTTGGGGGATGCTCACACTCCGCGCGGCATTCGCCCCTCAGACCGACCAAGCGGTCCATGGCCATGGAGGATCAGGGCCTCAATAGGTATGGTCGCGCAAGATGCGCCAACCCTCCGTTCCCTTCTGCCAGAGCAAGGAGAAGCCACCACCAAGCGTGTCCGCGGTACGCACGAGCTCCCAATTCCCGGTCATCCAGGCAAAGCCTTCACCTGCTGGCAGGAGTTCGGTGATCTCGAAGCGCAGGTCGCCCATGGCGGCCTTATTCGGATAGTTCTTCTGGTAGTTCCGTGCCACGGCCTCCCTACCACACGTTCGCCCTCGCCGCCCAATGAAGCAGACCTCGGCAGCGTAACCGGACATGAACTGCGTGATGTCCCCCTGATCCCAGGCCCGTTCTTGCATGGCGAGCACCTCTTTGATCGCGGCCGCATCGGCCGTGGTATCGGGCGCATTTCCACAGCTGCACGCCAGGAGCATGCCCAGCAGCACCAAGCGGCCACGGCGAAAATGCCCTTGGAGGACCCTGAACCAGCCGCTCCTGTGCGGTCCCTCCGCCAGGCGTAGGCGAAAAACACCCTTCGCTCGTTCCTGAAAGCGATCGGAGATGCGCGCTAACAACCCTCGCGGAGGTAAGGCCAACTCTGGGCTGGCGATAATTCAGCATACTGCAACTCTCCGGCACCATCGTACCACTGAAGTTGCATGGTATGAGGTTTCCGTCCACGGGCCACCCGTTTGGGCACGAACACCTCCGGCGGAGTGATCGCCCTCCCGCGGGATCGGCGAGTTCGAGAGGTTGGCCTCATACTGGTCATACTTCGAATATACAGCGCTCGTGTGCCATTCCAACGGATAGGTCCGGAATTCGACCAATCTGGACGAACAGCACTTGAACAGCGCTCCTCCTCGCCTGGGCGGTGGTGCACCTGGCGGGAACAAGCCCTTCAAAGAGCCGCCATGGTCGGGACCTGCCGCCACAGGGTGGTCCAAAAGTCCGAAGGGGCTGTCTCGGTGAGACAACCCCTTCTTGTAGCGCGGGGGAGACTTGAACTCCCGACCTCAGGATTATGAATCATGCGCTCTAACCAGCTGAGCTACCGCGCCGTTCGCCCATTGCTCAAGGCAACGGGGCGGCAAATATAGCGGTTCCTTCTGCAGCACGAACAGGTGGGGAGGTACTCTTGATTTGGTTGGGTAGTGCTTTTCTCTACCTTGTGCACGACGATTTTGATCCGTAGCACCCCATGGCCAAGAAGAAAAGTCCTGTGAAAGCCGCTCGCAAGCCAACCAAACCGGCCGGGAGAACCTCCGTGAAGAAGGCCAAGCCCACGCCCGCGAAGAAAAAGGGAGGTGCCCCACAAGCGAGAACAACGGCTGCCAAAAGAACAGCGACGAAGGTGGTGAAGAAGGCGGGAAAGAAAGTGGCGAAGAAGGCGGCCCTTCCAGCGACCCGAACGGCTCCCCGGAAGGTGGTCGGCAAGACCGCTCAAAGCAAGCCTGCGGCAAAGAAGGCCGCAGCGCAGAAGGCAGTCGTGAAGAAGTCGGTGGTAAAAAAAGCGGCAGCGAAAAAGGTGATCACCAAGGCACCGGCGCGAAGGATCGCCGAGCCGAGCCGCGCGAAGAAGCAAGCTCCCAAGACCAAGGTGGTCCGACCTGCTCCTCCGGCACCGAAGGCATCACCCGCGCCCCCCGCACCAGCCCCCCGCCCCGCCCCCGCCCCGGCACCAGCACCCAAGGCTACCCCCACCGCCGCGCCTGTGAAGAAGCGTCCGGCGAAGGAACGGGTGATGATGGAGTTCTACCTGAACAGTAGTCCGAACGCCTTGTACGACCTGCTGAGCACACCCAGTGGATTCAGCGAATGGTACTGCCAGGATGTGGATGTGCGTGGAGATCAGTACACCTTCATCTGGGACGGTGAACGTGAGGCCACTACGATGATCGGCCGCAAATTGGGCGAAGTGATCCGATTCCGGCGCAACGACGACGACGACCCGGAGGCATTCTTCGAATTCCGGGTACGGATCGATGCCATGACCAACGAGGTGTGTCTGGTGGTGACCGATCACGCTTGGCCGGACGAGGTGGAGGAAACACGCAACCTCTGGACCTCGCAGATCGAAACCTTGAGCCGGGTGCTCGGCGCCTGATCCAGGATACGGAACTTTGCGGCATCCGCCCCTCCGGGATGAGACGTCTGCACCGCATGATCATACGGGCCTTCGCCGGGCCATTGTTCATCACGTTCGTGATCGTGTTGTTCATCTTGGTGATGCAATTCCTCTGGAAGTATGTGGACGACCTGATGGGCAAGGGCCTGGAGTGGTACGTGCTCTTGGAACTGATGACCTATGCCACCGCGAGTTTCGTTCCTCTGGCGCTCCCCCTGGCCATCCTGCTATCGAGCATCATGACCCTGGGTGGCCTGGGAGAGAACAGTGAACTGGTACCCATGCGATCCGCGGGCATGGGGCTGTTCAGGATAATACTTCCCTTGGTGGTCTTCGTTTCTGGCCTGTCGCTGGCCTCGTACTTCTTCAGCAACAACGTACTGCCCGTGGCCAACCTGCGCTTCCATTCCTTGCTCTGGGACGTGACACGCAAGAAGCCCACCATGAACCTGCTTCCGGGCATCTTCTACAACGGCATCGAGGGCTTCAGCATCAGGGCCATGGACAAGGATGCGAACACGGGCACCTTGCACGATGTATTGATCTACGACCATCGTGCTCAATTCCAAGGCAACCGCACGGTGGTGCGGGCCCGCACGGGCACCATGCAGCGCAGCACGGACGGCCACTACCTGCTGTTGCACCTGCAGGACGGCCACTTCTACGATGAGCATTCGGCAACTGGGAACCGCGGGCAATACCCCATGATGCGCGGCACCTTCGCGGATGACGAGATACGGCTCGACCTCTCCGGGCTGGGGTTGGACCGAACGGACAAGGACCTGTTCAAAGCACACTACAAAATGATGTCGTCGGGCCAGCTCCAAGCGGTGGAGGACAGCCTGCGGAAACAATATCAAGAACGCTTGGAGGAACAGCGGAAATACCTCGCCAACAGCCTTGCGATCACCCGACCGGAGAAAAGCCTGCCCACCTGGACGGCTCCGGGCGAGCGCATGGATCCCGAGCCCCGGATGGATCCGATCCAACGGGCCAACCTCTTCGATGTGGCCATGAACATGGTGCGCAATAACCTGTCGGCCATTGAGCGGTACGATTCCGAGCGCCAAGGCCGGGAAGAACAGCTGGCACGATTCCAGTTGGAATGGCACCGGAAGCGCATGCTCGCCGTGGCCTGTCTGGTGTTCTTCTTCATCGGCGCACCATTGGGGGCCATCATCCGCAAGGGTGGGATGGGCCTTCCGGTGGTGTTCGCCATCATCTTCTTCCTGATCTTCCACATCGTCTCCTTCTCCACGGAGAAGCTCGTGATCTCCGGAGCGTTCCCGGCGTGGCCGGGCATGTGGATCAGCACCATGGTCCTGATCCCCATGGCCGCACTGCTCACTTGGAAAGCCTCCACGGACAGCCCCCTCTTCGACGCCGATGCGTATTATCGCGGCTGGGAGCGGTTCCGTTCCTTGTTCCGTCGCGATCATGCGCATTCTTCAGCTGTGTAACAAGCCGCCCTACCCGCCCATCGATGGGGGGAGTAAGGCGATGCATAACCTGACCCGTGGCCTGCTCGACGCCGGACATGAGGTGAAGGTGTTGTGCATCAGCACCCCGAAGAACAGCCTGGATCTCGAACAGATACCGGCGGACCATCGCCAGCGGACCGGGATCGAAGGAGTGTTCGTGGACACGAGCGTGAACGTGGTGGACGCCTTCACCGACCTGTTGACCGCGGACAACTACAACATCAGCCGGTTCTTCTCCCCCGACGTGGACATCCGGTTGATCCGGCTCCTTTCCGAGAGCTCCTTTGATCTGGTCCAGTTGGAGAGCCTGTTCATGACCCCGTACATCGCCACGATCAGACGGTACTCCAAGGCTCCGATCGTACTGCGTTCACACAACCTGGAACACGTGATCCAAGGTCGACTGGCGATCGGCGAGAAGAACATCCTGAAGCGTCCGTACCGGAAATTCCTGGCCAAGCAACTCCAGGATTATGAGATGGCCGTGTTGGACCGTGTGGATGCGGTAGTGGCCATCAGTCCATCGGATGCGGCGCATTTCGCCGACCACGGTACCCGAACGCCCATCGTCACCGTGCCCTTCGCACTGGACCCTTCCGAGTACGAAGTGGAGGAGCAGCCCCGAGGTGGTAAGATCACCTTCTTCCACTTAGGGAGCATGGATTGGCTACCGAACGAGGAAGGCGTACATTGGTTATTGGACGAAGTGTGGCCCAAAGTATTGGCCCAGCGCCCCCACGCTCGCCTTGATCTGGCGGGCAACAAAATGCCCGAGAACCTCCTGCGGAAAGAAGTGCCCGGCGTACGGATCCGAGGCCGGGTGAAAAGCGCACAAACGTTCATGCGGGACCGCCAGGTGATGGTGGTTCCCTTATTCTCCGCCGGTGGCATGCGGGTTAAGATCATCGAAGGCATGGCCATGGGCAAGCCGGTGATCTCCACGCCCATCGGCGCCGAAGGCATCGAATACACGGAGGGGCTGAACATCCTCCTGGGGCAGAGCGCGACCGAATTCGCCAAGCACATCATCGCACTGGACGAAGCGCCGGACTACATGCGCATGTTGGGGCAGGAGGCCCGCAGCCTGATCGAGTCCCGGTACTCCATCCGGAACACCGTACAAGACCTGCTGGACCTGTACCAACGGTTAGTGAAGGCATGAAGTTGTTGGTGCTCCTTTCCCGTGTGCCGTACCCTCTGGAGAAGGGAGATAAGCTAAGGGCATACCACCTGGTGACCCGGCTGGCGCGCAAGCACGAGATCATCCTGTGCTGCCTGAGCGACGGTCCCACACCTGCCGAACATGTGGCCCATCTGCGGGCGTTCTGTTCGCACATCGAAGTGGTACGGGTCCCTCGCTGGCGGATCGTGCTGAAATTGGGTGCCGCGCTCTTCTCACGCCTCCCGTTCCAAGTCGCCTATTTCAACCATGCATCGGCACAACGCGCGGTGGACCGGCTGATCCGTGACCATGCACCGGACCATGTGCTCTGCCAATTGGTGCGGACCACGGAACTGGTGCGCAACCACCCCACCCTTCCGAAGACCCTGGACTACATGGACACGCTGTCCAAAGGCATGGAACGGCGGACCCGCAATGCCCCTTTGTACCTGCGACCGATCCTTCAAGCGGAAACGCGTCGCCTGATCCGTTACGAGAACCTGATGTTCGACCTGTTCGACGCTTCGGTGATCATCAGTGCACAGGACCGTGAATACCTGTATCACCCCTTGCGCGACCAGGTGAAAGTGATCCCCAACGGTGTGGATACGGAGCATTTCTCGCCCCAGGAGAACGAGAAGAAGTACGACCTGGTGTTCACCGGGAACATGAACTATCCGCCGAACATCGACAGCGTCATATACCTGGTGCACAAGGTATTGCCGTTGGTGTACGCGCAGCGCCCGGCGACCACCCTGCTGATCTCCGGGGTGGACCCAAGCGCAGAAGTGAAAGACCTGGCCCGACGAGACCCACGGATCGTGGTGAGCGGCTGGGTGAAGGACATCCGCAACTCGTACGCCTCGGCGCGGATCTTCGTGGCCCCCATGCAGATCGGTACCGGCCTGCAGAACAAACTCCTCGAAGCCATGGCCATGCGGATCCCCTGCGTGACCAGTGCCCTGGCCAACAACGCTGTGCAGGCCGCTCCTGGTCGCAGCATCCTGCTTGGGCGAACACCGCAGGAATACGCCACGCACATCCTGCGGCTTCTGGATGACCACACCGAACGTGAGCGCCTGGCCGAAGAAGGCTTCCGGTTCGTGCGGAACCAGTTCAACTGGGACCATAGTGCGAATGACCTGGAGCGTTTGCTGACACTGGCGACCACGGCCCGGGTCGCCGCGCCGTAACTTCGCGGCCCATCCGGTGAACCATGGAAAAGGGACTTGACCGTATCGAGGACGCGATCGCAGCCATCCGGGCAGGCGAAGTGGTGATCGTGGTGGATGATGAGGATCGGGAGAATGAAGGCGACTTCCTCACCGCAGCCCGGAACGCGACCCCTGAGGTGATCAACTTCATGGCCAAGCATGGGCGTGGGTTGATCTGCGCTCCCCTCACCGAAGCACGTTGCGAAGAATTGGGGCTGGACCTGATGGTGCGCGACAACACGGCGTTGCACGAAACCCCCTTCACCGTGAGCGTGGACGTGAAAGGGCGGGGCACCACCACCGGCATCAGCGCGGCGGACCGGTCGCAGACCATGCTGGCCCTGATCGACCCCTCCACCCGAGGCGAAGACCTGGCCCGCCCCGGCCACATCTTCCCGCTGAAGGCGCAGAACGGGGGGGTGCTCCGCCGCACAGGGCATACCGAGGCAGCGGTGGACCTTGCCCGTCTGGCGGGCTTCGAGCCGGCCGGAGTGATCGTGGAGATCCTGAACGACGATGGCTCCATGGCCCGGCTGCCCGAATTGCGGGAGATCGCCCGGCGGTTCAACCTCAAGCTGATCAGCATCGAGGACCTGGTGGCCTACCGCATGCGCACCGAACGGTTAGTGGAGCGCGAGGTGGAAGTACAGCTTCCCACGGACCATGGCGATTTCCGGCTGATCGCCTTCCGGCAGCATACTTCCGGCGAAGAGCACCTGGCCTTGGTGAAAGGGACATGGACCCCGGAGGATCCCGTATTGGTGCGGGTGCATTCCTCCTGTGTAACGGGCGACATCTTCGGATCGTGCCGTTGCGATTGTGGCCCCCAGTTGCACCATGCCATGGAACTGGTGGAGCGAGAAGGCCGTGGAGTGATCCTGTACATGCAGCAAGAAGGCCGGGGGATCGGGCTATTGAACAAGTTGAAAGCGTACAAGCTCCAAGAACAAGGGGCCGATACGGTAGAGGCCAACCTGATGCTCGGCTTCGACATGGACTCCCGCGATTATGGTGTTGGGGCCCAGATCCTGCATGACCTTGGCGTGCGCAAGATGCGGCTGCTCACCAACAACCCGCGAAAGCGCACCGGGCTCGTGGGCTATGGGCTGGAGATCGTGGAGAACCTGCCGATCGAGATCCCGGCGAACGCACACAACCGGAAATACCTGTTGACCAAGAAGCGCAAACTGGGTCACCACCTGGGCTTGGACGAAGCCTGATCAATCGAACTTACGGTCCTTGGCCGGTGACCTGAAGTTGTTCAGGATCTTCTGCCAGAACTCTTCCAAGGTGGCGAACTCTTCGCGGTAGGCCACGCCGGCCCCTTGCGTGGTGGGGGCTTGGTCGGAACGGTTCAAGTTGCGGTCGTTGCTCACGCTGAAGGCCTTGGCCCTCAAGCGGCCCTCCGGCGTCAAGAGGTACTCCAGCTGGAAATCGCCGATCAGGCCACCGTTGTTGGAGGTTGACTGCGCCCCATAGCTCACCCCCACGTTGGTGCTCAGCAGCAGCCGTTCGTTGAACAGCTGGGTGGACATGGCCACCTCCAGTTCATCCTGCGTGATGTTGTTGCCCGGCCGATAGTTCACACCCAGGTCGAAATCGTCGCTGAGCTTGGACAACCAGTTGCTCACCTGGTTGCTGAGCAGCTCGCTACCGGTGGTGCCGACCACGTTTCCGCCAGCGCTTGGGGAACCGCTGCCCGCCATGCTTTGTGGCTGCACGAACCGGTTCAGGACGATCAGCGAGAACACCTGGCGGTTGCGCTCTTGTTCGGTGCTGAGCACGCTTTGGACCTGAGTACGGATGTTATCGTCCACGGAAGGCATACGAACGTCGAATTCGATCTCGGGGTTCATCAGGTTATCGCGCAGGCGCATCACCACATCCACCGGCACGCGTTTCTTATAGGCATCGTTCTTCTCGAACATGATGTCGTAAAGCGATGCACGCACCCGATACTGGGCCTGAAGATCCAGCTGGGCATCGAGCGGATCGCCATACCAGGTGATGCTCCCCCCGGGAGCCACGTCGAACTTCTTATTCACCACATTCCTCAGGGTGAACAGGTAATCCCCTTCGGTCACTTCCACCCTACCCCGCATGGCGAACTGGCCGGTCTGGCTCACGGACATCTCCAGGTCGCCACGGCCACGGCCCGCCATGATGTCGCCGATGGTGGGATCGAAGATCAGTTCGAAGCGCGCGTCGGGTGTCACTGCTGCCTTGATGTTCAGGGTGATCCCGGTGAGGTCGATCAACGGCTCCTCGTTCTCCATGGAGTCGGCGGAGAGGAACCGTACGAACCCTACATCGGCCACTTCCACGCTGCCTCCCACAGGGAAATGGATATCGGTGCCGGGGGCGGTGGCGGCATCCACGGTGATCTCCAACGCACCAGCGCTCCCGCTCACTTCCACGTCGCCCGTGGCGTAGGCCTGTCCATAGTAGAGGGCGTTGTCCTTCTCGGTGGTGTTCAGCACCATCAGGTTGCTCACGGTGCCCCAGACGTTGAAGTTCCAATCGCGCAGGCCGTTGTGCAGAATGGTGCCGCCGACCTTTCCGGTATTCCCCAATTCATCGCGTACGGTGACCAGGTCCAACGCGAACATATCCGGGGCGATCCTCACTTCGTTGGAGAACCGGTAAAGGGTGTTGAGGTAGTCGATCCGCAGGCCTGCATCCTTCAGGTCCACCACCCCGTTCACCAAGGGATGTCCCAGCGTACCGCTAACAGCCACCGTGCCGGTCACCAGACCTTGGATATCGCTGATCCCCTCCGGCAGATAAGGGTCGATGAAGGTGAGGTCGAACTGATCGAACACCAGGTCCAGATCGAGCTTGTTGTTGTTCTTGGGTTCCATACGGCCGATGAAATCCAAGGCTTTCAGGTGTCCACGGGTCAGTTCGCCATTGAGGTCCACAGAACCTGTTCCTTCGGCCCAGTCAGCCTGGAAGCGGATGTTGCCTACGGGTTTATCCTCCACCCGCACACTATCGGCCTCGAGCGCGCTAGAGAGGAACGGGGTTCCATAGACATCGAAGAGTTTTCCATGGCCACTGATGGCACCGGTGATGGAAGGGCCTTGGAACAATGGGGCGAGGTTGGCCAGATCCACGTGGTCCAAGGCGAAATCGATGGGCTTGGCACGGTCGCGGGAAAGGGTACCATCCACGGCCAGGCGCTGCACCCCGTTCAGCAGGACCAAGGAGTCGATGGTGATCTCGCTTGAATCGATGGCGAAGTATGCGCTTTTCGGATTGATCCAGTCTCCCCTTCCGAAATGGAGGGTGGATGGAAGCAGTTCCAGATCCATCTTACGCAGACCCCGCACCTGCCCCCGGAGATCGAGGTTGCCATGGGTCCCATTGCTCGACCCAAGCCATCCGCAATTGAGTTCGACCTCGTCCTGATAGGCGATACCCCGCACCTCACCCGAGGAGAACCAGATGCTATCCTTGTACACCTGCCGGGTGCTGCGCGCCGAGAAGGCAAGCACATCCAAGGTCTTTTCGGTGATCAATTCCAAGGAATCGACACGCACGGTCCCATAGGTCAGCCAAGGGATGTTCGCACTCAGACCGATATCGAAGGCTCGGCTGTCCATGCCCCCCTTGATCACCGCGCCAGGTGCAACGCGCAGTTGCGGCACGAAAAGCTTCAACACCGCTTCGGCGTTGCCGGTGACCACGGTGAAGTCGAATTGCTGCGTGGCCTGATGATAGTCCACCTCGTTGCCCAACGCCGGGAAAACGCTATAGACCGTATTGGTGATGAGTTCTGGCAGGTAGGTCGGCTGGAAGGCTCCTTCCACCCTGGCCTTGGCGAAATCGGCGTTCAGCTCCACGATGTTCACACCGCTCTCACGTCCGCTCCGCAGGATCACATCGCCCAGTTCATGATCCTCGGCTCCAACACAGTACGAGATATCCCGCGCGACCAGCGAGCCGAGCAGGCTATCGGGCGAGAAACGACCCGCCGCGCGGATGTCCATCTTGAGGGAGTTGTAGCCCGGGCTCTCCACGAAACCGAGCGCGCGCAGGTCCATGTGTTCCAACTCGGCCGTGAAATCCACTTGTGGCCATCGTCCACGGAGGTCCGCCAGGCCTTTGAAATGGAGTTTGAGGTTCTCGTCCGTAGTGGTCAGCTCACCATTGAAGAGGTTCCGTTCGAGCCTTCCGTTGGTGGTGATCCCGGTGATGGTGCGCCCATTGATGGTCAGCAAGGGGCAGGTTCCCTCCAGATCGGCACGCAGGTCGTTGAACGAACGTCCCTTGGCGTTCAGGCGCAGGTTAACGGCGATGGGCCCCAAGGTGGAGCTTCCGGCAAGGGGCCCAAGGTCGAAGCCCGATGTCACCACCCGGCCAGCGATGGAGAAGATATTGCTGATCGTATCGCGCTCATAGCTGACATCGGTATTGACGGTGCCCAAACGGGTGATGGTGCGGCCATAGGCGGTGAATGCCCGCAGGAACCCGGTGAAGTTGCCTCTGAAATCGATATCGCCCAACTGTTCGACCTCGCTGGGTGGATCCAGGTACTGGCCACTGGTGAAGGGCGGTAGCGGGATACGTGCCAGATCCGATGGGCCGGTTCGCAGCTGGTCGATATCGAACACCATGAAGGTGTTGGCGATATCGGGAAGTCCACTGAGCTCACCGTTGCCCGAGAAGTGGGAAGCTTCGCCGAAGTCGATGTGCATGTTCCGCCCCTTTAGCTCGGCCACGGTGCCTCGGACCTGCCCGCTCAGGTGGAGCGGGTAGCTGATGCCCTCGAGCTGGGGCGCGAACAGGGCGATATCCGCGAGGTCCACCAACGCGGTGTCCAGGTCGGCGCGGATCACCACCTGGTTGTTGAAGTCGTTGTAATCCGCCCATGACCGGGAGAGGAAATCGAGGGTTCCCTGGGCCGAGGAGCGTTGGGTGCGCAGATGCAGGTCGGTGATGTGGATACCCTGTCCACTTACGGTGGTGTTCCCACGGAGCTCATCGACCACCAAGCCACCGTGTTCCACCAATTGGAACCTATGGAGCTCCGCCGTGATGGAGTCGCCGATCACCTGCAGGCTGCGACCAGCGATGTGCGCATGGCTCACGTCCACATGCCCCAGGTCCACTCCGAACGGGATACGCTCGGTGTTCTCATCATGGTAGGAGAAATGTAGTTCGGCGATGTTGAACCGTTTGCAGCGGAACGTCCAGTCCTCCCCGGTGCTGGTGGAGTCACCGGGACCGAGCCGATCCAGAAGCAAGGTGAGGTTGCTCTTCACCTGGCCGTGCGGTGTTCGAAGCGCGAACCGGCCGTGCTCCAACTCCACCAGGCCCAGCGAGGCCACCCGTTTCCCCGTATTCACCCGCAGGGACTTCAGGCGCAGGGTTCCTGCGGAGATCAACGTATCGCCATCCAGGTCGGCGAGGAAGAGATCCTTGAACACCAGGTGGCCACGAAGGGAAATGGAAACATGACCGATGCGCACGTCCGCCCCCAGCTCCTCGGAGGCCTTTTCGCTGAGCCAGCCCACCACCCGGGTCTGCACGGGTGCCCAGAGCAGCAATAGCCCAAGGAGGGCGAACACCACGGCCAGCACCGCCACCACACCCCCCACCGTACGAAGCAGTCGGCGGAACCAACGGTATTTCTCTCGTGCGACCAGGAGGACCTTAGTTTTGCCCACTTGATCTGCAAGGATCGGGCCTAAGCGCCCAAATTTAGCCCGATGGCCAAACCCGTGTTCGTACTCGGTATTGAAAGTTCCTGCGACGAAACGGCGGCCGCCGTGCTGGAGAATGGCATGCTTCGATCCAACGTGGTGGCGAGCCAGGAGGTGCATGCCCGCTGGGGCGGCGTGGTGCCCGAGCTGGCGAGCCGCGCCCACCAGGAGCAGATCGTGCCGGTGGTGGATGCGGCGCTGCGCGAAGCCGGGATCACCCGGGGGGAGCTCTCGGCCATCGCCTTCACCAAGGGGCCTGGACTGATCGGAGCCCTGCTCGTGGGCACCTGTTTCGCACGCTCCATGGCCCAAGCCCTGGGGATCCCCTTGTTGGGCGTGGACCACATGCAGGCACATATCCTGGCCCATTTCATCCGCGATGGTTCCGATCGCCCGGTGCCCGCATTCCCATTCCTGAACCTCACGGTGAGCGGTGGACACACGCTTCTGGTCTTGGTGCGCGACCACTTGGACATGGAGGTGCTGGGCAGTACGGTGGACGATGCGGCGGGCGAAGCGTTCGATAAGGGCGCGAAGGTGCTGGGCCTACCCTACCCCGGCGGGCCCTTGATCGACCGACATGCCGTGGGTGGCGATCCCCGCAAATTCCGCCTGCCCATGCCACAGGTCCCGGGATCGGACTTCAGCTTCAGTGGGATCAAGACCGCATTCAACGGTGTGGTGCAACGTGGGACCGCGAACGATCCGGACTTCGTAACACGCGAGCTTCCCCACCTTTGCGCCTCGTTGCAAGGATCCATTGTCGACGCGCTCTTGCGCAAGGTGCAGAAGACGGCCCGCAACATCGGTGTGGAACACATCGCCATGAGCGGAGGTGTCAGCGCCAACACCGCTTTGCGTGCACAATTCGAAGCATTGGCCGAGCGCGAAGGCTGGCAGGCCCATGTACCGCCATTGGCCTATTGCACGGATAACGGGGCCATGATCGCCATGGCCGGGCATTTCCTCCTGGCCGCCGACCGTACGGCAGGCATGGATGTTGTACCGCACACCCGGTAAGCCATTCTGCCGCATCGTTGTGGGGCTTCCACCGCGCCATTACTTTTGGACACCGTAGACATGCGACCTGATCCACTGCGCACTTCATTGACACGACCATTCCTGGCGATCGCCCTGCTGACGCTGCTTGGTTCCATCCACGTACACGGCCAAGAGAGCCGCATCCTGATCCTGCGTGGTGATTCGCTCCTGAAATTGGAAAAGCCCCAGCGGGCACTGGACTTCTATGATGAAGCCGTGCGGATCGACCCCAGCGTGAACACCCTGCTGGCCCGGGCCAAGGCATGGTACATGATGGACCGGATGGACCGTTTCCTGCTGGACGTGGACGGCGCGTTGCGCAAGGACAGCACATCGGCCAACGGCCACTACCAACGGGCGCTGTACGCCCTCCGGGCGCAAGACCCTGTGCGAGCGGAGTATCACAGCAGCAAGGCGATCGAATATGCCACCCAACCCTTGCTGAAAGCCCAGGCGTACATGGTGCGCGGCATGGTGCGCAGCGAATCCAAGCGCCCCACTTCGGCCATCGAAGACCTCGAACGTGGGCTGGCCGGCGTGCCCGATGATACGGAAGCGATGAAAGCCCTGGCCCGCCTCTATGACCAGGAAGGGCGCCATGCCGATGCACTGGTCCAGTTGGAGAAGCTCTGTGTGATCGATCCCGGCCAGGTGGGCCACTGGACCAACCGGGGTTACGAACTCACCATGCTCGGGCGATATGACGAAGCGCTCAAGATGATCCAGGAGGCGCTGTCCATGGACAAGGATGAACCTGTGGCGCTAAGCAATCGAGCCTACGTTCGCATGCTGCTGGGCCAAGAGGCTGAGGCATGGAGCGATGTGGAACGCAGCCTGCGCTCGTATCCTTCCAACGCCTTTGCGCTCCGCACCCGGGCCATGCTCCGCCTGCGCAAGGGCGAACGTGCACGGGCATGTGACGACCTTACGTTGGCCAAAGCCTTGGGCGGCATTCCCGAGGTGGATCAGCTGATCAAGGAGAACTGCGATACGAGCGGCACCAAGGATCGGCGTCGGTAGCGAGTTCAGCGCATCACCTGGAACCTGCTGGAGAACCGCGTGCCCACGTCGGTGACCACATGTACCAGGTAGGTGCCATTGGCCAGATCGAAATGCAGTTCGGCCACGCCACCCAGGGTGCGCGTTCCGGTGGACAGGGTACGTCCAAGGGCATCGGTGATCAGGACGTCGGCCTCCATCCCTCCCGGCAACCTCACGGAAACTGAGGTCGACGCCGGCACAGGCCAGATCAGCAAGGGTTCTGCACGAGGCTCATCCGCTACACCCGTGCTGGCATTGGGCACCACCGCGAACTGATCCAACCCGGCCTCCACCAGATGGCCCATGGGCTCATGGTCTTCGGTGTACACCAGGAGGCGCATGGTGGCGGTCGGCTGGAGGTGATCGGCGATACGGATCTGACTGAAGCGCCAGGCCGAAGCACTTTGTGCGGCGAGGACCTCCTGAACGAGGACCGTGTCCGCTCCGTCGGTCAACCAGATCCGGAGCGCATCGTCCGGTGGGGTGACACCGCCGGCGTTGTAGAACCAGTAGAAGAACCGGACATGCGGATCGGCCATGCCCGTGGCATCGAATGCCGGACTAGAGAGCAACGTTCCGCCCTCGTCCACATCGGCACTATTGGGGCTACCGCCACTGTTTCCGGTGACATATGCCTTATCCCTGCAATCACCGGACACGTCCTCTCCTGGGTTGGCGATCTCGCCCTGGTAAATGGTACCGGCCGGTCTCCCCCGCTCCCACACCCCACGTGGCGCGGTGGCGCTCACCTGCCAGCCAAGGTCCAGCGCGAAGTCATCGGCATAGCCCGGCTCCAGCTCCACCGAGAGATCCGCAACGGCCGCACCGTTCACCACAAGGTCCGGGGGGCAAGCCCCATGCCAACCCCAGGCGCCGATATCGACCGTGTACACACCATCATACACCGCCGGGAACACGAAGTTCCCATCCACGTCGGTCAACGTATTGAAGGTGAACTGATCGCTCACGAACCACACCTGCGCACCGGGTACGGGAGCCCCGGTGGTGGCCGAACGCACCACACCGCTAACGGAATAAGTGGGCAACGGATCGAGCACCACATCCAACAAGGTGAGTTCGCCGGTCTGCAACACCACGCCTTCCACGGTGGCCGGGTAGTATCCGGGCGCGGTCACCGTCACCGTATAGGTCCCGGGCAACAACGTGCCCACCCCGTAAGCTCCGGAAATGCCTGTGGTCTCCTCGGCATCGGTGGTGAGGATCCGTACACTGGCCTGTGCCACCGGAATACCGGTGGCCCCATTGGTGATGGTACCCTGCAGGTGGCATCCACGCACATAGGTGGGTTCCAGGATGAAGAGCCCCTGTTCAATATCGGACACGAGAAGCCGTCCCGAAGGCAGGAACGGATACACACCCCAGGCGCCGAAGTAGCCGCCACCGGACAGCGGCGAAGTGTCGAATGACCCCACCTCCACCAGGTTGTCCGGTCGGGAGCAATCGTAGATGGAGACGCCGTAGGTATAATAGCTCTGCACGAGGAAATCGCCCGGAAGCCAATAGGTATTGTGCGGTACCGCCTCACTTCCCCCATCGCTGCGCAGCTTGTCCAGGAATTGGATGTCCGATGGGTCGCTGATGTCGTATGCCGCCACGTAGGAGTTGTTGCGCTCGTCGGTGGTGTACAGGTGGGTACCTGCATCATCGAGCCAGACATTGTGCGTGAAATTGCTGGGGGTGGTCTGCTGGCCCAGAAGAACAGGGGCCGCCGGATCGCTCACATCCACAATGGTGAAGAAACCGTTGATGATATGTGCGACATACATGGTATCACCACGGGCGAAACCATCGTGCGCATACCAGGGATCGAACACCCCCACGCGTACGGGAGCCATCGGGTCGGGCACGAGGTCGTACATGATCACGCCGCCGTTGCCCTCATTGGCACCATAGATATAAAGCCTACCGGCCTCATCGATGAACAGGGAATGTGAAGAGTCCCATCCATCGTCGGTCCAGACCGTACTGGGCAGCACGGTGCTCTGTGGCAGTGGCGAAAGATCCACGATGGTGAGGCCCCCATGCTCGGCCTCGGTGGTGACATACACATGATCGTTCCAGACCTTCACCTCGCGCCAGATGGAGGCAGGTCCGGGCAGGAAGAAGATCTCATGCGGGTTCGCGGGTTCGCTCAGGTCGACCACCGACAACCCACCGGGCTGTTCCTCGGTACCATTGACACCGACCAACGCATACTCGTTCCCCAGCTCATCGACATAACCCCATAGGTTGGCGATGGCACTACCGCGCAGTTGCTGGTAGGACAAATGGCCCACGGCTGAGATATTGGTCTGTGCTTGGAGTGGAGCGGTGAACGCGGAGAGGCAAGCCAGTGCACCCACCAGCGCCTTGATGAACACAGGACGAGACATGCGTGCAAGGTATGCCGCCGAAAAGGCTTACACACCAAGAACGCCGGTCACCATCGGGATCCCAAAAGTCCGTTGAGCCGCAGAGCCGGAGCACCGACCGGCGTACTTGGGCCCGTGGCCCGACCCTCTTCAACGGTCCATCCCATCAACGCCCCGCGCGATAGGGGTTTCGCACCAGGGATCTGTCTTGGGAACAACACCCCCAGGGCCATGAACATGCTACATCCTATCTTCGACACACCGGACCGAATGGCACGCCACACCGCCTTACGCGCCTTGATCCTGTCCGCAATGGTGGTGGCGGCACTGATCAGCCCCGGGCGAACGTGCGCTCAACAAAGCCGTTTCGACATTTGGAAGGGCGACAGGATCGTGGGCAGCATCCTGGCCAGGCGCACCGTTCAAGGGGAAAGCACGAGTTTCCTGATGACCTCCTACGCGGAGCTGAACCTCGTTGGCAAGCAGGTGGTGCGCACCACGGTGGCCGCGGCCTACCGGCACGGACACTTGAGCACGTGCTACACGCAGTTGTACGTGAACGAAAACCTGCGCGACAGCAGCCGGTACATGGCCGGAGCGGAAGAGGCCACATGCTACGTACATCCCGATGACCACTTCGCCCATGCGGAGCCGGTCTTCTGGACCACCGCGCGCATGTACTTCGATGAGCCTGTGGGCCAGCGCGGCATCTTCGTTGAAAGCGTGATGCGCACCTGCCCGATGAAGAACCTTGGTCCCGGCCACTACCAGCTCACACTCCCCGGAGGCAAGGTGAATACCTACCGATACGAGAACGGAGTGCTTTCCGAGATCCATGTGGACCGCAACTTCATCGATCTGGTGTTCAAACGCGATGGCTAACGGGATGGGCACCACTCACCCGGTTGACCGGCCGTTCGTGTAACGAAGAGGAGCGCACACCGGCCGCGGGGTAAATTCGCCACCAGACCGAGGTACCGTCGCGCCATGCTCAGACTACAGGGGATCCGTAAAGCCTACCGCACGGGCAGCAACATCCTGCAGGTGCTCAAGGGCATCGACCTGCACATCGCGAAGGGCGAACTGGTGAGCATCATGGGATCGTCGGGCAGTGGAAAATCCACCCTGCTCAACATCATCGGCATCCTCGATGGTTATGACAGCGGCGAATACCACCTGGACGGCACCTTGATCAAGGGGCAGAGCGAGACCGAGAGCGCACGGCTGCGCAGTCAATACATCGGCTTCGTGTTCCAGAGCTTCAACCTGATCGGCTTCAAGAACGCCATGGAGAACGTGGCGTTGCCTTTGTACTACCAGGGAGTGCCCCGGCGCAAGCGGAACGAGATGGCCCTGGAGATGTTGGAACAGGTGGGGCTGAAGGAATGGGCGCACCACATGCCCAACGAGATGAGCGGTGGGCAGAAACAACGGGTGGCCATCGCCAGAGCCCTGATCAGCTCACCGAAGATCATTCTGGCCGACGAACCCACCGGGGCACTGGACACCAAGACCAGCCAGGAAGTGATGGAGCTGCTGCTGCGGGTCAACCGCGAGCTGGGCCATACGGTGGTGATCGTAACGCACGAGCACGACATCGCGGCCATGACCCAACGCACCATCCGCCTGCGCGACGGGTCGATCGAAAGCCATGGGACCGAACTTGGATCCCGCGTTGACCATGCATGAGGTCGGGACCATACGAGAACATGGGCCATGGTATCACCGCACCGTGATGAACCACCGATCCCGGAGGCAGCGGCCTGTTCTCTCTGGCCGGATCGGAAAACGCCCCACACATGTTCGATAGGGAGAAGTGGGCGGAGATCTTCGACACCATCGGCAAGAACAAACTGCGGACGGTGCTCACCGGCTTCAGTGTGTTCTGGGGGATCTTCATGCTGATGATCCTTTTGGGAGCGGGCAATGGGCTTCGCAACGGCTTCTCCAGCGGTTTCGGGGGCACCGCACAGAACACGATCACCTTCTGGGGTGGGCAGACCAGCAAACCATGGCAAGGGCTGCCAGCGGACCGCAACATCCAGTTGGACATGCGCGACGTGGAGAACCTGCGGTATGCGGTGCCGGGGCTGCAACACGTGGTCGGCGAGTATCGGGTTTGGCGGGGCGAAAGCCAGTTGAACCGCGGAAAGGCGTATGGCAACTTCAGCATCAACGGGATCGTTCCGGACAACCAGGAGCTGGACCGCCAGGTGATCATCGAAGGCCGTTTCATCAACGAACTGGACCAGGAGCAGACACGCAAGGTGATCGTGATCGCCGAAGATGCGCGCGACGCCCTGTTCAAAGGAGAAGACCCGATCCACCAGTGGCTCAATGTGAACGGCATACCGTTCGAGGTAGTGGGCTTGTACCGCTGGGAAAGTGGCGGTCCCGGACAGAACCAGAGCAGCCAGGTCTTCATTCCCTTGAGCGTGGCGCAACGCGTTTTCAACGCCAAGAACATGGTGGACAAGATCACCTTCAGCTTCACGGATGGGAGCCTGAGCGGCGCGGAACAAGCCCAGCAGCGGGCGATCGCCGCGTTGGCGGCCAGGCACCGGTTCGACCCCACCGACGAACGGGCCGTTTGGGTGAACAACAACGTGGAGAATGCCGCGATGTTCACGGGGATCTTCGGTGGGATCAACGCATTCCTGTGGGCCATCGGTGTGGGCACCATCATCGCAGGCATCGTAGGGGTGAGCAACATCATGCTGATCGTGGTGAAGGAGCGCACCAAGGAGATCGGCATCCGCAAGGCACTGGGAGCCACGCCCGGCAGTGTCACCGGGCAGATCATGATGGAGTCGCTCTTCGTAACGGGTGTGGCGGGCTACCTGGGTCTGGTCTGTGGAGTAGGGCTCATGGAAGGGATCGCCGGAGTGGTGCCGGGATCGGAGATGTTCAGGAACCCCACGATCGATCTACGTGTGGCCATCTATGCCACCATCGTCCTGGTGATCGCGGGCGGCCTTGCCGGTCTCATTCCTGCGCGCCAAGCCGCCTCCATACGACCCATTGAAGCACTGCGCTCCGAATGACCCTGTTCGACCGTGATCGGTGGCACGAGATCTGGCAAACGTTGAGCCGGAACAAGCTTCGCAGCTTTCTCACCATGTTCGGTGTAGGCTGGGGCATCTTCATGCTGGTGATCATGCTGGGCATGGGGCGGGGGTTGAGCAACGGTGTGCTGGGCGGGTTCGAAGGCTGGGCCACCAACAGCTGCCACATCTGGACCCAGAGCACCTCGTTGCCGTACGGAGGCTTCAAGCGTGGGCGGCAATTCAACTTCGACAACAGCGACATCGCGGTCATCCAGCGGATCGAAGGCGTGGACAAGGTGGCCCCCCGGCTGCAGCTGGGCGGCTGGCGCGGCGCCAACAACGTGAGCTATGGGAACAAGAGCGGTGGGTTCAACGTGAACGGCGACATGCCCGAGATCCTCCACTTCCAAGCGGCGCGCCTCAGCAACGGTCGTTTTCTGAATGCCAGGGATATCGCGGACGAACGGAAGGTCTGTGTGATCGGCACCCAGGTGCGCGACATGCTCTTTGGCACCGAGGACCCCATCGGAGCGTACATCCGCATACAAGGTGTGTACTTCCAGGTGGTGGGCGTGCACGAGCCGCGCTCATCGGCCATGCACGACGATGGGCAGACCAGCACCATCCACATCCCCTTCACCACGTTCCAGAAAGCCTTCAACAGCCTCAACCTGGTACACTGGTTCAGCATCAGCGCCAAGGAAGGGGTGCGTGTGGCCGATGTGCAGACCACGGTGAAACAGACCATGGCCCGTCGCCACAAGGTGGACCCTGCCGATCCGCTGGCCTTCGGCGGCTGGAACATGCAGGAATTCTACGACCAGATGAACATGCTCTTCGTGGCCATCGCAGGCCTTAGCTGGTTCGTCGGTCTACTCACCTTGATCGCAGGCGTGATCGGTATCAGCAACATCATGCTGGTGATCATCAAGGAACGCACCCAGGAGATCGGCATCCGCCGCAGCCTCGGTGCCCGACCGGCCACCATCACCGTACAGATCATGCTCGAGGCACTTGCCCTCACCTTCATCGCCGGATACTTCGGTCTATTAGCGGGCGTAGGCACCCTCGAAGGCATCAACGCATTGAAACTCGAAGGTGGTTTCTTCAAGAACCCCACGGTGGACCTGTTCGTCGCCTTGGCAGCGCTCACCGTGCTCATCCTCAGCGGACTTGTCGCGGGTTTCATCCCCGCACGACGCGCCTTGAGCATCAAACCCGTGGACGCCTTACGCGCCGAATGAGATGAACACCACGGTAACACGACCGAAGGGCGCGTACCGATCGCCACACCCCACCCACCGGCCCACACGGCCTGAACAGACCGAACAGACAACGGCCCAGCATCCCCGATCATGAAACGCATCCTGAAGCCCCTTCTCCTCACCTCGCTCGCCGCATTATTCGTGTGGACGTTGTACTTCCTCTACCGGAAAGGTCAGCCGGCGAAAGAGGTGTATGAGATCGAAAAACCCAGGAAGACCACCATCCTGAAGAAGACCGTGGCCAACGGCAGTATCGAGCCTCGGCAGGAGATCGCCATCAAACCCGTGGTGAGCGGCATCATCCGCGAACTTTTCGTAGAAGCCGGACAGCAGGTGAAGAAAGGTGACAAGCTGGCCACCATCCAGATCGTGCCCGACATGCTGAGCCTCAGCCAGGCCGAGAACCGGGTGCGGAGCGCCGAGATCGGGAAGACCAACGCACAGATGGACTTCGACCGGAACAAGCCGCTGGCGGACAAAGGCGTGATCAGTGCCAGCGAGATCCAGGGCTACGACATGGCGTTGCGCAACGCAGAACAGGAATTGAGCGCGGCCAAGGATGCCTTGCAACTGGTGCGCGATGGCATCAGTCGAAGCGCCGGTGGCGCCACCAACACCATCGTGAAGAGCACGATCGATGGCATGGTACTGGACGTTCCCGTGAAAGTGGGCAGCAGCGTGATCGAGCGCAACAACTTCAATGAAGGCACCACCATCGCCAGTGTGGCCGACATGAAGGACCTGATCTTCAAAGGCAAGGTGGACGAAAGTGAGGTGGGCAAAGTGAAGCTGGGCATGCCTGTGGTGCTCACCGTTGGCGCCATTGACGACACCCGGTGGGATGCCGAACTCGAATACATCGCCCCTAAGGGCGTGGAAGAAAGCGGCGCCATTCAGTTCGAGATCCGCGCAGCCGTGAACCTCGCCGCCGGACAGGCGCTTCGCGCCGGATACAGCGCCAATGCCGACATCGTGCTGGACCGCCGCGACAGTGTACTGGCCATTCCAGAGAGCGTGATCAACTTCAACAACAAAGGCGACAGCGCCTTCGTGCAGGTGAAGGACGGCAAGGACTGGAAGAAGGTCCATGTGAAGACCGGGCTGAGCGATGGCGTGAACATCGAAGTGCTCAGTGGCATCAGTGACACCACCAGCCTCAAGGGCAACCTGAAGGTAGAGGCCACGGACAAGCCCGGCCCGCCGATGGATTGACCTGTTGTGCACCGCACCCCGAAAGGATCATGCAACTTCGCAGGCATGAACCGATCGTTGCCGCTCGTGGCCCTACTACTCTGGGGCCCCACCAACCTCTTCGCTCAGAAACGACCCGACCTGAAGAAACTCGATGCGTACATCGCCGATGCGGTGGTGGAATTCGACCAGCCCGGGCTGGCCGTGGGCATCGTGAAGGACGGTGCACTGGTCTGGAGCAACGGTTACGGTCGGCTGGACCTGGCACGGCCCGAACCCGTGACGGCCAACACCATCTTCTATTGCGCGAGCATCAGCAAGGCCTTCACCGCATGTGCGGTGGGGCTGCTAGTGGATGAAGGGAAACTCCAGTGGACCGACCTCGTGCGCGAGCACATGCCCGAGTTCGCCACCCCCCTCCCCTTCGTCACCGACCAATTCATGGTGAAGGACCTCCTCTGCCACCGCAGCGGATGGGACACCTTCGATGGCGACCTGCTCTGGTACGGCACGGACTATGACCAGCGCGAGATCCTGGCCCGGCACGCACACGAGCCGATGACCCTGCCCTTCCGCGATACGTTCGGCTACAGCAACCTGATGTACATCGCCGCAGCGCAGTTGATCGAACGCGTGAGCGGCATGACCTGGGACCGATTCATCACCACCCGCATCTTCGCCCCGTTGGGCATGGAACGCAGCCTGGTGGAAACGGCGGACCTCGCGCACATGACCAACGTGGCGCTGCCCCATGTGCGCAAAGGCCAGAACCCCGATGCGCCACAGAAGAGCATGCCCTACCAGCCGCTGCGCGGGGCGGATGGGGCCTGCGGTGTATTGAGCACCGTGAACGACCTGGCCCGGTGGGATGCCATGTGGGCCGATGAAGGCAAGGTGAACGGCAAGCCGTTCCTCAGTGAGGCCTCGTACAACACCATCACCACCAGCCATCTGGCCATGGGCCATGAGGGAGCAGCCCTCGGCTGGTTCACCGAACAACGGCACGGCGAGACCGTGATCACCCACAGCGGTGGCATGCCGGGGTTCATCCTGAACCATGCGGTGGTGCCCGATCGGGACCTCGCGGTGATCGCCCTGGGCAACGGCGAAAGCTACAGCGTGTTCGCCATCACCAACAAGATCCTGGACCTATACCTTGGCGATGGCAAGGCCGACCCTGTGGCCGACATGCTACCACGCCTGGCCCGGCGCAAGGAACAGGAACAGGAGCGGGTGGCCGCACGGGCCCAAGCACGGGTACCGGGCACCACACCCACCGCACAGGCCGACCAGCTGAAAGGCACCTATGCGGACAAGGTCTATGGCCGTGCCACGATCACGGTGGAGGCCGGTACCCCAAGGCTCACCTTCGACCCCGCCAAGGATCTCTTCACCGGTGCGTTGACCCATTGGCACTACGACACGTGGAAGTGGGAGCACGCCGACCCGTTCCTCGAACCGGGCTACATCACCTTCCAATTTGACACGGACCACCGGATCACCGGCTTCAAGGTGGATCTTCACAGCCCCGACTTCCACTTCCACAAGCTCGACTTCAAGACCCTGCCATGATGCCCGCGCGGAGAAGCGGCATCGCCTTCTTTCTCCTCACCCTGTTCTTCAGCAGTTGGTACCTGGACCAAGGGCCGAACGCGAATACGGTGAGCCGGGCGGCCATGGTGGTCGCCGTGGTGGAACAGGGCACCTTGCGGATCGACACCTTCGCCACCCTCACCGATGACCGGGCGTGGATCGGAGGCCACTTCTACTCGGAGAAGGCACCGCTTCCCGCCTTGCTCATGGTCCCATTCCACTGGATGCTGCACCACCTGGGCCTCATCGGCGCCAGTGATGGTACGCACATCAACCTGGACCTCCTGCGCCTGGGCGGCCTGCTCTGTGGCAGCATTCCGTTCGCGCTCATCATCACCCTCTGCTGGTGGCGGCTCTGTCACTTCACCACGCCAAGCCGTGCCCTGCTCCTCACCTGGCCCACGTTCTTCGGCAGCTTCCTCTTCGTTTACAGTGGCTCGTTCTACGGCCACCTGATCGGTGCGGCGTTCGCACTGGGCGCGCTCATCGCCATGGACCGCGGTGATCACCTCGCTTCCGGAGCCCTCATCGGGGCGGCCGTGCTGTGCGAATACACCATCGCCATCCTCGCCCTCTGCTGGGTGCTGGACCTCACCGTGGGGTGGGCCAGGAAAAGGCACACGTACGCACCGGTGGTCCGTTTCGTATCGGGAGCGGTGCCATTCGCCGCAGCGCTGCTCCTGTACAACACCGTGGTCTTCAACGGTCCACTCCAAATGGGGTATGATCATGTGGACATGTACCGCCCCCAGGACGGGAGTATGGTAGAGGGTCTGCGGCCGGAGGCGCTATGGGGCCTGACCCTAAGTCCTTACCGAGGCCTGCTCCCCTACATGCCCGTTCTGGGGATCGCCCTGGCGGCCTGGCTCCTGGCCAGCGAACGAAAGCTGGGGCTGCGCGTGGCCGTGCCCGCCCTCCTCACCCTGTTGTTCACCGCGAGTGTCGGCATGTGGTGGGGGGGATGGGCCTTCGGGCCACGCCACCTCACCGTGGTGGCCGTGCTCCTCGCCTATCGCACCCTACCCTGGCTGGTGCGTGTACGCTGGGCCCGGTGGCCATACTCCGCACTCGCCATCATAGGCCTGGCACACGCGTTCCTGGCCAAGGCAACGGTGGGCTACTCGTTGCCAACAGAAGTGCACGACCCGTTCTGGGGGGTCATCCTGCCGGCATTCCTTCGCCTGGAACTCAACCCATGGCAATGGCCCGTGTTCCTTGGCCTCCCTGTCCCGCTATCCACAGCACTTTTCATGGTCGGCTGCGCCACGGTCCTCACCTGGGCCATCATTCGAACCAGACACCCCGCGAATGCACCAGTTCCATTGTCCTGACCTGCTGCCTCCCGTGATCGAGCTTCCGGAAGATGAGGCCCACCACGCCACGGCGGTGCTACGGCTCTCCGTTGGGGCTCGCATCGGCCTGCTCGATGGTGCCGGTATACGAGCTATCGGCCTGGTGGAGCTTATCACCAAGCGCGGTTGCAGCATCCGCATCGAGGAGCGCACCATGGTCCCCCCGGAGCGCAAGGCCCGGATCCACCTGGCCGTGGCCCCCACCAAACAGATGGACCGGTACGAGTGGTTCGTGGAAAAAGCCGTGGAGATCGGCGTGGACCGCATCACCCCGGTGATCACCGAACGCAGCGAGCGTATCAACCTGCGCACCGACCGGCTGCACCGCGTGGCCATCAGCGCCATGAAACAGAGCCAACGGGCGTGGTTACCGCGGATCGACGAACCCACCCGGTTGAAGGATCTGCTCTGCACGGACCTGCCGCTGCAACGCTACTTCGGTTGGTGCGAGGGCGAGCACCGCCAGCTGATGGCGGCCTATCAGCCCCACAACGATGCGTTGGTGCTGGTGGGCCCCGAAGGCGACTTCACCCCCGCCGAGGCCTCCCGGCTCCGCGAAGGAGGAGCCGTGGCCATATCCCTCGGTGCCGCACGATTGCGCACCGAAACGGCGGCCTTGGCGGCCTGCACCTGGATGAGCCTGGCCCAGCAACGATAACTTCGCCGCCATGCGGAAACGACCGGTCCTTCTGCCCCTTCTGCTCGTGTGGATGATCGCCTACCCGGCCACCCTTCTTCGAGCTCAAGGCTCATTCCAGCTGGCGGTGCTCAAATACAACGGTGGTGGCGACTGGTACGGCAACCCCACGGCCGTGCCCAACCTGGTGAAATTCTGCAACAAGGAGATGGGCATGAACATCAATCCCGAGGTCCCCATCGTGGAAGTGGGCAGCCCCGAACTGTTCGCGTATCCATGGGTGCACATGACCGGCCATGGGAACGTGGTGTTCTCGCAGCAGGAAGCGGAGAACCTACGCACCTACCTGACCGCTGGCGGCTTCCTGCACATCAGCGACAATTACGGCATGGACCAGTTCATCCGGCCCATGATGCAACGGGTGTTCCCCGGTTCTGAGTTCGTTGAACTGCCTTTCTCGCATGGCGTCTACCACCAGAAGTACGACTTCGCACAAGGCCTTCCCAAGATCCACGAACATGACAACAAACCGCCGCAGGGCTTCGGTCTGTTCTGGGAAGGGCGCTTGGTATGCTTCTACGACTACGAGTGCGACCTGGGCGATGGATGGGAGGATGCCGATGTGCACGGTGATAGTGAAGCCAACCGCACCCGGGCCTTGCAGATGGGTGCCAACCTGGTCCGGTTCGCCTTCAGTGGCGCGGAGAACTGATCACGCGGGTGTGAGCGGCTTGCCACACAACCGGCAGTAGCGGGCATCCTCCTGGTGGTTCCGATCACCGCACCCCGGGCAACTGGCGGCGCGCGCATGGCGTGCTTGCCTACCCATCTCCACCGTGACGATACCGGTGGGAATAGCGATGATGGCGTAACCCAGGATCATGATGCCACTGGCGAGGATCTGGCCCAAGGTGGTCACCGGCGCGATATCGCCATAGCCCACCGTGGTGAGCGTCACGATGGCCCAGTAGATGCTCCGTGGAATGCTGGTGAACCCGGCTTCCTTGGGTTCGATGACGAACATGATGGTACCGAACACCGTGACCAGGGCGAGCACCGCCAGCATGAAAACGATGATCCGATGCCGGCTGGCGATCAACGAGAGCAGCAGGATCCGGGCTTCGCGCATATAGTTGAACAGCCCCAGGATGCGGAAGATGCGCATCAGGCGGAGGGCGCGCAGTACGGCCAAGGCACGCAATCCGGGCCAGATCAAACTCAACAGGAACGGCAGTATGGCGAGCAGGTCCACCATGCCGTAGAAGCTGAACACCCACCGCAGCCTATCGCGCGCGCTCCAGACCCGCAACGCATACTCCACGGCGAAAAGCAGGTTGAGCACCACCTCCAGCACCAGGAGCAGGGTGCCGAACTGTTCGTTCACGGCGCGTACGCTCTCGAGCATCACCAGGCCGATGTTCACCAGGATGGCCACGGTGAGCCAGACATCGAAGCGTTTGCCTGCAGGCGTATCGCTCTCGTGGATCACCTGGCGGATGCGCTCCCGCTCCTGCTGCATATCCCTATCGGCGAACCCGAACATGGTGGCACGAACCTACGACAGGGGCCCTACGTGTCGCACGGGTACCGATCAGCCGACCCTGTACTTGGCCAGGTTGATCAACAACACCCCGCCGAGGATCACCACCAGTCCGAGGACCTCATGTGCCCCCAGCACCTCACCACCGAGCCAGGTGCCCAGGAGCACGGCGACCACGGGGTTCACGTAAGCATACGTGCTCACCTGGGTGGCCGGCCGCACCTGCAGCAGCCACACATAGGCGCTGAAACCGATGATGGAGCCGAAGATCACCAGGTAGGCCTCCGCGATCCACGCCTTCGCGGGCACCGCCGCCCAGTCGAAGCCGTTCCATTCCCCGCGCAACAGGCTCGCCGCAAGGAAGAACACCGCGCCGGTGAGCATCTGCCAGGCACTGTTGGCCACGTTGGACAAGGACACCGGATAGTACTTACCGAAGAGCGAACCGGCTGGCCAGGCGAGGATCCCGATCGTGAGCACCAACAAGGCCATGGTTTCGGCATCCATCCCGGTGGAGGAAAGCTGAGCGCTCAACCGATCCTTGAACAAGAGCCACACTCCGAGTATCCCTCCGAAAATGCCCAGCACCGTGGCCGGGCTGCGGAAATTCACCGACCACTGTGGCCGATCCATGGCGGCGAAGGCCAAAGGGGCCACAGCGATGGTGATGGCCACCACACTGCTCGGCAGGGTCTGTTGGGCCCAGACCACCGCACCATTGCCAGCGAAGAGCAGGAGGAATCCCACCAACAGCACCTTCCACAGGCCGGTGGTCATCACCGGTATGCGTTTCGCCCCGCACCAACTGAAGAGCAGCACCGCCGCCGCCGCGAACCGCAGCCCACCCAGCATGAACGGCGGAAAGCCCGTAAGGGCCTCTTTGATCGCGAAGTAGGTACTGCCCCAAAGGATGTAAATGGCCGCGAAGGCGAGGTACACCTGTAACCTGGGGGGGTAGGTCGAAGACACAGCGCCGCAAAGATGACGTTTGTCACCGCGCTGCAGGAACCGTCCATCCCTACGGCCTTGAACACACGCGGACCACCGCATACCGGATCGGACCCGCAACTACGCCTTGGACCGATCCGCTGACGAACCATCCGCCTTGGCTACCTTTGAAGCTCAACCGGAAAGTGCTCATGAGCGTGAACAAGACCGCCCCCCAGGCCGAAGCAGGAATGACCTTGGACGAGGTCCGTGAGGAGATCCTGCGCGACTACCGCATCGTATTCGAGAGCCGCGAAGCCAGCCTACTGGGCCGGAAGGAGGTACTGACCGGGAAAGCCAAGTTCGGGATCTTCGGTGACGGCAAGGAGCTGGCACAGGTGTGCATGGCCAAGCAGTTCCGTCCCGGCGACTGGCGCAGCGGCTACTACCGGGACATGACCTTCATGTTCGCCATCGGCGAGCTCACCGTACAGCAATGGTTCGCGCAGCTCTACGCCCATGCCGACGTGAACGCCGAACCGGCCAGCGCAGGCCGCCAGATGAACGGCCACTTCGCCACGCGCAGCCTCGACGAGAACGGTGCCTGGAAGGACCTCACCCAGCAATACAACTCCTCGCCCGACATCAGCCCCACGGCGGGCCAGATGCCCCGCTTATTGGGTCTGGCCCAGGCCAGCAAGGTATTCCGGCGCAACAAGGACCTGCACGGCCACACCCACCTGAGCGATCTGGGCAACGAGGTGGCCTTCGGCACCATCGGCGACGCCAGTACCAGCGAGGGCCACTTCTGGGAAACCATGAATGCCGCTGGCGTGCTACAAGTGCCTTTGGCCATGAGCGTCTGGGACGATGGCTGGGGCATCAGCGTGAGCAAGGACTACCAGACCACCAAAGGCAGCATCAGCACCCTGCTCCAGGGCTTCCAGAAGGAGGAACACACCAACGGGATCAGGCTGTACACCACCAAGGCCTGGGACTACGCGGCCTTGAACCGGGTGTACGAAGAGGCCATCGCCCGCTGCCGCGAGGACCACGTACCGTGCCTGATCCATGTGGAGGAGGTGACCCAACCCCAAGGGCACAGCACCAGCGGCAGCCATGAGCGGTACAAGAGCACGGCCCTGCTGGATTGGTACAAGGAGTACGACTGCATCGTGAAATTCAGGCAGTGGATCCTCAGCTTCCGGCCCGGGGGCGAGGCCATCGCCACCGCCGACGAGCTCGACGCCATCGAGAAGCAAGCCAAGATCGATGTGCGCGCGGCCCAGCGGTCGGCATGGGCTGACTTCTGTGCGCCCATCAAGGTGGAGCAGCAGGAAGCGGCCGACCTGATCGATGCCTTGGGAAGTCCGGAGGCATCGGCCAAGGCACAAGAACTACGGAACCTGATGGACCCCGGGCGCAAAGAAGTGGTCAGCACCGCACGGCAAGCCTTGCTCCGATCCTCCGCAACGGGTTCGCCATCGGCCATGGCCGATCTGAAGGCGTGGGTGGATGGACAACGGGAGATCAACGACGACCGCTACGGCAGCCACCTGTACAGTCAAAGTGCGCAGAGTTGCCTACAAGTGGCTGTGGTTCCCGTGGTGTATGACAGCGAAGAGATGGTGGATGGACGGCTTATCATCCGCGACAACTTCGCCGCGCTCTTCGAGCAGAACCCCTTGATGCTCACCTTCGGGGAGGACACCGGCAAGATCGGTGATGTGAACCAGGGCATGGAAGGCATGCAGGCGCGCTTCGGCGAATTGCGGGTGAGCGATACCGGGATACGTGAAGCCACCATCCTGGGGCAAGGCATCGGCATGGCACTACGCGGCCTCAGGCCGGTGGCCGAGATCCAGTACCTGGACTACTTGCTCTACTGCCTGCAAGGGATCAGCGACGACCTGGCCACCGTGCATTGGCGCACCAAGGGAGGGCAGAAATGTCCGCTCATCATCCGCACCAGGGGCCATCGGTTGGAAGGCGTGTGGCACAGCGGTAGCCCCATGGGCATGATCCTGAGCAGTGTGCGGGGCGTGGTGGTGTGCGTGCCCCGCAACATGCAACAGGCCGCCGGCATGTACAACACGCTGCTCCAAAGCGACGATCCCGCGCTGGTGATCGAATGCCTCAATGGCTACCGCAGCAAGGAACGCCTCCCCTCCAACCTGGGCAGCTTCACCGTGCCCATCGGCATCCCCGAGGTCCTGCGCGAAGGCACCGACCTTACCCTGGTGGGTTATGGAAGCACGCTGCACCTCGGCCTGAAAGCGGCCGAAGAACTGCAGGAGCTGGGGGTGAGCGTGGAGGTCATCGATGCACGCACCCTCCTCCCCTTCGACCGGGAACACCACATCGTACGGAGCCTGCAGAAGACCAACCGACTGTTGGTGGTGGACGAGGACGTGCCGGGCGGGGCAAGCGCGTACATCCTACAGAACATCCTCGAGGTCCAAGGTGGTTACCACTGGTTGGATGGCACGCCGTGCACCCTCACCGCCAAGGCCCACCGCCCTGCCTACGGCAGCGATGGAGACTACTTCAGCAAGCCCAGCGTGGAGGATATCGTGGAGAAGGTGCTGGCCATGGTGGGCGAATAACGCTACACCGGACCGACGGCACCGCGGTGCCCCGTGTCGCGGCGGGGCTTGTGGTCCGGGCCACGCGTACGATCCAACGACCACCCCGGTATCGGGCATATCCCCGGAAAAAGGATCAGGCCCCCCGGTGGAACCGAGGAGCCTGACCGATGTTCTCCAGGCCGCTCAAGACCTGGGTGTAGCGACGGTTACTTACCCAGCTTGTTCATCTCGGCCTCGAAGGTCTCCTTGAACTTCTCGTAGTCGTAATCGATCCGCAGGCGCTCATCGTTGCTCAACCGCTCATTGTAAGCGGCCAGCAGGTCCTGAGCACTGAGCTCGATGGCCACATAGGTCTTGAAGTTCCCTGTGGCGTTCACCTTCATCACCTTCTCACAGATGGTCTTGGTGCCGGTGAGTTTCTGGTCGATCACCTCGCGTGTGAGGCCCTCGAATCGCTCGGCCACTTCCTCTTTGTTGTTCATCTCCCGGCTGTTCACGTAGTTGTCGATCACGCCCTTCAGCTGGGTATTGATGGCGCTGGCCAGATCGGCGCGCGCATTGGCCAATGCCTTCTTCTTGGAGGTGGCCTGGTCCATGCTCTCGCCCAGGTTGTTGGCACGGAACACCTTGTCGTTGGTGAAGAATTCGGGGCCGGAGCATTCCACCTTCACCTCGGTCTCCCCCGAAGGTGGTGTGGTCACGACTTCCTTCTTCTTCTTGCAGGAGGACATGGCACCGGACAGCACCAAGGCGGTCATCAGCACCGTAACGGAACGGTTCATGGTCAAGGGTTTCATGGTTGTTGTTTGCTGTGGCCGGTACACTTCCGGCGGTGGTTCATCTCTTCGTCCAAGGTATTTCCCATATCCGTGCCAAACTTGAAAAAAGTAGTGGGCACGTCAATTAAAAGCGTTCATGATACCGGGCACCAGTTCTTTCCGGATGTCGGGAATGACCTTCTTGAGGCTTTCCAGGCCGGCCATTTCGTAGGTGAGTTGCACACCCTTCACGCCCTGCTTGCCACCCTCGAACACCACCTCTTGGGTCTTCCGATCGCGGAAGGAATAACTCACATCCGCATAGGCCGTATAGAATCCGTTGGCCTCCCCCCCCTGGCGGGTGCTGGTGGTGAGATCCAGGAGCAATTCAGCGTCGGCCTCGCGCTCCACGAAGCGGAATCCTTTGGAGGTGAGTTCTTCGCGTACCACCAAGCCGACACCGGCATCGGCCAAAGGCTGCCCCAGGTTGGTCTCCTTCACTTTCAACAGCACCCGGGGGAGCCGCATATCGATGGGCACATGGACCTCGGGCACGGTAAGCCCTCCGACCAAGGCGTTGACCAAAGTGCGGTCCATTTCCCGGCCAACGAGCTCGTCCAGGTGCAGTTTCACGAGCACTTCCAATTGCTTGGCGCCGGGATCCACGCGCTGCACGGTGGTACGTGCCCGTCCCTCGGCATCGGTGTTCTTCAATTCGGTCACTTTGCCACCGGTGGCCGGATAAACGATGAACAGCGGCAGCTGACCCAAGTCGCGCAGGCCTCCACCATGGGCATAGGCAGCGCCGATCAGCAGCTCTCGCTTGAACCCATTGGCGTAGGAAAGCTCACAACGCTCGGGCAGCACGGTGAGCCGCACGTTGGTGGTGAGGTTCTGAAGGCCCGCGTACAACTCATTCACCAACTGTACCTGCCGCCCTTCCATCTCCACCGCATCGTTCTCGCCCCAGTATTCCTTCATGGCCAGCAGAGCACGCAGCTCTTGGTCGAATGCGGCGCGCAGATCACCTGTTCCAAGGCTCTGCCTGCTCCGGGTATGCAGATCGATCGCGTTGCGGACGGCGCCGGCCTTCTTCTCGTTCTTCAGGCGGGCATGTTCCACTTTGGACAATCGGTAGTAGGTCCAGTACTCGCTGGCGTTCTCCCAGGATTCCACGAGTTCGAACCCCTCGAGCTGCTCGTTGCTGGACGTCCTGATCGTGCCGGTGAACGTTTCGTCGAACTGGTTCTTTCGATCCAACGTGTACAGCAGGCTATTGCTCTCCACCTTCACACTGATCTCACTGGCCAGGTCGTTCAGCGCGTTCTTCTTGGCGGTCTCCAGAACCTCGGGCCGATTCTTGTTGGCCATGCCGATACCGATGTAGTAGGCATCGGACTGGGGGCGTGCGCCCACCCAGGCCGGTCGCTGTACGGCGGGGTCCTGGGCTGGTGTCTCCACCACTTTCTTCCCACCACCACAGGCCAACAGCAGGGCGAATGGCAGGCACCGGAACAAGGTATTCATGGCAGCTTGGTACTGATCTCCTGTTGGATCGCGCCAGCCATGGACGACGAGGTGGTAAGGAGCACTTCGGACAATAAGGTGGTCACTGGCTTCAGCGACCGTGAAGCGTTCAATAGCGAACGCATCTCCCGCCGCGCGTTATCACGAAGGTCCACATTGCCGTTCCACTTGGGTAGCAGGGCCTCCTTGTTACCATCGTAGCTGGCATAGTAGGCGTGGTCCTGCGCCTGCTTCTCCACCACCTTGCTCAGCAACACTTCACCGGTCTCCAGGGAGACCAGTCTGAAATTAAGGGAGAGCAGCACTTTGTTCTCCTGGTAATACTCGTTGTAGGTCACCGGTTTATAGCGGGTGACATAGTACTTCTCGCCGGTCTCCTTGTTCAGTTGTTCCACGCGGTACGACTCGTATCCCTCCTTGGTGCTTCGGCGCAACTGTCCCGGCAGTTCCTGGTAGCTCACCACGTCGCCCATCAGCACGGCTTGCGCCCCCATGAGGTTACCGGCGCGCACGGCGGTCTGTTCATCAACCACTCCGCTCAAGCTCAGGCGTTGTTCCTCCAGGATACGTTCCAGATTCTCGCGGTCCACCACCTTCAAGAAGGGGTCCTTCACCTCGATCAGGGCGGTCATGGCATGGGCCTTCACCTTGCTGGCCAGTGCGCTTTGTTTATCACTGGAGGTGAATGGGAGCACCGCCACGTTGAACTGCCCCTTGGTCAACGTTTCCTGCCGCAAGGTGTTCGTGTCCTTGTAGGCACTGTTCTTATCCATCACCTTGGTGAAGGCGGCGTAGGCCTTCCGGTAATTACCGCTCTCCAACTCACTACGCCCCGTGCGATACAGGGGTTCCAGGTAGGCCACATCCTGCAGGCTGCTGGCATCCTTGTACCCGGGCTCGAGCTTGGCGATCCGCCCGAACACCTTCTCGGCCGCGGCGAAATCCTCCTTGTCGAACAGGGCCTGCCCTTCGCTGTACAGATCGATGAGATGCTCGCCCTTCACCTTTTCGAAGTCGGCCTTGTAATGATCGGGGATCTCGATCACCACCCCGGCCCTCCCCACCCTTTCCGCATAGGCCTTGGCATCGAGGTAGGCCGCCACGGCCTCGCCCCGTTGATCGCCCATGGCCACGTACTTGAAGAAAGCACTGAGCTTGTCGTTCAGCAGCATCTGCCCGGTCTTCTTCAGGCCGATCTTCGCATCGACGTTCTTCGCGTTGCGCTGCGCGGCCTGCAGGTACATGTCGGCCGCTTCCGCATACATGCCGGCCGCATCGAGCTTCTCTCCTTTCTTGGAGAAAGCCTTGGAGCCGGAGCATGCGCCGAGTAGCGCGACTGCACAGAGGATGGCGAATATGGATCCGGTACGGCGCATGGCCTATGGAGGAACGGTGATCGCTTAGCGGGACTGGATGTATCCGTTCAGGTCGTCAATGGAGCTTTCGAAGGTGAAGGCGTCGTTCACCTTGTAATAGTTGTCGATATCGTAGGTGCGATCATAGGCGAACTTGGCGATATCCAGCTTGCTATCCTCGAAGCTGAAGAGCGCCATGAGGCTCTTCACCTGATCCACCGTGAAGCAACGGTTGGCGCCCACCTGCTTGGCCAGGGTCATCTTGCTATCCTCGAAGCTCTTGGCCTCGATGCTCTTCTTGACATCGGTGAACTCGGTGCTGCTCATGGGCCAGCCGCAGCCCACGCGTCCGGTATAGCCGGGCATACTGTACACGGTCGGCTCAACGGGTTTGGGTTTGTTGTCGATCACGGGCTTGACCGGCGCTGGAGTGCTCTGCGTGGTCGTGGTGGTGGTGGTCGTGGTCCGGGTGGTGGTGGTGGAATTGCCGGAGGTGCCCCCAGCATTCACGCTCATATTGAAATTGACCCCGTTCACGCCCATGTTGATGTTCACGTTCTCTCCTTCGCCCAAAGGGTCTCCTTCCTCCACCACAGTGGTGGTGGTCACCACTTGTTCTTCAGGGGTGGAGGCCTCCTGGGTCACCGTGGTGCTCGTTGCGTTCTCTTCGAAGTTCGCGGGGGGCGCTGGCTTCACCGGTTCCGACCGGGCGGTGGTGCCCAAAGCTGCCTCGCCCGACATGCGTAGCACACGGGCACCCTTCTTGTTGGTGGTCACCATCAACGTATACTCCTTCCCCATCTCCATGTATCCGTTCTGTTTGATGGGCGCGATGCCGGCATCCTCGAACTTGACCACCATCACCGGGGTTTGCGTACGGATACCTGTGGCCACCACGCGGGAAGCGGGTTGGGCGTTCTTCTCATCGCCATCCACGATGAGGGTGAATTTGGTGCCATCGTCGGAGAACACCACCAGATCGCTGGTCTGTGCCCAAGAGGCGACGGTGAACAGGGCGAAGGACACAAGGGAGAGTAAACGTGTCATGGTTCAAATTTGAATGGGTTGCGAAGTTAGTTGCTGGCGTATGGTAGGCAAGCCGCATGCCAAAGCGCGGAAACATCCTTGAACGGCCAAAAAAATGCGATGTACCAAGGCCTTTCGCATCTTTGGGCACACCCTACCACGCATGCGCAGCCTTCTCATCCTCGGCGCCGGTCGATCCGCCTCTTCACTGATCCGCTATCTGATCCAGCATGCCGCCGACCAACAGTGGCGCATCACCGTGGCCGACAAAGACCCTTCGCATGCCGCCATGTTGGTGGCCGAAGGGCCTTCGGTGGCCACGGGCTTCGCCTTGGACGCCACGGATGGAACGGCCCGTGCAGCCCTCATCGCCAAGCACGACCTGGTGATCAGCATGCTGCCGGCGTTCATGCACATGGATGTGCTCACCGACTGCCTGCGGCTGAAGAAGCACGTGATCACGCCGAGTTACGTCCCCGACGCGCTCTGGGCCCTGGACGCGGACTTCAAGGCCGCCGGGTTGACCGTGCTGAACGAGATGGGACTTGATCCCGGTATCGACCACATGAGCGCCATGCGGATCCTGGACCGTATCCGTGGCGAGGGAGGGCGCATGGAAGCCTTCGAAAGCTATTGCGGCGGGCTGGTGGCCCCCGCAAGCGACGACAACCCCTGGGGCTACAAATTCAGTTGGAACCCGCGCAATGTGGTACTGGCGGGACAGGGTGGCGCCGCCAAATACATCCGGGATGGCGAAACGAAGTACATACCCTACCACAAACTCTTTCGGCAGACCGTGCGCGTGGCCGTGGACGGCTTCGGTGAGTTCGATGGCTACGCGAACCGGGACTCGCTGAAGTACCGCTCGCATTACGGACTGGACGATATCCCCACCCTGCTGCGCGGCACGTTGCGGAAAGCGGGCTATTGCGAGGCTTGGGACGTGTTCGTGCAACTGGGCTGCACCGAGGATGGGTTCGCGATGGAGCTTCCGGCGCAGGCGAGCTGGAACGAATACCTCGACGCTTTCCTACCCCACTGCCAGGAATGTGGCACCCGTGGGAACCTGGCCCGGTACCTGGGTCTGGCGGAGGATGGAGACACCATGAAGAAGCTGGATTGGCTGGGGATGTTCGACAAGAAGAACCCCATTGGCGTGAGCGGACGCTCTCCGGCGGCAACCTTGCAACACCTGCTCGAACAGAAATGGAAGCTCGGCCCGCAGGACAAGGACATGGTGGTGATGTGGCACCGGTTCCGCTATACGGTGGAAGGGCAACACCAGGCCATACATGCCTCGCTCGGGGTGATCGGAGAAGATCAGGTGTACACGGCGATGGCCCGTACCGTGGGGCTCCCGATCGCCATCGGCGCCAAACTGCTGTTGAATGGTGGCATCGCGGACCGTGGCGTGATCCTGCCGCTGAAACGGGAGATCTACGACCCTGTGCTGAATGAGCTGGAAAAGCTGGGTATCACGTTCACGGAAGAGGAGGTGGAGGCATAGCCCCGGCCGGGATCAAGGGGGCACGTCCCCTGAAGGGTCATGCTCGCCCAGGCCTCACATCAATGGTCTGGCCCCTTCCGTGGGTCGGCATCAGAACCCCAGCATCAGATCGGCGATCAGTGCGCGGTACTTCGGCGTGTAGTCGAACGGCCCGGTGTTCTCCACGATGAGTTCCTCCTCGTGCAGCGGCGTACCACTCCGGTCGAATTGGAGCAGCACGCGCTTCGGCGGGCGATGGGCCACGTAGCGCACCACACAGCGGCGGGTGGGCCGCAGACCGATGGTGGCGACCAATGCCCCAAGCTCCTGCTCCCGGTGCAAGGGGATGATCACGGCGAAGCTCCCTTCCGGTGCCAAGGACCTCTTCACCACGGCGACCAGATCGGTGAACAGGAGCTCATCGCTGTGCTTGGCCACGCCCACACGCGCATCGGCGGCAGCGGAATAACCGGCATAGTACGGCGGGTTGCAAAGGATCAGGTCGAATGGTGCATTGGCCACCATGCGGCGCACATCCAAGCGATGCACCCGTACGCGGTCGCTCCAGGGGCTGGCCGCCACGTTCTCCGCGGCTTGTTCGGCGGAAGCGTCATCGATCTCCACGGCATCGATGGTCGCCGAAGTGGTGCGTTGCGCGGCGATGAGCGCCAACACCCCGGTACCCGTTCCGATATCGAGAATGCTCCGGGCCGTTCCGAAATGCACCCAGGCCCCGAAGAGGACACCATCGGTACCCACCTTCAGGGCACAGCGATCCTGGTGGATGGTGAACTGCTTGAAACGGAAGGTTGGTTTGGGCATCCGCTATCGCTCCCGATACATGGCCACCAACCCGGGCGGCGTGCGTACCAACAAGGTATTGGACTCTGGATCGATCCCCAGGATCATCTCCTCGGCCAAGGGCACCATCACCTCCTCCTCGCCATGCAGGATCACCAGCACCGGGTTCTTGGCGGAACCTTCGATGCCGGTCACCTCACCCAGGTCACCATGCTCTTCATCGCGTACCACCATGCCGATGAACTCCTCGGGATCCCAGCTCTCGTCGCTGCCATCGACCAGGAGGCCGGGCGGCGCGTAGAGGTCGCGCCCCACAAGGATGGATGCGCTCTGCGGATCGTGGAAATCGTCGAACTTCACCAGGGTCTCGCGTCCCTTGTCGTGCAGGGCGGTGAAGAAGAACGGCACCTTCTGCCCTTCGATGTCCACGAAGAGGGCGCCGGCATGGACCAGTTCATCGGGGTCGCATCCCTCGAGCTGCACGGTGAGCTCGCCCCGGTGCCCCCAGGGTTTGCCCAACTTACCGATGCGTCGGAGGCTATCGAGATCCATGGGGGAAAGGTACTGCGGCGGCAGCGAAGAAACGGTGGCCACGGCCCTGCCGGAGCCTCATACGCGCCACTTCATCGGGTCGTGGGGCATACCTCGGAAAGCAAGGACCCGCGCACCTGGCGATGCGCGGGTCCTACTGAAATGTCGTGCGGATCACTCGGCAGCGGCCTCGGCCGGTGCCTCGCCCTCTGCAGGTGCAGCTGCGGGTTCAGCGGCAGCAGCGGCGGCAGCGAGCTTGGCGCTCAGAGCAGCCGCATGTTCGGCGGCCTTCTTGGTCTCAGCTTCCACACGTGCCTTGGCAGCGGCTTCGGCACCTTGGGCCAGCTTGTTCTTCTTGCCTTCGATCTTGGCGTTCTTCTCGTTCTTCCAGATGTCGAAACGACGATCGGCCTCGGCCTGATCGAAAGCGCCCTTCTTCACACCACCGGCCAGGTGGTTCTTATAGATCACCCCGGTATAGCTGAGGATGGCGCGGCAGGTATCGCTGGGCTGGGCACCCTTCTGGAGCCAGCTGAGCGCCTTGTCATCATTGATCTCGATGAACGCAGGGTTCTGGTTGGGATCGTAGGCGCCGATCCGTTCGATGTACTTTCCATCGCGGGGTGCGCGGGAATCGGCCACCACCAGGTGGTAGAAGGGCCGGCCTTTCTTGCCTTTACGCTGAAGGCGGATGCGAGTTGGCATGTCGCGGTCGTTGTTTTTAGCCCCTTATCGGTAAGGGGCGGCAAATATAGATGATCCTCCTGGATCCACAACCGGCTGTACTTCAAAGCCCGAACTTAGCACCCTGTGACGAAACGCCTGCGCCTCCCCCGCACCCGCCGCACGGTACACCATGCCGTGCGGATCCAGCCGGGCGACTGGCGGTGGTCCGCAGGCCTGCGTGCGGCCCTGGCGATCGGCCTGCCCCTGTTGGTCCTCACCGTGTGGGGCCGGTCCGAGCAGGGCCTTGTCGCCGCCTTGGGGGGCTTCACAGCGCTGTACGGCACCGACCGGCCACTTCGGCAGCAACTGCACTTGTTGCCCGTGGTCGCCCTCGGGTTCATCGCTTGTGCCTCGCTGGGGGCTGCCGTAGCGCACGACCCGTGGTGGACGTCGGTCATCCTGATCGGGGTCACGGCCGGGGCGGGCACCCTGGCCTGGGGCACCCGACTGGGGCCACCCGGCACCATGCTCTTCGTGCTGGCGGCCGCGATCTCCGCACAAGTGGGCCAACGAATGGAACCAGCCGTCATCCCTGTGCTGGTGACCTCGGGTGCGGTACTGTCCTTCGTCCCCATTCTGATCTCGGCCAAACTGCCGGGTGCCCTTGCGGTCGGTAGCGCCCACCCGACCACGCGTTCGCTGGCCTTCCAGATGGATCGTAGTGTGAGGCGGAACGTAGGACGCGTCACGGCCGGCGTGGCCCTGGCCTGCCTGGCCAGCATACACCTCGATGCCTTCCGCCTTCACTGGGTGGTGATCACGGCCATCGCCATACTGCAGGGCGCCTACGACCGTTCGTTCACCTTGGTGCGCGTGGTCCAGCGTGTGGCCGGCACCCTGCTCGGGCTGCTCCTGTTCACAGGGCTGGCACACCTCCATCCACAGGGGATCGTGCTCGTGGCCATGGTCATGGTCCTTCAATTCGGCATCGAGGTCGTCATTTTCCGCAACTATGTCCTGGGCCTGTGCTTCATCACCCCACTGGCGCTCATGCTGGCCACGTTCGGCCAGGGACTCAACCCCTCCGCTACCGTGCAGGGCCGGTGGTACGACACGCTGTTGGGCGCGGCGGTGGCTCTGGTGGTGCTTGCTGGCCTCGAGGTGAAGCGCCGGTCCGCGAACCATCCAGGACCGACGGTCTGAAGACCATTGTACTTCGCCACCTTTGCCCCATGCGTCTGATCCCCCTTCTGCTCCTAGCGACCGTGCAAGCCTCGGCCCAGCAGCCCCCGCAGCCCGTTCTGATCCCGCGACCGGTGGAGTTGAGCACGAAACCCGGTGCATGCGACCTGACCTGCGGCTGGGTGGTCAAGGATGCTCCGGAGCGTATTGCGCAACTGCTTCGCACCGAACTCGCCACCCTGCCCCAACAACGCAAGCCCATCGGCTGCGAACACGCGATCAATATCGATCTCGCCCTGTTCACTCCGGACACCTTGCTACCACCCGAATGGTACGCCCTCACCGTCATGCCACAAGGCATTGCGATCACCGCGCCTACCGAAGCCGGGCTCTTTCGCGGCAGTCGCACCTTGGTCCAGTTGCTCGAACAAGGACTGGATACCGGCTCCATACCCTGCTTGAGCATCACCGACTTCCCACGCTTCCCGTGGCGGGGCATGCACCTGGACCCCTGCCGCCACTTCTGGTCGGTGGAGTTCACCAAGAAGTACATCGACCTGCTGGCGCGGTACAAGATGAACAGCTTCCACTGGCACCTGACGGATGACCAGGGCTGGCGGATCGAGATCAAGAAGCACCCGCGGCTCACCGAGGTGGGCGCATGGCGAAAAGGCAGTCAGGTGGGGCCGTATGCCAAACTCCAATACGACAGCATCCCCTACGGTGGCTTCTATACCCAGGACCAGATCCGCGAGGTGGTGGCCTATGCGGCGGCACGGCACATCAATGTGGTGCCCGAGATCGAGATGCCGGGACACGCCTTGGCAGCGCTGGCGGCCTACCCCCACTTGGGCTGCACGGGTGGCCCGTACGAGGTGAACAGGGGTTGGGGTGTGTTCGAGGACGTGTTCTGCGCGGGCAACGACAGCGTGTTCGCCATGCTGGAGGATGTGCTTACCGAAGTGATGGCGCTCTTTCCCAGCGAGGTCATCCACATCGGGGGGGATGAATGCCCCAAGGAGGCCTGGAAGGTCTGCGCGAAGTGCCAGGCGCGGATGAAGGCCGGGAACCTGAAGGATGAGCACGAACTGCAGTCGTACTTCATCCAACGCATTGAGCGGTTCGTGAACAGCAAGGGCCGGAAGATCATCGGCTGGGACGAGATCCTGGAAGGCGGCTTGGCACCCAACGCGGCCGTGATGAGCTGGCGCGGAACGGAAGGCGGCATCGCAGCGGCGCGCAGCGGGCACTATGCTGTGATGAGCCCCGGCAGCCATTGCTATTTCGACCACTACCAGGGCGACCCCGCCAACGAACCGCTGGCGATCGGCGGCTACACGCCGTTGCAGAAGGTGT
The DNA here is from genome assembly GCA_963169535.1 of Bacteroidota bacterium. Classification (GTDB taxonomy): domain Bacteria; phylum Bacteroidota; class Bacteroidia; order Flavobacteriales_F; family PHOS-HE28; genus PHOS-HE28. Next base: position 19,946 of record CAUJED010000043.1, on the reverse strand, counting down.
ACAGCTATGAGCCCATCCCGGCCGAACTGAAACCCGAAGAACACAAGTACATCCTCGGTGCACAGGGCAACCTTTGGACGGAGTACATCCTTACGCCCGAACACGTCGAGTATATGGTCGTGCCGCGTATGCTGGCACTGGCCGAAGTGCTGTGGACACCGAAAGAGGCACGGGATGAGAAGAACTTCATCGAGCGGCTGGAAAGCGAATTCCACAGGCTGGAGGCCCTGGATGTGAATGTCAGCAAGAGCCTATACCAGGTACGCCTCAAGCCCCGGCAGGGGAGCACAGACGGCAGCATCGACGTGGAGTTCATCGGCAGCCGGGAAGGCCAGACATTCCGCTACGAGCTGAACGAAGAAGTGATGGGGGCTGAGACACCCGCCCCCAAGGACGACCTCCAAGTGAACCATACCGACCAGACCACCGGTCCCATCGCGATCCGGAACAACTGTACCCTGGTGGCCTGTGTGGCTACCGATGACCCCGACCATGGATGGAGCACCATGCCACGCGCCAAGCGAACATTCCGCTTCAACAAAGCCACCGCCCGTCCCATCACCATCAGTGTTCAACCGAACGAACGCTATAACGAAGGAGGGGCCTTCACCCTGGTGGATGGCATCACCGCGCAGGAGAGGCGCGTGAATACCGAGTGGCTGGGCTGGAAGGAAAGCGTCACCCTCACGGTGGACCTGGGCAGCGTACAGGACGTGCGTCACATCGGCATCGGTGCATGGAATGACCCTCACAGCTGGATCCATCTGCCTTCGGCCGTGGACTTCAGCACCAGCCTGAACGGCAGCACCTTCACCCCGTTCGGCAGGGCTCAAGGCCTGGAGAGGGGTGGCCGCAATGCGTTCAGCGTCGATAGCCAGGCGAAGGCACGTTACGTGCGTGTCGCGGTGACGGCCATCAACACCATTCCCGTAGGTGATCCAGGTGCGGGCAACCCGGCGTGGATGTTCCTGGATGAGATCGAAGTGCGGTAAGATCGGTCGGCTTTTCAACCGAGACGCCGATCCTGGTCTACCTTACGTCAATATGATCCACGACCTTGTGGAACCAAAACCTGTGATCGATGGAAGTGAGACCCTTACTCCTTGCCACGTTGGCTCTCTTGCCCTACTCCACCATGGCTGGCCCCGGCGGTGGCTGTCCGGCAGGGCAGAGTGAAATGATCATCAGTATCACTCCGGACAACTGGCCCAACGAGATCAGCTGGAATGTGACCCTTAGTGGCGAGGTCTTCGCCTCCGGCAATGCCCAGGGGGGCACGTTGTGCGTCCCCAGTGGCGAATGCATGATCTTCACCATGCTCGACTCGTACGGTGATGGTTTGATCGGGCAAGGGGGGTACGTGGTTACCTTGGACGGGACGACCATCGCCAGCGGGGGGGCGGCCCACGGTAACAACTACAACTACAGCCAGGTGACCGAGCTGAACTGCCCTCCGGGCTTCAGTTGCGGCAATCCGATCGTGATCGGCGAAGGCCCCCACACGGCCCCAGCGCGTAACACGTGGTACCACTTCACGGCCGGCACCAGCGGGCAATACCTGATCACCACTTGTGGCCTGGCCGATTGCGACACACGGATCTGGGTGTACGACCACTGCACGGGCCTGGTGCCGGACGATAGCCCTGCTGGGACCATGTATTTCGCCGAAAGTGGTTGCATGAGCGGTCCACAGGCCGAATTGCTGGCCAACCTGGCTGTGGGCGATGTGATCTGGGTCCGGATCGGGGGGGAAAGCACCTCGTGTGGCAGTGACCCGATCGATTGGTCCATCGGTTACTTCGGGCCGATCTCCGGCTGCACCGATCCCACCTCATGCAACTTCGACCCGTTGGCCACGGTGGACGATGGCAGCTGTATCGCATGGGGCAGCGTGGATTGCCCTCAAGCCCCCGACCTGATCATTGATCAAGGCCGCCTCACCACCTCCCTGAACCTTTCCAGCACCACGATCAGCCAAGGCAACTGCTACATCGCCGAAGGCTGCCTCACGGGCTACGGCACACGCGAGATCCTCCGATTCGACACGCGTATCGCCAACATCGGCGAACTGGATTATTACATCGGTTCGCCCAGCGCGAACCCGGACCAGTTCGAATTCCAGAACTGCCATGGCCACACGCACTACAAAGGCTATGCGGAATACCTGCTCTATGATGCCAATGGACAGGAACTCGCCGTGGGCTTCAAGAACGGATTCTGCGTGATGGATGTTGACTGCGCCGGTGGTGGCACGGGCCAATACGGCTGCGGCAACATGGGGATCAGTGCGGGTTGTGCGGACGTCTACGGAAGTGGCACCAGCTGTAACTGGATCGATATCACGGGTGTGGCCGAGGGCACCTACACCCTGGTGGTGCGCACCAACTGGGACAACGACCCCGATGCCTTGGGCCGCGTGGAGAGCAACCACTTCAACAACTGGGCACAGGTGTGTATCAACATCGACCGCACCCCCACCCTTACGGTAACCGTGGACAATGACTGCGACCCCTACGTGGATTGCTTGGGACAGATCTACGGCCCCGCCCAGATGGACTGCATGGGCAATTGCGCCGGCACGGCCCTGATCGGAGACCTGAACACCGATGGCTACCAGAATACGCTGGACGTGAACTATTACGAGACGGGTATCCTTGGGAACGACCTTACCCCGGTACCCTGCAACGACATCGACCAGGACGGCAACCTCACGGTGACCGATGCGGCCCTGATGTCGTTCTGCAATTACTGGAACCTGTACAACCACCCCCCCGATAGTGCAGCGGTACACGACCACTGCAACTTCCCGTTCAACGAGATCATCAACCCCTTCGACACGGTGAGCTTCACCATCGGGGCCCTGGACATGACCGAGGGTTGGATGGACATCCACGTGCGGAACGCGAACCGCCGCCTGTTGGGCTATGAACTGCGCTTGAGCGGCGTACAGATCACGGGGGTGGAAAGCCTCTACGACCAAGCCGAATACCCGGCGGTACCGGCCTATGGATTCGGCACAGGCCATCTGATGTGCCTCAGCGATGTGGACAGCACCATCCAACGCGGACCGGACTACAAGCCCTTATGCCGGGTTCATTTCACCAATGCGGAGCCCACCATCTGCATCGCCGAAGTGATCGATGTGGTGAACGAGAATTACCACAACGCGATCACCCGACTGGAGAACGCCTGCGCCACCATCACCGGCGTGGGTGAACGCTCGCAGACCGATGGTATCCGGGTGTTCCCCAACCCCTTCACCGAACAGACCACCTTGCTGTATCCACCGGTCTCTGGCGGTGTTGTGCACCTCACCATCACCGACCTGCAGGGTAGGATCGTACAGCAGCAGAGCGACAAGAGCGGTGCTGGCCGGTTCCTGATCGAGCGCCAGGCGATGAGCGCTGGAGCGTACTTCTACCAGCTTTCCGGAGCCGCCCAAGGCGCGGGTAAGCTGCACGTGGAACGCTGATCCTTACCGAACTTCGCGAACGTCCGGGGTGCCCATGCGCTCCGGACGTTCGCATGAAAAGGAACATTCTGATCGCACTTGCCCTATTCATCGGCTGCGCCGCTATGGCGCAGAACACCATCTGGAGCCTCGCCGTGGGCAATTGGCGCAACGGCCCCGTGGTGTACATCACCCCGGTGATCGAGACCACCGAAGCGTTCACCACACCGCAACTGCTGGCCCGCTACCGGGAGGAGTTCCCCGTGTTGAAGGACGTGCAGGACTTGGACGTGCTGCGCTTCGACACACCCGAAGAAGGGAACGACAGCCGTACCACGCTGAAGGCCAAGTACGGTGTGCGCAAGCTGGAAGTGGTGATGCTGGAAACGACCAAGGGCGTGCAGGAGAAGTGATCAACCCTGCATGGCTTTGCGCAAGCCCCTCGCTGCGGCAGCGCGCACCTTGTTCCGCACCATGGGCGACCAACCCAGCAGCAGGCCGCTGGTACCCAGCGCCTGCCTGCTCCAGCGCCAGAAGTCGAACCTGTCCCGCTGAACGAGGATGAGGCCATCCTTCAGGCTGAACGTGGAGGTGATGACGTTGTGCACCGGGCGCTGCGTGCGGCTGAACGTATACCACGCCTCCCACCGCACCACCCCACTGCGCTCATCCTCGCTGATGATGGTGAACGCCACCCGCAGATCGGTGCCGCTGGTGAGCAGCATCCGCCACATCGCACGGGCACCAGCGGCGTCCAACGCCGGGAAAACAGGATCGCTGAAGCGTGCATCGGGGTGGTAGCATGCCCCCATCGCAGCCCAGTCCTTCCGGACCAATGCGGAATAGAAACGGTTCAGCACATTCAAAGATGGTGAAAGGAGCGTAGCGAATGCCCATCAATAATTTAGCGCCATGCGCGCCAACCCTATCTTCCTCCTTTCCATATGCACCAGTTCCATGGTCCATGGCCAGGACCAGGCGCGGTACGATGAATTGATCGCGAAGGCCTACTCCCTCTACGAACAGGAGGACTACAAGGCCAGCGGAGGAACGTACGCGGAAGCATTCAAGACCCTGGGTTGGAATGGCACCTCCAACGACCGGTACAACGCCGCTTGTGCATGGGCCTTGGCGGGAGTACCGGACTCCGCCTTCTACCAGCTGAAGCGGATCGCCGACCTGATGGACTATGCGAACCTGAAGCACATCACCACCGACCCGGACCTGAACGGTTTGCACACGGACAAGCGCTGGAATGAAGTGATCGACCGGGTAGCGAAGAACAAGGAACGGCTGGAGGCCAACTACGACAAGGCCCTGGTCGCGCAACTCGACTCCATCTTCGCAGAGGACCAGGGCTTGCGCAACGGGATCGCCGCCGTGGAAGCGGAGTTCGGGCATGATTCAAAGGAGATGAAAGCGTATTGGCACCGCATCTGGGTGGCCGATTCGCTCAACCAGATCAAGGTGGTCCGGATCCTGGATGAACGTGGATGGTTAGGACCGGATGTCGTAGGTCCCACTGGGAACCTGGCGTTGTTCCTGGTGATCCAGCATGCGGACCTGGAGACCCAGGAGAAATACCTTCCGCTGATGCGCGAAGCCATGAAGGCCGGGCGTGCCAAGGGCAACCATCTGGCCATGCTCGAGGACCGGACCCGCATGCGCCGTGGACGGCCGCAGGTGTATGGCACGCAACTGGGGCGCGACCCCGATACGAACAGCTATTACCTGAGCCCATTGGAGGACCCCGAGCATGTGGACCAGCGGAGAGCCGAGGTGGGTCTTCGACCGTTGAACGACTACCTCGTCAGCATGGGGCTCAAGTGGGACCTCGAAGCCTACTACAAGGACCTGCCACGGCTGCAGGAATTGTTGAAGCGCAACGCCGAGCACTGAAGCACCGACATGACCGGTCTGAAGTGCGCGGTGCGGAAAAGGCCATGGCCCGGCCCGTGATCCCCGAACCACACCGACACACTGGGGCGGACCTATCACCAATTCGCACTACTGAGGTGGCAACATAGAAGCGGTCCATTCCGCTCGGTAGCGAGGAAATGAAGAAGCGAGGAAGCCACGCCCACTTTCACTTCTTCTCTTCTTCGCCACCCGATTCCGCCCGTGCTGAAACCGTTCCTATCTCACCGACCGTGTAAGGAGCAGGACGATCGACCCGGTCCTTTCCCGCATGCCTTCTCCGTCTTGATCGTTCCGTAAGTCCCGCTACGTAGCAGGTCCCTCGTATCGGCCTGCGAAAGAATAGCCGCGCATCTTCGGGCGCTACGGAATGGCCGAATGGTATTAGAGGAACAAGTCCGGCATCAATGGTCCGCCGGGCGTCACCGCGTACTGCTCGAAGTCCGAGACACCGCTTTCGCGCAGCACCTCCTCGTCGATCAGGAAGCGCCCCGTGAAGCTGTCGCTGGGCTTGTTCACGATGGTCCATGCGGCATCGGCCACGATCTCCGGTATACGACTGCGCTCCACGAGCTCCTTGCCGCCCAACAGGTTCTGCACGGCGGCGGTGGCGATGGTCGTCTTCGGCCACAGCGCATTGGCGGCGATCCTGTGCGGTTTCAATTCCGTGGCCAGGCCCAGCACGGTCATGCTCATGCCGTACTTCGCCATGGTGTAGCCCAAGTGCTTTCCGAACCACACCTTATCCATGTTCAGCGGCGGAGAGAGGGTGAGGATGTGGGCGTTGAACCCGTCCTTGAGCAATGGGATCGCGTACTTCGACACCATGTAGGTGCCACGCACGTTGATGGAGTTCATCAGGTCCCAGCGCTTCATTTCCATCTTCTCGGTGCTGGCGAGGTTGATGGCACTCGCATTGTTCACCAGTACATCGAGATGCCCGAACCGGGCCTTCACCTGCTGGAACATGGCCACCACCTGCTCCTCATAGCGGATGTCCACCTTCACGGCGAGGGCCTTCGCGCCCAGGGCCTCCACCTCGGCCACCACGGAATGGATGGTACCCGGAATGCGGGGATCCTCCTCGGTGGATTTGGAGGCGATCACGATATCGTAACCGTGGCTGGCCAGTTTGAGGGCGATGGAGCGGCCGATACCTCGGCTACCACCGGTGATGAGCGCTACGCGGGACATGTTCTCTTCGGTTCAGTGTTTCACAGCAGGTGCATACTCCTTCTTATCGATCACCATCTTGGCGATGATCTCGGCGAGGATCTCCGACGTGCCGCCGCCGATGGGGCCAAGGCGGCTGTCGCGGAACATGCGTGCCAGCGGATACTCCTCCATGTAGCCGTAACCACCGAGGAACTGCAGGCATTGGCTCACGACCTCGTCGCACATGGCGGTGGCAAGCATCTTGGCCATGCTGGCCTCCTTCACGGGATACTCCCCGTCCACCAGCTGCTGGCAGATGGTGTAGTTGAAGCGTTTGTGCATCTCCACCTTGGCGGCGATGTGCGCGGCGCGGTGACGTAACACTTGGAAGTCGCTAATGGCCTTACCGAAAGCATGGCGCTCGTGCATGTAATTGAGGCTGTATTCCAAGGCGAACTCCGCACATGCGTGGGCATTCACGGCCATGATCAGCCTTTCCAACGCGAAATGCTGCATGATGTAGCCGAAGCCCTTGTTCTCCTCGCCCATCAAGTTGGCGGCCGGGATACGCACGTTCTCGAAGGCGATCTCGGCGGTATCGGACCCGCGCCAGCCCAATTTATCCAGCTTGGTGGCGCTGATGCCCGGCGTATCGCGGTCCACCACGAAGATGGAGATGCCCCGGCTGCCCAGCGTGGGTTCGGTCTTGGCGCACACCACTAGGTAATCGCTGTACACGCCGTTGGTGATGAAGGTCTTGGAACCGTTGATCACGTAGTGGTCGCCATCCTTCACGGCTTTGGTGCGCATGCCGGCCACATCGCTTCCTGCGAACGGTTCGGTGATGCACAGGCAGCCGATCTTGTCGCCGCTGATGCTGGGTGCGAGGTATTCGTGCTTGATGCGCTCATCGCCCTCGGCCAGCAGGTGCTGCATGGCCAGGTAGGTGTGCGCCCACATGGCGGCGGCGAAACCACCGGAGTTGATGCGCTGCATCTCCTCCAGGTAGATCACGGTGTACTTGTGGTCCAGCCCCAGGCCGCCATAGGCTTCGGGATACACCAGGCCGAACACCCCATGGTCGGCCATCTTCTTCCAAATGGCACGGTCGATCCGGCCGGTACGTTCGATCTCCTCCACATGCGGCACCACTTCCTTGGCCAGGAAGGCCCGGAAACCGGCGCGGAACTGATGATGCTCCTCCTTGAAGAATGCGTTGGTCATTGCGGTCGTCTTACGTGCGGCCATGGGGTTGGTTACCCGCGCTGGGCCACCCGGCCTGGCCACGGCCCGAACATACTACACCACCGACCAACTATCCACGATCCATCGCCGATCTCGTGGCCTTATGGCTGGTTCCACTGTGGAAAACTGATCCCGGCCCCACCCCTTCCAGCCAGGTAAATTCGTGGCCCGCATCATGTCCTTCTCCCACCTCCACGTCCACACCCAGTTCTCGCTCCTCGACGGGGCCGCCAGCATCCCATCGCTCTACAAGAAAGCCGTGAAGGACGGTCAGCCCGCGCTGGCCATCACCGACCACGGCAACATGTTCGGCGCCTTCAAGTTCGTGGCCGAGGCGGGCAAGCACAAGAACGACGACGGCTCGCTGAAGGTGAAGCCCATCGTGGGCTGCGAGTTCTACGTGGTGGCCGACCGGCACAAGAAGCAGTTCACCCGCGAAGAGAAGGACAAGCGGTTCCACCAGCTGATGCTGGCCAAGAACGCCGAAGGCTACCGCAACCTGAGCAAACTGTGCAGCCTCGGCTACATCGACGGGTTCTACAGCAAATACCCGCGGATCGACAAGGAGCTGATCGTACAGTACCACGAGGGCCTGATCGCCACCACCTGCTGCCTGGGCGCCAGCGTGCCACAGGCCATACTGCGTGGCGACCTGGACAAGGCCGAAGCCGAGTTCAAGTGGTGGCTGGACCTCTTCGGCGAGGACTACTTCGTGGAACTGCAACGCCATGGCATACCCGAACAGGAACAGGTGAACGCCGTGCTGGTGCAGTGGGCGCGGAAGTACAATGTGCCCATCATCGCCAGCAACGACAGCCACTACACCGATCAGGAGGACAGCAACGCGCACGACATCCTGCTGTGTGTGAACACCGGGGAGAAGCAGAGCACCCCCATTGCCACCGACGAGGACGCCAGCACCAAGGGCAAGCGCTTCGGATTCCCCAACGACCAGTTCTTCTTCAAGACGCAGGCGCAGATGGCCGAGACCTTCCGCGACCTGCCCGAGGCCCTGGACAACACGGGCCTGATCGTGGACAAGGTGGATACCCTTAAGCTGAAGAAGGACATCCTCCTGCCCAACTACCAACTGCCCGAAGGCTTCGCCGACCAGGATGAATACCTGAAGCATCTGACGTACGAGGGTGCGATCCGGCGGTGGCTCACCCCCGCGATCGCCGATCAAGGCGCCCGCACCGCCAACCTTCAGGGTCGGCCCGATACGGGCCTTGTGGGCGGCATCGATTCGCTCGACCCCAAGATCAAGGAGCGGCTGGATTTCGAGCTCTTCGTGATCCGCACCATGGGCTTCGCGGGGTACTTCCTCATCGTGCAGGACTTCATCAACGCGGGCCGCAACATGGGCGTGTTGATCGGTCCGGGCCGTGGCAGCGCGGCGGGCAGCGCGGTGGCGTATTGCATCGGCATCACCAACATCGACCCCATCAAGTACGACCTGCTCTTCGAACGGTTCCTGAACCCCGACCGCAAGAGCATGCCCGATATCGATACCGACTTCGACGATGAAGGGCGGCAGCGGGTGATCGACTACGTGGTGGACAAATACGGCCGCAACCAGGTGGCGCAGATCGTCACCTACGGCAGCATGGCCGCCAAGAGCAGCATCCGCGACGTGAGCCGCGTGATGGACCTGCCACTGCCCGAGGCCGACCGCCTGGCCAAGCTCGTACCCGAACGCCCCGGTATAGACCTGGGCCGCCTGCTGCGCGCACCCATGGACGGCGAAGGCAGCCTGAAGGCGAAGGAGAACCTCGGCAGCGACGAGCTGGCCTTGGTGAAACAGCTGCGCGACGTGCTGGACAGCGGTGAGCTGACCAGCGACGTGCTGAACGCCGCCGAGAAGCTGGAAGGTTCCGTGCGCGGCACCGGGGTACACGCGGCGGGGATCATCATCGCGCCCAGCGACCTCACCGAGATCATCCCCGTTTGCACATCGAAGGAAAGCACCCTGCTCCTTACGCAGTACGACGGCAAGGTGATCGAAGATGCGGGCGTGATCAAGATGGACTTCCTGGGGCTGAAGACGCTCACCATCATCCGCGATGCGCTGCGCATGATCAAGGCCAACCACGGGGTGGACATCGCCATCGACGACATCCCGCTGGACGACCCCAAGACCTTCGCCTTGTACCAGCGCGCCGAAACCAACGGCACCTTCCAGTTCGAAAGCGCGGGCATGCAGAAGTACCTGCGCGAACTGAAGGCCGACCAATTCGGCGACCTCATCGCCATGAACGCCCTGTACCGGCCGGGGCCGCTCGAATACATCCCCACCTTCATCAAACGCAAGCACGGGCTGGAGCCGATCCTCTACGACCTGCCCGAGATGGAGGAACTGTTGAAGGAGACCTACGGCGTTACCGTGTACCAAGAGCAGGTGATGTTGCTCTCGCAGAAGCTCGCGGGCTTCACCAAGGGCGATGCCGACGTGCTGCGCAAGGCCATGGGCAAGAAGGACCGCGCCACGTTGGACAAGATGAAGGGCAAGTTCCTCGAGGGCACCAAGGAACGCGGCTTCGATGCCAAGGTGTGCGAAAAAGTATGGACCGACTGGGAGGCCTTCGCGCAATACGCCTTCAACAAATCGCACAGCACATGCTACGCCTTCGTAGCCTACCAGACCGCATGGCTCAAGGCCAACTACCCCAGCGAGTACATGGCCAGCGTGCTCACCCACTCGGGCGGGCAGATCGACAAGATCACCTTCTTCATGGAAGAGTGCCGCCGCATGGGCATCCAGGTGCTGGGCCCCGACGTGAACGAGAGCCAGCTGCAGTTCAGCGTGAACAAGAAGGGCGAGGTGCGCTTCGGCCTTGGTGCTGTGAAGGGCGTGGGCGAAGCCGCCGTGGATGCGATCGTGAAGGAGCGCAACGAGCACGGTCCGTATAAGGACATCTTCGATCTGGTACGCCGTGTGAACCTGCGCTCGGCCAACCGCAAGGCTCTGGAAAGCCTGGCCTACGGAGGTGCCTTCGATGGACTTCCCCGCACGCACCGGGCCCACTACTTCCACAGTCCCGGCGAGGGCAAGCCCACGTGGATGGAAACACTCACCCGATACGGTCAACAGTGCCAGGACGGTGCCGACAGCGCGCAGGTGAACATGTTCGGCGAGGCCGACGAAGGCGCCGCCATCCCCGAGCCGACGATCCCCGCCATAGACCCGTGGAGCGCACTGGAACAATTGCACTACGAAAAGGACGTGATCGGTTTCTACCTCAGCGGCCATCCGCTGGACGACCATCGCTTGGAGATCAAGCACTTGTGCAACACCACCCTGCCCGATCTGAAGGAACTGGACAAGTTGGCGGGCCGCGACCTCACTTTCGCGGGGATCGTCACCAAGGCCGAACACCGCATCGCCAAGAGCGGCAAACCCTTCGGAAGTCTCTCGTTGGAGGATCACAGTGGCACCCACGAATTCATGTTCTTCAGTGAGGACTACATGAAGTTCAAGCTCTACCTGCAGACCGGCGCCTTGCTGCTGGTGAAGGGGAAAGCGATGGCACGTACCTGGGGGCGCGATGAAGGACAAATGGAGTTGAAGGTGTACAACATCGACCTATTGGGCGACGCGCGGGAGAAATACATCACCAAGCTCAATCTGAAGTTGGATGCCGACCGGGTGGACGACGCCTTGGCCCGTGAACTTGGACAGCTATTGAAAGCGTCTCCAGGCAAATGCAAGGTGAGCATCCAACTCGTGAGCGAACAGGAAAAAATGGCCCTTGAAGCGCCCACGAAAGGGATCAGCGTGGCGGTGAGCGAAGATCTTATCCGGTCATTGGACGGCCTACCCGAGGTTTCCTACACCCTCAACTGACGGATCGTCAGATTAGTTTCCATGGCAAGGATCTTGTCTGGGGGCAGTACCTTTGCGGTCATAACGCGTGGAAAACTGATCGGATCACATGGTAGATCGATCGTCAGCGATCCACAACTTGCACGACCAACGAACCGTAACAAAAGAGGCATCGCAAGGTGCCCACCCAACAACAATGGCACTCGAATTCACCGACAGCAACTTCGAAGAACTGGCACTGAAGAGCGACAAACCCGTGATGGTCGACTTCTGGGCGGAATGGTGCGGTCCCTGCCGCATGGTGGGTCCCGTGGTGGAAGAACTCGCCAAGGACTACGAAGGCAAAGCCGTGATCGGCAAGGTAAACGTGGACAACAACCCGCAGGTGGCCATGAAATACGGCATCCGGAGCATCCCCACGATCCTGTTCATCAAGAACGGCGAAGTGGTGGACCGCAGCGTGGGCGCAGTTCCCAAGAGCCAATTGAGCCAGAAACTGGAAGGCCAACTGGCCTGATCGACGAACGGTCTCGAAGAACCCCGCCAGGCAATACCTCGGCGGGGTTCTTTCTTCCTGATCGTCGTATCGTTGTGGCCCGCACACGGCATTCGGCATCCGCCTTAGGCCGTACGGGCACCGCCTGCTGACCACGACCGTTCCCAGCCGAACCAGGACCATGGAAGACCACGACGACTACCGCCGCACGCCCCTGTTCAAGAAGGCCGAAGAGATCCGCAAGCTGGCCACGGCCATCGTAGAGGGTGCTCCTGATATGGCCTCGGGCGAGGATCCTTCGGACGACCAGAGGTCATTCCAGCACCACATGCTCGAGCAGAGCAAGGGCGACATCATGCAGAACGCGTACACCATCGGGGCCAAGGTGGCGGGCGCCTATGCCATGGACCTGTACGACCTGAAGATGGAGAACGCCTGCCTCATCCGGCGGGCCTGTCGCGAAATGATCGTTGCCCTCCGAGGGCTGGAAATGGCGGGGTATTCCGAGCAGCCCTACTTCGACCTGTTGCGCACCGCCGTGGAGGAATTCCGCCCCTTGTTCGTCGAATGGGTGGCCACCTTCAAGGATTCCTTCCACCTCTGGGACGATTGGGAGCTGTTCAACCCACCCGGCGCCGTGCGCGACTGAACGGCCTCCGAAGCCGACATTTGCACCATCGGTCGCCCGTGCCAAGGCTAACGCGTGAAGATGCCCATCGAACAGAAAGCCCTCCAAGTCCTTAGCCCGCTCGAATTCCATTCGCGGCAGGTGGTGGAAGGCTTTCTCGCGGGCCTGCACAAGAGCCCGTTCCACGGATTCAGCGTGGAGTTCGCCGAGCACCGCTTCTACAACCCGGGCGAAAGCACGCGCCACATCGACTGGAAGCTGTACGCCCGTACGGACAAGCTCTTCGTGAAACGCTATGAGGAGGAGACGAACCTGCGCTGCCACTTGGTGCTGGATGCCTCCAGTTCGATGTACTACCCGGAGAGCGTGCCGAACGGCGGCTTCAACAAGATCCAATTCGCCGCCCATGCGGCCGCGGCCTTCATCCAGCTGCTGCGGAAACAGCGCGATGCCGTGGGCCTCACCACGTTCAGCGACCGCGTGCTGGTGAAGGAGGAAGCGCGAAGCAGCACCGTTCATCTGCGCCACCTGATGCAACACCTCGAAGGTCTCCTTTCCACGGATGCTCCGGCGCGCGGGCAGCAGACTTCGGTGGTGGAGGCCTTGCACGACATCGCACAACGCGCCCACCGCCGCAGCCTGGTGGTGATCCTGAGCGACATGCTCGACGGCGCGGACCGTGAGGCCGAGGTGTTCGACGCCCTGCAGCATCTGCGGTTCAACAAGCACGACATCATCCTCTTCCATGTGGTGGATCGCCGCCACGAACTGGACCTCGACCTCGCCGACCGCCCCTACACCTTCGTGGACACCGAGACCGGCGAACAGGTGAAAGCCCATCCCGCCGAGGTGCGCGAGGTGTACAAAGCCGCCGTGGCCGAACGGTGGCACCGCCTAAAGCTGAAATGCGGGCAGTACCGCATCGATCTGGTGGAAGCGGACATCAATGCCGGATTCGAGCCGGTACTGCTGGAGTTCCTGACGAAGCGGGCTCGGCTGTACTGAGGAAATGCGGACTTTTTCATTCAGCACTTGCAGGAATGCGACATAGCCTTACATTTGCACCCGCCTCGCAGGAATGCGAGGCTGAACGGACCGGTAGTTCAGCTGGTTAGAATGCCGCCCTGTCACGGCGGAGGTCGCGGGTTCGAGTCCCGTCCGGTCCGCAAGAAGCCCCTTCCCAGGGGCTTTTTCATTTCATACCATTTCGCATCAAGGTGTAGGCTAAAGATGCGAAGGGGGCTTTTCGCAGGACGATACGGCGGGTGCGTTGCACGGCCGAAGGCGTAGACCGCAGGGAGCGAGGCGACCGAGGGCATGGGCCACGGAACGGTGACGACGGAGAGGCCATTCCGGAAAAGACCGAATGGATGTGCCAACTCCTCCGGGGGAAGTGGTAGCCGGCGAACCCTCAGAACCAGCGCATGGCCAAGGACCCGCACACGGCCTTCAGCAGGAAGAGACCATCCACCACGGCCAGATAGAACAGGATGGACCGCCGTTTCCGCAGCGCGTAGACCACGGCCACCAGCGCCACGAAGGGAATGGCATTGAGCAACAGTTTCATGGCACTGAAATCGTGCGCGGCACCATAGCCCAAGAAGGAAAGCAGCCCCAGCAACGTGAGCGGCAGCACGATGCGGAACAAGGTGGTACGCAAACCACGCTGCACGACGAAGGTGCGTAGCGCGTTGCGATGATCGTCCGCATGGTCCTTGATATCGAAGAGCACCGCCAACATGGCGCAGAACATCATGTTCTTGAAGAACAGGCGTGCGGTAAGCGCCATATCGGGCATGGGAGCACGGGTGATGATGGCATGGACCAGGACCGGATACACGGTGGTTATTCCCGCCCAGACGAAGCCGAGCACGAAGGGTTTGCTCCAGCCGATGTTGCGGAGGGCCACCCCACCCCATCCGTTGTACGCCAACGCCACCAGGGGGAAGATAAGCAACAAGGCCCAAGGCAAAGGGCCGGCGGCCAACAGCGCATCGCGGTACACGAAGAGCGCACCTGAAGCACCGAGCAGCAAGGCCAACACCAGCACCCGGCGCACCACCCGGCGGCGCTCCGCATGGCGCACGTGCCAACGCATGCGATCGTCGGTGGCCCGTTCTGCCGTGGCCCCGCGGTAGGCGTGGTTGTAGAACACCACGCAGGCCAGGAACACCAGCACGTGGTACCACGCCCCGTTCAGCGGCACCTCCTGCTGCATGGCCGCCTCCACGCCCAATGCCACGGCACACAGGCCGATGAACCAATTGCCGTAGAAAAAGCCGTGCATGCTGGCACGAAGTAAGCAAGGAGGAGTACAGTCGGCAGCAGGTGGTCGGCAGCGTGGTCTGTGATCCACAGCGGATAGCCGAAACCTATGGCGGTTCAGCTACGCACGCTTGTCGCAGGTGCCACGCTGCCTACTGCCTGCTGTGAACTGCCGACCTCTCCTCCCGCCGTAGCTTCGCCCGCACCATGAGCCGCGGCTTCGTACGGGAGGACGACCAGGAAGAGCCTCCATTCATACCCCCACGCGCCCCCTTGCCCGACGGTGTGGCCAACTACGTCACGCCCCGCGGGTTGGAACAGCTCCGGCACGAACGTCAAGTGCTGGAACAGGAGCGCCAAGCGGCCCAGGGAAGCGAGTACGACCGGAGGCGACGGCACGCGGAGATCGATGGTCGCCTGGCCTTGTTGCAAGAACGCCTCAGCACGGCACGCGTGGTGGAACCACCGACCACGTATGACGAGGTGCGCTTCGGATGCACCGTGACCCTGCGTTACCTGAACGGGGAAGGTCCCGGCGATGAGCGCCAATGGACCATCGTGGGCGTGGATGAAGCCTCGGTGAAGGAACAGCGCATCGCATTCACCTCCCCCCTGGCCCGTGCGCTCATGGGCAAACGGGTGGGCGACGAGATCCTCTCCCCGGGCGGGCCGCGACCGATCCGAGCCCTCCTCCTCCATATCGCATGAAAAAGCAGACACAGACCTTCGAGGTGGAAGGCGACCACATCGAATTGAACCAGTTGTTGAAGCTCGCCGGACTCTGTGGTTCGGGCGGCGAGGGCAAGCACCTGGTGGCCGCCGGGCTGGTCCAGGTCGATGGCCAGGTGGAGCTGCGCAAGACCTGTAAGATCAGGCCGGGCCAGCGCGTGCGATACGATGGGCACGAGATCGAGGTGAGGGCCGCGGGGGGCTGATCACATGGCGCGGCGCGTGATCCGCACGTAGGTGGGATCGAGCTTGCGCCCGGCGGGGTGATCACCCACCAATTGTAGTGCTCCTGCCCGCTTGCCGCTCTCATCGGGCGTATCGGTCACCACCAGTGCCTTGTGGCAGGCATCGAAGTTGATGTGCGGCACCGGGTGCGTGGTATGGATCTGGAAATCGGGGTTCCACCAGCCGATGTCGGACACGTTCAACTGCCCGGACATGTACAGGATCACAGGTGCGCCGATCGGGCTGTTCCAGTAGATGTTCTCCAGGTTCACGGTGGCCTTGGGCGGCATGTTCACGTGGATGCTGGCCTGGCGCGACCGGTGCTCCACGTGGAAATTGGAGAGGGTGAAGGTCTTCACCACCGGATTGTTCGCCGGCCGGGTCTCGTCGCCATCGGTCCGTGCCGAGAGGAAGAGGTCATGGTCCGCAGGCGCACCTTCGCTGATGCAGTCGGATAGGCGCACCCCACCGCTATTGAGCACAGTGAACGCATCGGTGGTGGTCTTGCTGCAATACACCCTGCACTGCTGCAACACCGTGTGATTGCTCTGGCTATTGCTGGTATTCGCGCCGGGCCAATCGCCACAACGCACCACGAACCCGCGTTTCGCCGGGTTGGTCACCAGCACGCTCTCCAACCGTGCCATCAGGCAGAAGCGCAGGTCCACGGCCACCTCGGTCTGGCCGGTGAGCCTACAGTTGACCACGGTGCTGTTCAGCGTGGCTTGCAGATCGATCGCCTTGCGCCCGCCGGTGATCGCCGCGAAATCGCGGATGGTATAGCGGTTGCCGGTGCGTTGGGCGGCCATCTTCTGATCGGCGATCGGGTTGGTGAAGCCGTTGGAGCCGGGCGCCAAGGAGAGGGTGCATCCTTTCCCATCGATCAGCAGGTAACGCACCGCTGGGAGCACGATATCGCCGCTCGCATGGTAGGCATCGCTGGCGGAGAACGAGACACAGGTGGCATCCTTGGGCAGTTCGGCGAAGAACGCCGACACATCGCGTCCTGCGGGCACGATGTATTCGGTGGCCCGTGTGGCCATGGGCAGTGACGACGCCACGAGGCAAACGACAACGCACGATCTCAGGTCCATGGTCACAGCGGTGTTCGGGTATCCGGTTCGGTCGGGCGGAGGAACGCCCTGCGGTAGGCACCATCCATCAGAAGCACCACCGTGGCCAGGAGCGCGATGGCGATGCATCCCGCGATCCCTGCCGGCGATGCCACGAGCACATGGCCTCCCTCTGCGAACAACAGGTACGCGCCCGCCGAGCCGTTGATGATACCATGCAACACGCACGGTGCCCACACGCTGCCGGAGCGCCAGCGCGCATGGTCGAACAACAGCGCGAGGAGAACGCAGAACAGAACCATCAGGAGGATCCCCACCACGGGGTGGCCCGGATAGTTGTGGCCCATGGCGATCAACGGTGCATGCCAAGCCCCCCAGACCGCACCGGTGAACGACACCCGGCGTACGGGCGGCCAGGACCGCAGGGCGCCGAACAGGTAGCCGCGCCAGCCCAGCTCCTCGCCAAGCATGAACGGCAGGTTGATGGTGAACGCCGCGACCACGGCCACGGCGAGCAAGGCGAATAGGATCCCAGCCCCGGGCAGACCCGCCAGCCGTTCCACCACCCCACCACGCGCGGCCAGGCCCTGCTCGCTCATGATCGCCGCGACACGCTCGGCGAAACGAGCACCCGACACCTCGACGTGGCCGAAGGCCCCCACCGCCAAACCATCGCCGAAAAAGTGGGACACCGCCAAGGTCAACGGCACGATGCACACCCCCACCAGGACCGTGGACAACAGGCCATGCCACCGGATCCGCGCCGGGTGAAGGCCCACGGTGCTCCATGCGGCGCGTTCCATCAAACGCCACTGGACCAATGCGGCAATGGCCGGCCCCAGCATGCAGATCGCGGCGACCGCGGGGTAGGCCGGATGCGCGGTATCCACACCAAAAAGCGCACCCACGCCCGCGATACCCCAACTGATACCGAATGCGATCAACAGGAACGAGCGCACCGGTGATCCTACCATGGAACAAGTATAGGAGGACCAAGACACCTCCGGAAAGCACCTAGTGGGCATCTTCGGCCGTTAGCGAATGTGCGAATGATATTATCCTTATCGCCAAGAGAACCCATGCGCCCCACCCTCCTGCTTCTCCATGGCTTTCCGTTGGACCATACACTTTGGGACCCGAACATCGCAGCCTTGAGCACCGTGGCCAATGTGCTCGCACCGGACCTGCCGGGATTCGGCGAAGCGCGGAACACCACGCCCATGCGGACCATGGAGGCCACCGCAGCGCACCTCCTCCACCAGCTCGACGCACGAGGCATCGACCGATTCATACCCTGCGGCCTTTCCATGGGCGGCTACATCGCCATGGCCCTTGCGGAACGGGCTCCTGCGCGCGTTGCCGCACTGATCCTATGCAACACGCGCAGTACCGCCGATACGGAGGAAGGGAAACAAGGAAGGGAAACGACCGCGCACGATGCCCTGGAGAAAGGCATGTCCGTGATCGCCCGGGCCATGGTACCCAAGGTACTGGGTGCCACCACACGGCGCGAGCGGCCTGCAGAAGCGGCCCGGATCGAAGCGATGATCGCCCGGCAGGACCCGGAAGCCGTGGCCGCCGCCTCCCGTGCGATGGCCTTGCGACCCGACCGAACCGCGGTGCTACGCGACTTCCAGGGTCCAGCGCTGGTGATCACTGGCGATGAGGACGAATTGATGCCGCTGCCCACGAGCGTTCACATGGCCGAAGCGCTGTCCCATGGCCAACTGGTCGTCATACCCGGCGCCGGCCACCTGAGCAACACGGAGCGGCCGGATGACTTTCATCAGGCGGTCCTGCCATTCCTAAGGGCGATCGCAGCAGGCAATACTGCGACCATGTAGCAAGGCCGCTACCGCACTCGACAGGCCGGATCGCGCCTTCGTCGGAAGTATCGGCGTATTGATCGGACAGGGCGACACGAAGCCTGCGCCTATCCTTCCAAGGAACGGCCGTATTCACTTTTGGAAAAAGGATGACGATCGTCAGTCTGCGGTTAGATTCGGCGCCTCGACCGAACAAACCAGATGATCAGAACATCCCCCCTCAGCCTTCTCGTGATCGGTGCCTTGGTGCCGACGTTCGCCATGGCCCAATGCGAAGCCGGCGAATTGGAAGTGAGCATACAAGTACACACCGACCAGTATGGGAACGAAACCATGTGGCAATTGGTGGCTGCGGGTGCGGCGTGCGGCGCATCGCCCCTCTTCGTGGGTGGCAACAGCGCGGTGACCTGCGCCAGCGCGGGCAACTTCAGCTCGCCGGCGGGTGGCTATGCCAACAGCGCCACCATCACCGAAGGGCCTTGGTGCCTGGTCGAGGGCACGCAGTACGACATCATCTGTCTGGACTCTTACGGCGATGGCCAAGCGGGCTTCACGGTCTTGATCGGCGGAACCTATGCGGCCTCGTTCCCCGCCACGGGCGGTGCCATGAATCGGTACACCTTCACGGTACAACTGCCGGAAGCGCGTGATATCGCGGTGGTATCCAACCAGACCAGCCTCTTCGCCGAGGCAGGCCTTCCGGTGGCCATCGCCGTAACGGTGAAGAACGTGGGCTCCGATGCGGTGAGCTCCTTCGGCATCGGTTACAGCGTGGCCGGCGGTGTAGAGACCACGGAGACCTTCACGGTGAACCTTGCTCCTGGCGCGGAACGCGAGGTACTGATGACCGCCCCGTGGATCCCCGCCGCCGAAGGTGCGCAGACGGTGGACCTGCGGATCACCGCGGTGAACGGTGACACCGACCAGGACGCTTCCAATGACCAGGTGAGCCGCGATGTGATGGTGAACCCCGCGATCCCCGATCTGGCCGATGCCTACCTGCAAGACCCACCGGTGCTGACCCAGGTGGCCGATGCCGACCAGGACATCCTGGTACCGCGCGACCTGGACTTCCACCCGGACCGCAGCCGTAACGAGCTGTGGGTGATCAAC
>CAUJED010000042.1:0-20046 GCA_963169535.1 Bacteroidota bacterium | reverse complement strand
AGGGTACCGTGCGAACGGCGGCTACCGCAGCGTGGAGAAAGCCTTGAAGACCATGAGCCCCGAGGCCGTGGTGGAGGAAGTGAAGAAGAGCGGCCTGCGGGGCCGTGGTGGCGCCGGCTTCCCCACAGGCATGAAGTGGAGTTTCCTCGCCAAACCCGAAGGCGTGCCCCGGTACTTGGTGGTGAACGCCGATGAGAGCGAACCCGGCACCTTCAAGGACCGCTACCTGATGGAACGGATCCCCCACCTGCTGGTGGAGGGCATGATCACCAGCAGCTATGCCCTGGGGGCGAACACCGCCTTCGTGTACATCCGTGGGGAATACTTCTATGTGGCCCGCATCCTGGAGCAGGCCATCGGCGAGGCGCGTGCCGCAGGCTGGCTCGGGAAGAACATCCTGGGCAGTGGCTTCGACCTGGACATCCACGTGCAAGTGGGGGCCGGCGCCTACATCTGCGGAGAGGAGACCGCCCTGCTGGAGAGCCTGGAGGGCAAACGCGGCAACCCCCGCTTGAAGCCACCCTTCCCGGCGGTGAAAGGCCTGTACCAATGTCCCACGGTGGTGAACAACGTGGAGACCATCTCGGCGGTGGTACCCATCGTGAACGACGGCGGCGAGGAATACGCCAAGATCGGGGTCGGCCGCAGTACGGGCACCAAGCTGATCAGCGCGGGCGGCAACATCAAGCGCCCCGGTGTGTACGAGATCGAGCTCGGCCTGTCCTGCGACGAATTCATCAACAGCGACGCGTACTGCGGCGGCGTGGACGGGCGGGCCTTCAAGGCCGTGGTGCCCGGGGGTAGCAGCGTGCCCATCGTGCCCTACGAGCTGTTCCTGAAGACCCCGGCTGGCGAGAACCGGCTGATGACCTACGAGAGCCTGAGCGAAGGCGGCTTCGCACAGGGCACCATGATGGGGTCCGGTGGCTTCTACGCGTACAACGATGCCCAGTGCATCGTGCGCAGCACCTGGAACCACGCCCGCTTCTACCACCACGAGAGCTGCGGCCAGTGCAGCCCCTGTCGCGAGGGCACCGGCTGGCTGGACAAGGTGCTGGAACGTTTGGAGCACGGCGAAGGGCGGGCCGAGGACATCGACCTGCTCTGGGATATCCAACGGAAGATCGAAGGCAACACCATCTGCCCGCTGGGCGATGCCGCTGCCTGGCCCGTGGCCAGTGCCATCCGCCATTTCCGCGACGAGTTCGAATACCACGTCACCCACCGGGAAAAAGTGAAGGACCCGAAGCATTTCGCACGGGAACCTTTCCGGAAGAGTGCCAAATTCGCGACCGCATAAGCCATGCCCAAGGTCACCATAGACGGCATTTCGATCGAAGTCCCCGAAGGGACCACGATCCTGCAGGCTGCCCGCATGATCGGCGAGCGCAACAAGGCGGACCGCCATGTGGTGCCGCCGGCCATGTGCTACTACAGTACGCTGGAGACCAGTGGTGGCTATTGCCGGACCTGCCTGGTGAAAGTGCCCAAGGGCAGCGAAAAGGACCCCCGCCCCATGCCCAAGCCGGTGCCCAGCTGCCGCACCATGGTGATGGACGGCATGGAAGTGGCCAACACCACCGACCCCTCGCTGATCGACGCACGCAACGGGGTGGTGGAGATGCTGCTGATCAACCACCCGCTGGACTGCCCCATCTGCGACCAGGCCGGGGAGTGCCACCTGCAGGACCTGAGCTACGAGAACGGCACGGCCGCCAGCCGCTACGAGTTCGAACGCCGCACCTTCGACCCGATCGATATCGGCGACACGATCAAGCTGCACATGACGCGCTGCATCCTGTGCTACCGCTGCGTGAAGGTGGCCGAGCAACTCACCGACGGCCGCGTGCACGGGGTGATCAACCGCGGCGATACCGCCGAGATCAGCACCTACATCAGCCAAGCCATCGAGAACGACTTCAGTGGCAACATGATCGACGTGTGCCCGGTGGGCGCCCTCACCGACCGCACCTTCCGCTTCGCCAGCCGCGTGTGGTTCACCAAACCCATGGACGCGCACCGCGACTGCACGAACCCGAAATGCTCCGGCCGGGTGGTGTTGTGGCTGAAGGGAGAGGAGGTCCTGCGTGTGACCGGGCGCAAGGACCAATGGGGCGAGGTGGAAAGCTTCATCTGCAACACCTGCCGCTTCGACAAGAAGGACCTGAACGCCTGGACGGTGGAAGGCCCACGCCAGATCGACCGGCACAGCGTGATCAGCCAAGGGCACTATGCCCTGAAGCGTGAACAACCCTTGCTGACGGCTCCGGCACCGAACGTACCGGAACTGGCCAAGCGAAAAGAACTCAAGGACCGATGATCCTGACCACGGCCATATTCCTCCTGGTGCTCTTCGTGATCACCCTCACGGTGGCGGCCTATTCCACGTACGGGGAGCGCAAGGTGGCGGCTTTCCTACAGGACCGCATCGGGCCGAACCGGGCCGGGCCCCTCGGCCTGTTGCAGCCCCTGGCCGATGGGGCCAAGATGTTCATGAAGGAGGATTTCATCCCCGCGGCGGCGAACAAAAGGCTCTTCATCCTCGGCCCGGCCATCGCCATGACCACGGCCCTGATGACCGGGGTGGTGATCCCCTGGGGCGGGGAGCTCACCCTCTTCGGCGAGACCTTCAAGCTGCAAGGCACGGACCCCGAGATCGGCATCCTGTACGTGTTCGCCATCGTGAGCATCGGGGTTTACGGGATCATGCTCGGCGGGTGGGCCAGCAACAACAAGTACGCGTTGCTGGGATCGGTACGTGCGGCGAGCCAGATGGTGAGCTACGAACTGGGCCTGGGCCTGAGCATCGTGGCATTGGTGATGTTGACCGGTACGCTTAGCCTGGGCGGCATCGTGGAACACCAGATCCAACACGGCTGGAACGTGCTGTACCAGCCGTTGGGCTTCCTGATCTTCCTGGTGTGCGCCTTCGCCGAGACCAACCGCTCTCCCTTCGACATGCCCGAGTGCGAGACCGAGCTGGTGGGTGGCTACCACACCGAGTTCAGCAGCATGAAGTTGGGCTTCTTCCTCTTCGCCGAGTACACCAACATGTTCATCAGCAGCGCGGTGATCGCCACGCTGTACTTCGGTGGCTACCACGTACCCGGGTTGGACAAGCTGGGCCTGGACCCCAACCTGGCCACGTTGATCGGCACGGCGGCGATGTTCGCCAAGACGTTCTTCTTCATCTTCTTCTTCATGTGGGTGCGTTGGTCCACGCCGCGCTTCCGTTTCGACCAGCTGATGAACCTGGGCTGGAAAGGCCTGATCCCCCTGGGTATCGCCAACGTGTTGATCACCGGGACCCTGTACCACCTCTTTGAGCTATGGAAAGGATGAGCACGATGGCCCCCCTGACCAACCGCTCGCGCCAGGTGAGCGACAAGAAGATGACGCTGATGGAGCGTATCTACCTGCCGGCCATGGCGGTGGGCCTGTTGATCACCCTCAAGCACTTCTTCCGGAAGAAGCCCACGATCAAGTACCCGGATGAGGTCCGTCCGCGGGCGGCGATCTACCGTGGCCAGCACGTGCTGAAACGCGATGACCGGGGCCGTGAACGGTGCACGGCGTGCGGCCTGTGCGCCGTGGCCTGCCCGGCGGAGGCGATCACCATGGTGGCCGCCGAGCGCAAGAAGGGCGAGGAACACCTGTACCGCGAGGAGAAATACGCCAGTACATACGAGATCGACATGCTCCGCTGCATCTACTGCGGCGATTGCGAGGAGGCCTGCCCGAAAGAGGCCATCTTCCTGACGGACCGTCTGGTGCAGGCCGATTACCTGCGTATGCCGTACGTGTTCGGGAAGGACGAGCTGGTGGAACCGATGGACCCGGCGAAGCGGATCGATGTGAGCAAGCGCCAGACGGCGGCGGTGCTCCGCTTCAAGGAGAACAAACGCTACGCGCACAACCGTTAGACCCATGCTCGCGCTCTTCTACCTCTTGGCCGCCATCAGCGTGATCAGCGCGCTGTTCGTGGTGGGTGCCCGCAACCCGGTGAACAGCGTGATCGCGCTGGTGGTCTGTTTCCTGAGCATCGCCGGGCACTACATCCTGCTGAACGCGCAGTTCCTGGCCATGGTGCACGTGATCGTTTACACGGGGGCCATCATGGTGCTGTTCCTGTTCGTGATCATGCTGCTGAACCTGAACAAGGCCACCGAACCGATGCGGCCCCTGGGCATGCGCGTGGCGGCGGTCACCGCCGGCGGACTCCTGTTCATCACCCTGGCCGCGGCGATCCGGCAGGGCATCCATATCCAGGCGTCGAACGCCTTCGACCCCGGCGTGGGCCTGGTGCGCCACGTGGGACATGTGCTCTTCACGGAGTTCCTGCTGCCCTTCGAGGTGAGCAGCGTGCTCTTCCTCAGTGCCATCGTGGGGGTGGTGATGCTGGCCAAGAAGGACAAGCACCTACCCGACGCACCTGTTGAACCGATGACCGAAGCCGAGCGTGCCCGGCGCACCGCATAGACCATGGAAGAGGGCATCATCACCGCGATCCGCGCGGTACCACTGGACCACTACGTGCTGCTGAGCTTCCTGCTCTTCAGCATCGGCGCGGCCGGCGTGGTCATGCGGCGCAACACCATCATCATCCTGATGTGCATCGAACTGATGTTCAACAGCGTGAACCTGCTGCTGACGGCCTTCAGCGCGCACCATAGCGATCCTCGCGCCCAGGTGTTCGTGTTCTTCATCATGCTCGTGGCCGCCGCCGAGGTCACCGTGGGGCTCTCCATCCTGGTGATGATGAAGCGGAACGTGGACAGTGTGGACGTGAACCAATTGAACCGTTTGAAAGGATGAACCAGGACCTCCTCGCGGCTTGGGTACCGGGCCTGCCCCTGGTGGGCGCCATCGTCCTCGCCTCCTTGCGCCGCAAGCTGAGCGCCAACGTGGCCGGTGGGCTGGCCACCGCGCTGATCGCCGTGTCCTTCATCCTGAGCCTGCTCCTGTTCAAGGACCTCGACCCGGCGAGCGGGGGCCGCACCGTGAAGCTGCTGGATTGGATCCACGTGGCAGGCATGGAGATCCCCCTGGGGCTGCGCATCGATGCGCTCTCGATCACGATGATGTTGATCGTTACGGGCATCGGCTCGCTGATCCACCTGTACTCCATCGGCTACATGCACGACGATGAGCGTGCGCCCACGTTCTTCGCGCAGCTCAACCTGTTCAGTTTCGCGATGCTGATGCTGGTGATGGGCAGCAACTTCCTGGTCACCTTCATCGGCTGGGAGGGCGTGGGCCTGTGCAGCTACCTGCTGATCGGCTTCTGGTACAAGACCCCGGAATACAACTACGCGGCCCGCAAGGCGTTCGTGATGAACCGCATCGGCGATGTGGGCGTGGTGCTGGCGATGGTGCTGCTGTTCCAGCGTTTCGGCACCCTGGAGTACGACGCCATCATGAACGCGGCCACCGGAGTGAACGACCCGTTGATGATCGCGGCCACGTTGTTCCTCTTCCTCGGGGCCACGGGCAAGAGCGCACAGATCCCCCTGTTCACCTGGCTGCCCGACGCCATGGCCGGCCCCACGCCGGTGAGCGCGCTGATCCACGCCGCCACGATGGTGACCGCCGGTATCTTCCTCACCGTACGCAGCAGTGTGCTATTCGAACTGGCGCCCTTCACGCAGGACATCATCCTCTGGGTGGGTACGGCCACGGCGCTGCTGGCGGCCAGCATCGGCCTGTTACAGAACGACATCAAGAAGGTGTTGGCCTATTCCACGGTGAGCCAGCTCGGCTACATGTTCGTGGCGCTGGGCCTCGGGTCGTACAGTGCGGCCATGTTCCATGTCACCACCCACGCCTTCTTCAAGGCCCTGTTGTTCCTCGGCGCGGGCAGCGTGATCCACGCGCTGGGCGGGGAGCAGGACATCCGCAAGATGGGCGGGCTGAAGGGCCACATCAAGATCACGTTCATCACCTTCTTCATCGGTACCATCGCCATCTCGGGACTGCCGTTGATGAGCGGCTTCTTCAGCAAGGACCTGATCATGGCGTTCGCCTTCCAGCGTTCGCCGGTGCTGTTCGCCCTGCTGCTGATCGGTGCGTTGATGACCACCTTCTACATGTTCCGCCTGCTGTTCCTGGTGTTCTACGGCACCTACCGTGGCCAGGCGCATCCGCACGAGAGCCCGCTGACGATGACCATCCCGCTGATGGTGCTGGCCGTGTTGAGCGTGGTGGGCGGCTTGTTGAACCTCCCGCACCTCTTCGGCGGCCACGAGGCCATGAAGCACTTCCTGGAGACGGCTGCGGACGGCATCCGTTTCGAGCACCTGGAGCTGAGCCACGCCACGGAGTGGATGCTGATGGGCCTCACCACCGCGCTGGTGTGCGTAACGATCTACCTCGCCCATGGCCGGTTCGCCAAGAAGGCGACGCTGGAAGGCAACGAAGCCGACATGCCGTTCCTCAAGCGCCTGATCGCCCAACGCTGGCGCATCGACGAGCTGTACCGCGCACTGTTCGAGAAGCCCTATGCCTGGTTGAGCACCAACCTGTACACCATCGCCGAGAACAAGGTGATGGCCCCCTTGGTGCAAGGGGTGGGTGCCGTGGCCTTGCGGCTGGGCGGCACGGTACGCCAGGTGCAAACGGGCAATGCGAGCTTCCACATGCTGGCCATGCTCTGCGGCCTCATCCTATTCCTCATGATCACCCTATTGAGCAACTGAGATGATCGCTACCCTCCTCTTGCTCATCCCGTTCATCGGCGCGCTCGCGTTGTTGCTGCTGCGCCCGGCACAAGCGCGGCCGATCGCCCTGGCGACCACCCTGGCCTCACTGGCGGTGGTACTGTACGCCTGGGTCGGTTTCGCCGGAGGCACGGTGCTGCACCATGACCACGACTGGGCGACCGACTGGGGCCTCCGCCTGGTGTTGGGCTACGATGGCGTGGGCCTGCTGATGTTGATCCTCACCGCCGTGGTGTTCCCGTTCATCGTGGCCGCCGGGTACGGCCAACCCGAGGATCGGCCAGCACGGTTCAACGCGCTGCTGCTGCTCACCCAGTGCTTCCTGTTCGGGGTGTTCCTGGCGCAGAACGCCGTGTTGTTCTACATCTTCTACGAACTCACGTTGATCCCCGTGTTCTTCATGCTGCTCTACTGGGGCGGCGCGGATCGCCGAGCGATCACGGTGCGCTTCTTCATCTACACCCTGCTGGGTGGCCTCTCCCTGCTCTTCGGCATCGTGTATCTGCTGGTGAACAACGGGGGGAATGGCGACCTCGGCGCATTGGCGGCCTTGAACCTTCCGGCGGACACCCAGGTGTGGTTGTTCTGGGCGCTGTTCCTGGCCTTCGCGATCAAACTGCCGATCTTCCCCTTCCACGGCTGGCAGCCCGAGACCTACCACATGGCGCCGCTGCAGGGCACCATGGTACTGGGCGCCGTGATGTTGAAGATGGGCCTGTACGGCGTTTACAAGCTGGTGTTCCCCCTGGTGCCCGCCGGGGTGGTGTACTGGCAGGACACGGTGATCGTACTGGCTTTGATCGGTGCGGTGTACGCCGGCATCATCGCCTTCCGGCAAGCCGACCTGAAGCGGTTGGTGGCCTACTCCTCGCTGAGCCACGTGGGGGTGATGTGCGCGGGTCTCTTCGCCTGGAACGCCTATGGCATCAGCGGTTCGCTGTACCAGGCCTTCGCGCATGCGGTGCTGGTGGTGAGCCTGTTCTACATCGTCGGCGCGCTTCGCGAAAGGCTGGGCACCACGGAGCTCAGCGCCATGGGCGGATTGAAGACCGTGGCACCGCGTTTGGCGGCTTTGTTCCTGTTGGTGGTGGTGAACGCCGTGGCCCTGCCGCTCACACAGAGCTTCGTGGGCGAGTGGCTCATGTTCACCGGGCTCTGGCAGGTGAACGGGTGGTACGCTTTCCTGGGCCTCACCACCATCGTGCTGGGCGCCATCTACATCTTCCATGCCTACCAGCAGGTGATGCTCGGCCCCGGCCGTCCCGGTCTAACGCTGTCCGACGCATCGACCCGCGACCACCTGTACCTGGTGCCGCTGATCGCGGTCACCTTGATCCTTGGCGTGTACCCGGCACCGATCCTCGAGCTGGTGGATGCGCCCGTCCTTCACCTCCTTTCCAGCCTATCGATCCCCTGAGATGAGCGCCCTTGTCCTGCTATCCGTACTTGGTGTGGTGCTGCTCTACCTGGGCCTGTTCAACCACCGGGGTTCACTGGCCACGGTGGGGGTGCTCGGCCTCCTGGGCGCCTTCATCGTCATCGCTGCGGGCTGGCACTTAGAAAGCCCCCTGTTCGCCGATGTGGTCCGTTTCGACCCTTATGCGCGATCCTTCTCCCTGGTGATGTTGGCGATCACGGTACTGCTCTTCCTCTTCGGCGTGGACTACTACGCGCGCATGAAGGAGAACGTGGCCGAGCAGTACGCGCTCATGGTCTTCTCGTTGGTGGGCGGTATCCTGATCTGTAGTTTCTCCAACCTGGTGGTGCTCTTCCTGGGCATCGAGATCCTGAGCATCCCGCTCTACATCCTGGCGGGAGGCAAGCGCGACAGCTTCCGCAGTGGTGAGGCGGCGTTCAAGTACTTCATCCAGGGGTCGTTCGCCTCGGGATTCCTGCTGCTGGGCCTGGCGTTGATCTACGGGGCCACGGCCTCGTTCGATCTGGCCACCATCGCCGCCTACTCCCAGGCGCTGGCCGGAGGCTACGACATGGTCTTCCTGCTGGGCCTCTTCCTTACCCTGGCGGGGCTGGCGTTCAAGCTGGCCGCGGTGCCCTTCCACTTCTGGAGCCCCGATGTGTACGAAGGGGCACCCACACTGATCACCGCGTTCATGAGCACGGTGGTGAAGACCGCCGCCTTCGCGGCGTTCTACCGGACCATCGGCGGGTTGGCCCTGCCCCACGCGGTACACACCATGTTGGTCGCGATGACCGTGGCCACCCTCTTCCTGGGCAACATCGTGGCCCTGCGGCAGACCCGGTTCAAACGGCTCATGGCCTACTCCAGCATCGCACACACCGGATTCCTCCTGCTGGCCATGCTGGGCCATGACGATCGCACGGCCGATGTGCTGTTCTATTACCTGGCCACTTACGCCCTGGCCACGGTGGGGTTGTTCATCGTGCTCACCCTCGCCAAACGAGCAGCCTTGGGCGATGAGCATATCCACATCTTCCGCGGCCTCTACCGCAGCAACCCGTGGATCGCAGTGGCGGCGTTGCTCATGCTGCTCTCCCTGGCCGGCATACCGCTCACCGCGGGTTTCGTGGCGAAGTACCGGGTCTTCGTGCTCAGCCTGTCCAGCGGTCTCCTGTACACCACGCTCTTCGCCGTGGCCATGGCGTTGTTGGGCATTTACTACTACATCCTCGTGGTGCGCGAAGCGTTCACCCCACGGGAGGACCAGGGTGGTTCCTTGACCGTTACCCCGTTGAACTGGCTGGTGATCTCGCTTTGCGGCGTGGGAGTGGTGGCGCTGGGCGTGCTGCCGGGGTTGTTGCGTATAATATGACGAACCGCTAGTTGGAGAGTACTTCAAGAAATTCACCAACTTGGAACTCCAACGACAAAGTACCCACTCTCTAAGCCAGAAAAAATGGCCATTCCAAAAAAAGTTGCAGAGCGTCTTGTAGCAGGCATCAAACGCTACCAGCCAATTCTTGCTGCGGCAAAAAATCGCGATGTCGGAGAAACAGATACCGTCACGATTGTGAAGGATATGCTTGCGGACGTTTTCGGTTATGACAAGTACGCCGAACTTACAAGTGAGCATGCCATTCGTGGAACATACTGCGACCTCGCTATTAAGCTCGATGGTAAGCTGACGAAACTACTCGAGGTGAAGGCTATCGGAATTGATCTAAAGGATGCTCATGTTAAGCAAGCCATTGATTACGCCGCTAACCAAGGCGTCGATTGGGTGCTTCTTACAACAGGTGCTCGTTGGTGTGTTTATCGCGTTTTCTTCACCAAGCCCATACAACAGGAGTTGGTTGTCGATATCGAATTTTCAAACCTGAATCCACGTTCTGAGAACGACCTTGAACTACTGTATTTGTGGTGTAAGGAAGGATGGCAACGCTCCGCACTGGGTGACTTCCATGCACAAAAACAAGCATTGAGCCGGTTCTTCCTTGGGGCGGTTCTCACATCCACACCTGCACTTGAAGTGGTTCGGCGCGAACTACGACGGATAACCCCTGATATTAAGATCACGATAGAGCAGATACGCGAGGTGCTTGTGAACGAGGTATTAAAGAGGGACGTTACCGAGGGTGAAAAGGCAGATGAAGCCCGAAGAGTAGTAAATCGTGCCGTTGCTAAAGCAGCCAAAGCTCGGAGCAGTAAAGTACCGCCATCCGATCATGCCGTACTCTCAGACGAGAGCGCACCTGTTTCGACCATGGAAGAGTAGTTGATCTTTCATCCAAACATCTTGGGCTCGGACATCAAAACAGGCCCAGCGAACAGCTCAGCCGCACTGCTATTGTATTGGGGGGGATCAATGGTTCCCATTAATAGCTCCATTCTGCCCCTCACATTGAAGTGCTCCCAGTAGGAGCATCGTTCCACTATCGGGGAATCACGTAGCACAAGGCACCATCGCATTGAGTCATGCTCATTCGTAGCGGCTCAGCTCACTTGCCCAGATCGCCCTCCCACTTGCTCACCACGCTGGTGGCGATGGCATTGCCCACCACGTTGGTGGCGCTACGCCCCATGTCGCAGAAGTGGTCGATGGGCAGGATCAAAGCGATACCCTCGATGGGTACACCGAACATGCCGAGCGTGGCGGCCACCACAACGAGCGAGGCCCGAGGCACCCCGGCGATGCCCTTGCTGGTCAGCATCAGGGTGAGGAGCATGGTCATCTGCGTACCGAGGTCCATGGAGATGCCATAGACCTGCGCGATGAAGAGACTGGCGAAGGTCATGTACATCATGCTTCCGTCGAGGTTGAAGCTGTACCCCAGGGGGAGTACGAAGCTCACCACGCGGTCCTTGCAGCCGAAGCGCTCCAGCTCTTCCATGAGCTTGGGCATCACGGCCTCGCTGCTGGTCGTGCTGAAGGCGATGGTGATGGGTTGCACGATCCGCCGCATCAGCTCCTTCATGCGGTGGCCGAGGAAGAGGAAGCCCGCACCGAGCAGGATGGCCCACAACACGGCCAGGCCGAGGTAGAACTGCCCGATGTACACCGCATAGGTGCTCAGCACTCCGAGGCCATGTACGGCGATGACGGCGGCGATGGCGCCGAACACGCCGAGGGGCGCGAAATTCATCACATAGCCCACCATCTTCAGGATCACGTGCGCCACGCTCTCCAGCAGCTTCACCACCGGCTTGGCATAGTCGCCGATGCTCGCACAGGCCACCCCGAAGAAGATGCTGAACACCACGATCTGCAGCACCTCGTTGGTGGCCATGGCCTCCACCACGCTCTTGGGGAACAGGTGGGCGATGAAGTCCTTGAGGGTGAACGCTCCGGTCTTCCCGATCACATCCGTCGCGTCGCCGGTGGCTTCCAGGTGCAGGCCCACACCGGGCTTGAGCAGGTTCACCAACACCATGCCCAACACCAAGCTGACCAACGAGGCGGACATGAACCACAGCAGGGCCCGCCCCCCCACCCGGCCCACGGTCTTCATGTCGCCGAGCTTGGCGATACCCACCACCAGGGTGCTGAACACCAGTGGCGCGATGATCATCTTCACCAGCCGGAGGAAGATGTCGGTAAGGATCTTCAAGTGCTCGGCCACCTCGCGCCGTGCGACCTCTTCCATGCCGGTGTACATGGCATAGCCCAGGATGATACCCGCCAGCATGGCGAGGAGGATCCAGATGGTGAGGCGGTTGTTCTTGGACATCATGGGCGGGGGGGAACGGGTTCGGTCCCCGATCGTTGGTCGTGGTTCAACTTGCTCTTGTGGTACCCGTAGGCGAAATAGCACACCAGGCCGATGACCAGCCAGACACCGAACCAGATCCAGTTGCTCAGGGCCATGCCCGTGAGCAGGTAACAGCAGGAGAGCAGGCCCAGCACAGGGATCAGGGACCATTGCTTCACATGAGCCAATACCGTGACCACCAACGCCAGTACCCAGAAGATCGATCCCGGAATGCTCGGATCAACTCCCTCCACGCCCCCAAGCAGACCCGGAAAGTAGTCCGGAATGGCGCCCAGTACCAGTGCCACGGTGGCCAGCAAAAGCGCGGGCGCCACCCACCGACTGTTCAGGTAAGGGAGGTGGAAACCCCCTTTCTCCCGGGCCCGCCTCGGTAGCAGGAGAACACCGCCGCACACGAGCACGAAGGCGAACAACGTACCGATGCTGGTGAAATCGAGGATGAAGTTCTCGTCGGTGAAGAAGATGGGCAGGCCCACGACCAGGCCGGTGATGATGGTGCTGAAGCCGGGAGTCCGGTACTTCGGGTGAATGCTGGCGAACCTCTTCGGCAACAGGCCGTCGCGGCTCATGCTCATCCAGATGCGGGGCTGGCCCAACTGGAACACGAGCATCACACTGGTCATGGCCACCACGGCCGCGATGCTCACGATGTAGAGCATCCATTTCACCTCGCGCAGCCGGAACACCTCGGCCAGGGGGTCGCTCACCCCCAACGACGACCGTGGGACCATGCCGGTAAGCACCAAGGCGAGCACCACGTACACGGAGGTGCAGATGACCAACGACCACAACATTCCCCGGGGCAGATCGCGCTGTGGGTCGCGCGCCTCTTCGGCCAGGGTGCTCACCGCATCGAACCCGATGTAAGCGAAGAACACGGCGCTAACACCGGCCATGACCCCACCGAAGCCATTGGGCAGGAAGGGGGTCCAGTTCTCGATGTCCACATAAGCCGCACCCACCACCACCACGAGCAGGATGATGGCGAGCTTCACCACCACCATGGCATTGCTCACATTGCGGCTTTCCTTCACGCCCACGAAGACCAAGGCGGTGATCAGTGCATTGATGGCCACCGCCGGTAGATCGAAGATGATGCGGAGCCCGCCGAGGATGGGTGCCGTGTTCCAAGCGGAAAGGCCCTCGCCGGGCACGCCTTCCGCGAACGCCCTGCTGGCGCTGCGGTAGTTGATGGTGAGCCAATCGGGCAGATGCAGCCCGAGGCCCTCGAGCAGGTTGGTGAAATAGCCGCTCCAGCTGAAGGCCACGTAGATGTTGCCGATGCTGTACTCCATGATGAGCGCCCAGCCGATGATCCAGGCGAAGAGCTCACCGAAGCTGACGTAAGCGTAGGTGTAGGCGCTTCCGCTGGCGGGAACACGGGCCGCGAACTCGGCATAGCACAGCGCGGTGAATCCGCAGGCCACCCCGCACATCACGAAAAGCAGGACCACCCCGGGACCTCCAGCGAAACAGGCTTGGCCCATGCTGCTGAAGCTGCCTGCACCGATGATGGCCGCGATACCGAAGAACGTGAGATCGCGCGCGCTCAGGTGCCGCCCGAGCGTATGGCCCCCATGGATCTCCCCTTCGGAGGCGGCGGTTCGGTCCAGGGGTTTCTTTCGCAGCAGGCGCATCGTGGGCGTGAGCGGGAGCACAATGTAGTCGGGGCCAGGTGAACCGCAACACGTTCGTGATACCATTTGGGCATTCAATGGCGGTCGAAGATGCGCGGCTATTTTTTCACAGGCCGATCCGGGAGGCCCGTTCCATAGCGGGGCCTACGGAACAGGCCTCCCGGAGAAGGCATGGGGAAAAAGAGCAAGCGGATCGGCTGGTATTGGATGTCCAAATGGTATAAGCAATGATGTCACCAGCAGCCGCAGGACACCGGGATAAAAAAGAAGGGGGCCGAAGCCCCCTTCCTCCATGGTAGGGAATGCTCACTGAAGCTCGCACGCGCCGGCCGTCACATCCTTCAGCTCCTTGCTCAACAGCATATCGCTGGATTGTTTGGTGCGTTCGGTACCGGTGTTCAGGTCCTTCACCTTCTGGAACCAGCACTTGGCCACAGGCATGTCCTTGGTGTGATAGAAGGCTTCGAACGCGAGGAAGAACATCGCCTCCTCGGCCTCCCGGGCATATTTACCGGTGATCTCCTCGGGCTTCATCTTACGCAGGGCTTCTTCGAAGTGCGGCTTGGCCTGCCAGGTGGTCTTGTCGGGATCGAGGCCCACCTGAGCCCGTGCGCGGCCCATGTGCCCATTGTACACGTTGGGCATCCGCTCGATGTACTTGGTCCAGGCCATATCGGCCACGGCATATTCTCCGGCCTTCTGCGCCGCGCCGCCCAGGTAATACCAGTCGTTCACCACCACCTTGGAGGAATTGGTCTTCGCCTGGTAGGCGGCCACGGCACGATCGAAGCGTTTGGCCTTCTGGAAGTAGGTCCCGGCTTCCATGTACAGGTCGGGATCAGCGTTGGGCATGGCAGCAGCGGCCATCACCTTCTCCCCGGCGAGCGAATCGTTGCCGAGCAGGGCCACGGCGCGACCATAGTACTGCAGGTCGCTGGGCACCACCTTCTCGGCGGGTTGTTTCGCGAAGTAGGCATCGAGGGTGGCCAAGGCGTTCACCGAATCCTTCAGTTCCACCTGGTCGTAGCCTTTGATGCGGAGCAGGGTATTGTTGTCCACCCCGGCTTGTTCCAGTTTGGCGATCAGGTCGAGCGATCGTTTGTAGTCCTGTACCAGGTAAAGGAACTGTGCGTACCGGACCATGGCGCTCTGGCTTCCGGAGTTGAGCTTCAGGTATTCGTCGTAATCGGCCTTGGCTTTGGGGAAATCGCGCTTCGCGAAGTACGATTCGGCACGCCCGCGGTAAGCGGGGGCGAAACCCGGTTCGATCCCAATGGCCTTGTCGTACTCGGCGATAGCGGCATCGAAGTTCTTGGCGCGGTGGTATACGAGTCCACGACGGGCCACCGGCTTGGCGCTGGTGGTGCGTAGGTCGGAGGCCTTCTTGTAGAACGCGATGGGTTGCGAGGCATCAGCAGGGTTCTGCTCCCACAGGATATCGCCCTTGAGGATCTGCGCCTCGGGGTCGGTGGCATCCAGGGCGATGGCGGCATCCACGTGTTGCATGGCCTTCGGCAGGTCCTTGTTGTTGCCCGTGGCATAGCCCTCGGCCACCTCGCGGTTGGTCTGCGCCTGCACCTTCTTGCTGAACTTGTTGGCCTTGTCCGTGGCGATGGCCAGGGCCTCGGTGAACTTGGCGACGGCCTGGGCCTGCTGTCCTTTGGCCCAAAGGACCTTACCCTGCCCCACATGGTTCAGGGGTTGGCGGGGGTTCACCTCCACCCCGCGGTCGTAGCAGTAGGCGGCCGAGTCCTCCCGGTCGTTCTCGAAATAGTTCTCGCCCAGGTAGAACCAAGCTTCGCCATCCGTGGGGTTGGTGGACAGCCATTGCCGTAGTGTGGTACCGGCCTTCTCGAAGCGTTCGCTTTCGGTGAGCGCGATGGCCTCGGCGATGGTTTGTGCGTATGCGCCAGACGCCCCCAGGAGCATGCTGAGCAGCAAGGTGTTACGGAAGATGTTCTGCTTCATATTCTTAGTTGGTGACCAGCTCCACATCGCGGCCCGGAACGGTCTGTGGTGCGAGCCCGGTCTTGAGGATGATCCGCTGGCCCTTATGGCCAGCTACAAAGGAAACAAAACCAGTGCCAAGGCCTGTTTTACCCTCCTTGAGCACGGCGTAGAACTTGCGTCGCAGCGGGTATCGGCCATCGGCCAGGTTGCTTTGGTTGGGCAGTGTGGCCACACCTTGGTCGTAGACCCGGCACAGGGTGGCCCGGTCGCGGATCGACCGGCAAGCGGGATCGTCCAGGTCGCTGAGGTGGGCGAAGGCGATAAGGGCGATGGCATCCGGTGTTCGTGCGAGCCGTTGGAGCAGGGAATCCATGTCGGAGACCACGGCCACGTTACGGAGCGCATCGGCACGCCCATCGAGGAGCGAATCCACTGCGGTGCGGAGCACGCCGCCGCGGGCATCATCGAAGAACACGCGGGTGGCCCCCTGACCGGTCAGCGCATGTCGCAGCTCGTCCAGGCTAATGCTATCCACGGCCGCTCCCGGGGCCCTCAGCACCGCGACCGCGTCGGTGAGGACCGGCACGTCGTCGGGGTAGAGGTTGCGGCCGCGGAAGGCGGAGACCTCATCCGCACCAGGCAGGGTAGCGGTGAACACCACCCGGACCGAGTCGTTCTTCATGGCTTCGCGCAACGCCACCTCCGACAGGTAACGCACCCGCACGGTGGCCTCGGTGTAGATGCTTTCGAACACGAAGCGTTCCGCTTCGATGATGCGCTGCAGATCGCGATCGGCCACCACCAGGATATCCCCTTTGGTGGGCACATCATCACGTTGCGGATCGGGGGCCTTGCCGGTACAGGCGGCGAAGCTGGAGAGCATCAAGGCGAGCAAGTAGGGAAGGCCATGGGCCTTCATCAGGCCCCGATCCCGTTCTATCTGCCCGTGTCGCTCGGTGCGTATCATGCCTCCTCTCTGCGTTGAGCCTTGTTCCACCGTTGCCACATGAAGAAGCGCAGCACACCGTAGCCCAACAACAGCCCGCCGATGATCAGCCGGTTCTCGGGCACCTTGTCGCGCACCATGTCAGTGAACAGGAAGCCGCAACCGACACCCGCGTACACCGCGGACATGAACAAGCGGGCTATGCTTCCGAAGGTCATATGTGAAAGAAGAAGAGCGGCCCTCGTGCCGCTCTTCCTGTTGGATCACTTCAGCGTGAAGCGGATAGGCAGGTTGTATTGTACCCGCACGGGCTTCCCTCGTTGCTTGCCGGGCTCCCACGGTGGCATGGCCTTCACCACCCGGATGGCCTCCTCGTCGCAGCCGCCACCGATGCCCCGGAGCACTTTGGGGTCCTTCACCTTGCCGTGTTCATCGACCACGAAGGTCATATAGACCACGCCGGTGATGCCCGCATCCTGCGCCATGGGGGGGTACTTCACGGTCTTGCCCAGGTACTTGAACAGTTCAGCTTCGCCCCCGGGGAAGGACGGCATCTCCTCCACGATGGTGAACACGGTGGGCTCCTCAACTTCCACGGGGGGTGGCGGAGCCTCGCCTTTCTCCCCTTCCTGGGTCACGGTGCCGGCGTTGGTCTCGGTGAGCACCTCCTGGGTGGGAGGTGGTTCATCCACCGGCTCATCCACAGCTTCGAGCTGGGTGAACTGTACGCTCTCGATCTTGACGGGGGGGGGCGGTTCCACGGGGGGTGGCGGTGGCTCCTCCTTCTTCTCCTCCTCGAAGAGGTCGAGGTTCACGTCCACGATCTTCTTGACCTCCACCACCTCTTCTTCGCCACCCATGGCGGCGATGATCTTGGGCAGGCCCACGGCCAGGCCGAAGACCAGCACCGAGCCCACCACGGCGATGAGCAGTCGTTTCACATAATCCCGTCGCAGGACATAGGCGCCGTATTCGCGGTTGCGATCGGCGAAGACCATGGTGTTGCGTTCGGCGGTGATGACGTTGTTCCAGCTCAGGTCCATGGCCATGGCGATGGACAGCACGAGCAGAATACCGATGAAAATGACGTATTCCATGGCTCAGAGCTTGGCTTTTTCGATGTCCAACAGGGCCTGTTCCTCGGGCTTCAGCACATCGACCACGCCATAGGAGCCGATACCACTGATGTCCATTTCATCCACCATATCGATCATGTTGCGGTACTTGGCATCCGCATCGGTCTTGATGATGGCCTTGAGGTTCTCCTTGGTGCCTTTGATCTCCTTGCGCTTGGCGTTGTACTCCTCCTCGGTGATCTTCTTGTCGTTGAACTGGCGGACCAGTTCGTTGAGCTGGGCGATGGTCTGCTTGTTGTTCTCCACCAACAGCTTCTGCACTTTGCTGAAGTCGGTGCGCTCCAAGGTGGTCGGCGGACCCTTCTCGGTGGCCTCCTTACGGAATTCTCCCAGGTAGTAGTAGATCTGGTCGTTCTTGGTGAGCAGGAGGGTGAT
Source organism: Bacteroidota bacterium (assembly GCA_963169535.1). Lineage (GTDB taxonomy): Bacteria > Bacteroidota > Bacteroidia > Flavobacteriales_F > PHOS-HE28 > PHOS-HE28. The sequence continues at coordinate 2,096 of CAUJED010000042.1, read as the reverse complement.
GGCGTTGCTCAGCTGGGTGGGCGGTGGGGCCGGGGCGTTGGGATCCGGGGGTACCGGATAGGTCATCTGCAACGAACTCGGCTTGTACATGGTGGTGGTGAGGATGAAGAAGGTGAGCAGCAGGAAGGCCAAGTCCACCATCGGCGTCATGTCGATGTGGGTATTGCCCTTCTTCGCGCGCTTCTTGCCTTTTCCGCCGCTATCACCACCACCTTCGGGTACTTGTGCCATGGTGTGTATCTGTTAGGATCGGCCTCCAAGAGCGCTGTACACGCTCGCACGAAGGAGGTTCGATCGGTTGCTCACATCCTCGAGGCTTCGAGGTCGGTGATCATCTTGAACTTGCTGATCTGGATACCCGGTGACTGGAAGGTGCGGATCACCTCGGCCACGCGGCTGTAGTTGGTATTGCCATCGGCTTTGAGGGCGACGACGGGGTTGTGCCCTGCGTCGTTCCAAAAGATGTTCCGGGTGACCGTGATCCAGTCGCGTAACTGGTTGTTGGTACTGTCCATCGGTATGCCCTCGTTTCCGGCCATGAACGCCTTTCGATCGGCCCCGGTCTCCAGGGCGAGCAATTCCTTCAGGTCCTGGATGGGTACGCCAACGGGTCCAGCGTTCACGAATTTGATCTTCTCCTCTTCTGTCGGGGTGTAGTTCACCCTTTTGCCGAGCTCTTCCAGCACTGCGATACGCACCCCCTTGTCGGTGAAATCCCAGAACACCTTGCCCGATGTGTCCACCACGATGGTCATCATGTTGGTCATGGGAATAGGCGATTGGGACATGGAGGCGGGCGTATCCACAGCAACCGCTTCTTCCGGTCGGAATTGGGCGGTGAGCATGAAGAAGGTCACCAACAGGAAGGCAAGGTCCACCATCGGAGTCATGTCCAGGTTCGGACTGCTCTTCGGCATTTTGATCTTTGACATGCTTCTTCTTGTATATGGTACAGGTCGATCCACCGCGACCGCAAGCGGGCGGTAGGTCGTTCGCCCCTATTTGCGGTTGGCCAGGGTCTGGCTCACGCTGAAGCCCGCCTCATCGATCCCGTGGGTGATGCTATCGATGCGGTTGCTGAAGTAGTTGAAGAAGATGATGGCCAGGGTGGAGCCGGTGATACCCAGGGCGGTGTTGATCAGGGCCTCGGAGATACCGGTGGAGAGTGCGGTGGCATCGGGCGTGCCGGAGGTGGCCAAGGCGCTGAAGGCCCGGATCATCCCGAGTACCGTTCCGATAAGACCCACGAGGGTGGAGATGCTGGCGCAGGTGGACAGGATCACCATGTTCTTGCTGAGCATGGGCAGTTCCAGGGCGGTGGCTTCCTCCAACTCCTGTTTCACGCTTTGCAGGCGGGTCTCCTTGTCGTGCGTGGCATCGTAGAGCACCGTCTTGTAACGCTCCAGGCCGCTGCGCATCACGTTGGCCACCGAGCCTTTCTGTTCGTCGCACACGGTCACCGCTTTGTCCACATCGTCGTTGGCCAGATGCTGACGAACGTTCACGATGAACTCATCGATACGACCCTTGCCCTTGGCGCGACCCAGGGTGATGAAGCGCTCCACGGAGAAGATGAGCACGATCAGGTTGATGCTGATCAGGATGGGAACGATGAAGCCCCCTTTGTAGATGGTCCCATACAGCTTGCCGGGGTTCACATCGATGGGGTGGCCATGCACGGGGTCGTTGTTCTGGAAGTTCGCCGGATCGCCCAGGACGTACATGTAAAAGGACGCGCTGATGATCAGCACCAAGGGGAACACTATGGCCACGAACAAGGAGTTCGCTTTCCCGCTTTTCACGTTGCTCATTGGGGTCGTCTTAAAGTGAGGGTGTAGTTGTTAGCGTAGTTGTGCATGCCGGTCCATCGCTGGCGACGGCGGGGGTCAAACATAGCAAGTTCCCATGCTCGGCCGTGTGAATCCTGTGTAAAGCTTGGCTCGATGCTTCGCGTGGAAGCCTTTGGCGAGAACGGGTGGTGCAGGCCATGGTCGTGAGCAATGCTAACGCCGGGGTGCGCCGCCATGGTACGGCGAACGCCATGGGCCAAGGAACGGACCTTAGTCCACAAGGAACGGCAGGCTGGCCATCCAAGG
>CAUJED010000041.1:0-7675 GCA_963169535.1 Bacteroidota bacterium | reverse complement strand
GCACACCGATGCATCGGCACCGGCGTTCACCGTGGGCGACGGTGTGAAGTTCAGGATGATGTTGTCGCTCACCGCGTTGCACAGGCCGTTGCCCGTAGTGGTCAACGTCAGCGTCACATTGCCGTTCGCGATCTCCGCCGCAGTGGGCGTGTAGGTCGCGTTCATGTTGATCGTGCTCGGGAAGAAGGAGCCTGCCCCGCCGCTCCATACACCACCCGTTGCCACCGTGTAGCCACCGCTGAGTGTCGCCACCGGGTTGTTGCTGCACAGCATCTGGTCCGCACCGGCGTTCGCCGTGGGCGCAGGCGAAATGATGAAGGTCACCTGATCGCTCATCGCGTTGCAGTTCGCGTTGCCTGTGCTGGTCAACGTAAGCGTAACGGTACCGGCGGCACGCTCGGCGGCCGTGGGCGTGTAGGTCGCGTTCAGCGTGGTGTTATTCGGTGAGAAGGAACCCGCACCACCGCTCCAAAGCCCCCCCGATGCCCCGACCACACTACCATTGAGGGTGATGGTGGAAGCGTTCGCGCACACCGTTCCGTTCGCACCGGCGTCCACGGTCGGCGCAGGCGTGAAGGTGATCGTACGGTTGTCGGTCGCAGCGTTGCAGGTGCCGTTGCCCGTGGTGGTCAGGGTCAACGTGAGGATGCCGCCGGCGAGTTCCGCTGCGGTGGGAGTGTAGGTCGCGTTCAGCACGGTGTTGTTCGGCGCGTACGTGCCCGCACCGCCGCTCCACATACCACCGGTCGCCAGCGTGATGCTGCCGTTCAGCGCCACGCTCGCGTTGTTCGCGCATAGTGAGATGTCCGCACCGGCGTTCGCCGTGGGCGAAGGCGTGAAGGTGATCGTCATGGCATCGCTCACGGCGCTGCAGCTGCCCACACCCGTGGTGGTCGCGGTCAGTGTCACACTCCCGTTGGCGATCTCGGTCGCGGTGGGCGTGTACACGGGGTTCACGGCGGTGTTGCCCGGGGTGAAGGTGCCCGCGCCACCGCTCCAGCTGATGCCCGTAGCCACGGTATAGCCACCGTTCAATGTCGTATTGGCATTGTTCCCGCAGAGGGTTTGATCGGCTCCGGCGGTCACCGTTGGTGCGGGCGTGATGCTGAAGGTGACCTGATCGCTCACCGCGTTGCAGCTCCCGTTCCCGATGGTCGTCAGTGTGAGCGTGACCGTACCGGCGGCGCGTTCGGCGGCGCTCGGTGTGTAGGTCGCGTTCAGCGTGCTGTTGTTCGGGCTGTAGGTACCCGTGCCACCGCTCCAGATGGCCCCGGTGGCGATCGTGACCGCGCCGTTCAAGCTGATGGCCGCGTTGTTCGCGCACACGGTTCCGTTCGCACCGGCATCCACCGTAGGTGCTGGCGTGAAGGTGATCAAGCGGCTGTCCGACACGGCATTGCACGTGCCGTTGCCCGTGCTGGTCAAGGTCAGCGTCAAGGTGCCGGCCGCGATCTCGGCGGCGGTGGGCGTGTAGGTGGCGTTGAGGGTGCTGTTGTTCGGGTTGAAGCTACCCAGACCTCCGCTCCATACACCACCCGTGGCCACGGTGACACTACCGTTCAAGGCCACCTGTGCGTTGTTCGCACAACGCGTCACATCGACACCGGCGTTCACCACAGGCGAAGGCGTGAAATTCAAGGTGATGTTGTCGCTCACTTGGACGCATGAACCGTTGCCGGTCGTGGTGAGCGTGAGCGTCACACTGCCGTTCGCGATCTCCGCAGGCGTGGGCGTGTAAGTGGCGCCCATGTTCGTGGTACTCGGATCGAAGCTGCCGTTACCGCCGCTCCACACACCGCCCGTGGCGATCGTGAAGCTGCCGTTCAAGGCAGCCACCGGGTTGTTGCTGCACAGCGTCTGGTCCACACCGGCATTCGCGGTGGGCGCAGGTGTGATGCTGAAGGTCACCTGATCGCTCACCGCGTTGCAGTTCGCGTTGCCCGTGCTGGTCAAGGTCAGCGTAACGGTACCGGCGGCACGCTCTGCGGCCGTAGGCGTGTAGGTCGCGTTCAGCGTGTTGTTGTTCGGGGCATACGTTCCCCCGCCACCACTCCAGGTGCCGCCGGTGGCACCGGTCACGCTGCCGTTCAGGCTGATGGCCGCGTTATTGGCGCACACGGTGCCGTTGGTGCCCGCATCCACGATGGGCGCCGGGGTGAAGCTGATGGTGCGGCTGCTGGTGGTGGCCAAGCAGTTGCCGTTGCCGGTGGTGGTGAGGATGAGAGTCACCGAGCCGTTGGCGATCTCCGTGGCCGTGGGCGTGTAGGTGGCGTTGAGCGCGGAGTTGTTGGGGCTGTAGGAGCCGGTGCCGCCGCTCCAGATGCCGCCCGTGGCCACGGTCACGCTGCCGTTCAGGGCGATGTCGGCGTTGTTGGCGCACACCGAGGAATTGGCCCCGGCGTTGGCCGTGGGCGCCGCGGTGAAGCTCAGTTGCACCTGGTCGCTCACCACCACGCAATTGCCGTTGCCGGTGGTGGTCAGCGTCAGGGTCACGCTGCCGTTGGCGATCTCCGCGGCCGTGGGCGTGTAGGTGGCGTGCAGGTTGGTGGTGCTGGGGTCGAAGGTGCCCGCGCCGCCGCTCCAAATGCCGCCAGTGGCCACCGTGATGGCGCCGTTGAGCGAGGCCACGGGGTTGTTGGCGCACAACGTCTGGTCGGGGCCGGCATTGGCCGTGGGGGCCGGGGTGAAGGTCACGAGCATGCTGTCCTTCACGGCGCTGCACACGCCGTTGCCGGTGCTGGTGAGGTGGATCCACAGGGAACCGGAGGCCACCTCGGCCGCCGTGGGCGTGTAGGTGGCGTTCAGGTTGGAGCTGGAGGGCAGGAAGGGGTTTGTGCCGCCGGTCCACACGCCGCCCACGGCATTGAGCACACCGCCGGCCAACGACACGGTGGGGGCGCTGGTGCACACTTGCTGGTCCGGGCCCGCATCGGTGATGGGCTTGGGCTGTAGCGTGAGGGTCATCTCATCGAACTCCGGCGTGCAGGGCCCGGTGGAGGTGAGGCGCAGGGTCACGCCACCCAGGGCGATGTCGCCGATGCTGGGTTCGTAGGTGGCGTTCAAGCTGGTGGCGCTGGGCTGGAACGTGCCGCTGCCCGTGGTGGTCCAGATGCCGGTGGTGCTTCCGCCGGAGACCGTTCCGGTGAGCGATGCGGACACCCCCGCGCACAGGGTCTGGTCGATGCCTGCGTTCACATCGATCCGTCCGGAGAACTCCGAGAAGAAGCCGTAGCGGCAGCCGGAACCAGCCCCGCCGTTGATCACGCCTAGGGAGAACACATCCGAGGTGTTGGTGACCACCAGGCCTTGGTTCACGGGTACCTGAGTGGTGTTGTATTGGATGTGCGCGGCCATCCATTCACCTCCGGTGCCGGGTACGGTCACGAAGGCTGATCCCGGGATGGTGGCGGTACCCGGGCCCGTCACCACGAAGTCGTTCTCCGAACCGGTGCGCACCAGCAGGTTCAGGAAGAAGCCCTCACTGGTGGAGCGCGTGATGCCCACCTGCTGGCTGCCCGCGCAGTTCAGCGGCGGCAGGATGGCCATGCCCATTTCACAGCCGAAGCCGGTGACGTGGATGGCGTACACCGGCTTGGAAGCGCTCATGTAGGTGGCGTTGTCCGTGGCGCCGCTCAGGTAGTCCATGTCGTGCCGGTAGTACTGGCCGGCGAAGAGCGTGGCCACCGGCGTGGGGTTCCCGTCGAGGTAGATCTTCGTGTTGTTCTCTACAGCCATCAAGAACACGGATTCGTCACCCGTGGCATAGAGAGAGCCTTTCACGGCGACATAGTCGGTGCCCAGGATGTTCACCGGCACGATCTGGTCGGACATCAGATCGTAGCAGCCCCCGCTGGGGTTATGGTTGCTATCATCCTTGATGGAGATGGCGATGGGTTTGTTGGCGATCACCGCGGCCCCCGATGGGTGCGTGGTGGGGTCGGTATGGTTCGCATACAAGGTGTTCGCACAGGAATACGTCTCTCCCCGCTGAAGGAGCACCGTGAAGGGAGACCCGGTCGGGTGCCCATCCACGTTGACCGGCGAGTTGATCAGCACCAGGGTGTTGTTCTCCGTGGCCACGATATCGAACGAAGCGAAGGCCTTGTTCGCATTGTTCCCAAAATCATGGTTGCGGAACGGCGTGTGCTTGTGCAGCGGTACATAGAACTCGGTCCCCAGACCGTTGGCCCCTTTGAGGGCGATGATGTCCGGGTTGTTGCTGTTGCTGCTTTCGTAGTAGCAGGTGATGTTCGCCGTGGAAGTGATGTGAAGCCCGGTCTGGCACACCGTATTGGTTGGCCGGGTCTCCAGCTGGGCCTTCAGGCTGGTCATGTTGTACCGTACCGAGCTGTTCGCGGGCACGTTCAACACGATCGGTGTTCCGCCATTGAACGAGGGGCGCGCCGGTTGCTCGATGGTGACCACCGCCGCCGTGTTCCCGGCCGTTACGTTGAAGAAGATCGGCTCGTCACCGGGCGAATTGTGCAAAAAGGTGACATCGGGCGGGGCCACCCAGAATTCCGTGCCGGTTTGCCCGTGAAGGACTGCACACAACAGCAATCCAAGCACGGAGAGTAGTGCCTGTTTCATTCAGTAAGGTCCCGGTCCATGAGTGGTGGACCGTGGCCGTTCTACGTTCCCCACGACGAAAAGGGTTCAACACCGGACCGGCGATATCCCGCAGCGGTCAGAAGCCCTTGCATACCATCAACCTGTACTTTGGCTCGGCAGTTGCCTTCCACGTGGTCATGTCGCGCTCCATTCTGCTGTTCTCGCTCGCGGGCCTGTTCGCCCTACTGACCCTTGGTATCTCCGAGCCTGATGCGGATGCGCGTTTGGAACAAGAAGCCGCTCGCCTCCAAGAACGGGTCGATGAGCGTGCCGCACTCATCGGCCGTACGACCGAATACCTGGCCCATGAGCTGGCCACGATCGGGGCGACCACTTGGATGCAGCGCCATGCCAGATCCTTGGAAGCCGAACACGAGGTCAGCGGCGCCTTCTACCTGGGTTTTGTGGACGATAGCCTGGTATGTTGGTCTGGTTCCGTCCCCGCGAATGTGGCGGCGGTGGTCCATGACACAGCCCGGGCACAACGCGTTCTTCCAGAGGCCATTCACCAGCACACCTCGGTGGTACTGGGCAGGGTGCGACTGCACGGCATGGCTCCGGTATGGATCACCCCTTCCATTGAGAACAGGTATCTCCACCGCACCTTCCATCCATGGCTGCGCGCACCCAACGGGCTTACAGCACAACCACGCACGGCCTCTGGTCCGATGATCGTCGATGCTGCGGGGGTGCCTTTGCTCCGTTTGGCGTGGCGTGGCGATGCATTGGATACCGGTCCATGGATCCTGGTCCGCCTGGTCCTTTTCCTTCTCGGTCTCGGCACCTTTGTCGCCGCATGTTGGTGGACCATTCCAACGCTCTTGCAGCGATCGTCCCCATGGGTTCGATCAGGGGCGTTCGCTGGGGCGATATTCCTGATCCGGTGGGGCACCCTCTCCTTCGTCCCCTCCGCCCCGATCGACAGACTTCCACTTTTCGACCCAGCCACGTATGCCGCTTCTGCGGCATTCCCGTCGCTGGGTGATCTGGTGATCAATGCCGCGTTGATCGTCGTGGTGATCCTGTTCGCACGTCGTCAACTTCAACATATCCCGTCCCAAGCATCACCACCTGCTGGAGCCGCCCCGTTCATCTGGGCGCTTCTGTTCGTTGGGGCCACCGGTATCACCAACATCATCATCGGCCTGGTGAACGACAGCAGCGTGGACCTTGACCTCTACCACGTGCAAAGCCTCACCGGCACCAGTGCCGCAGCCCTCACGGGCATAGCCCTCCTTTTCCTGGCCTGGGTGCTGACCGCGGACACCGGCGTAAGGATCCTGGTACGCATACGCCCGGTCTGGATGATGTTCGCCTTCGGCCTGGCGGTCCTGACCGCGACCATCCTGCTCAACCATGGGTACGGAGTGCGCGACACGATGCTCTACCTCTGGCCGGCGCCCATCCTGCTCCTCTTGTTCCATGTCCAACGTCACCGGCCTCATTTCATCCACGCTATCGTCGGGGTGGGGGCGTTCGCCACGCTCACCGCGCATGTGCTCACCAAGTACACACGTGACCGGGAACATCGGGAACGCCTCGTACTCGCAGAACGCCTCAGCGTGAAAGAGGACCCCGTGGTGGAGATGCTCTTCAGGGAGGTGGCTCCAAGCCTGCGCACGGACACCGCGCTCCACCGCATGATCACCGCTGGGGCGCCCTGTTCTCCCGGCGAGCTCGATGCGGCGGTACGCCAGATCTTCTACGGCGGCTTTTGGGAGCGCTATGATGTGCGGGTATTCGCCATCAGCACCCAGGGTGAGGTCCGCTGTTCTTCCGACGGAAGTTCTCCGGTCAGCTGGGAGCGTTCCGTTTCCGACTTCGCCGACCCTACCGCCTTGGCCGACATGCCCGATCTCTACTTCGAGCAGGATCATCCGGACGGCCCCTTCTACCACGCTCGCTTGGTGGTGATGCCTACTGAACGCGCCACCCCCGGTCAATTAGTGATCGAATTGCATCATCGGTCAGCTTCGCAGACCATGGGCTTCCCGGACCTGCTGATCTCCGGTGATGAACCCCTTTCCCGACGTGCCGATCGGTACGCCATCGCCCGCTACGAGCGCGGTGCCCTCGCCGACCGCTCACACGCTCGCGGCATCCCGCTATTCTGGGGTCGCGAGCTCGGCCCCGAAAGGGTGCTCTGGTATGCCGACCACGGCATGGAATACCTCGCCCGGAGTTCGGACAGCGGTACCATCATGGTACTGGGCCTGCCTATACCCGGTATGCTTGACAAGGCGACCACCTTCAGCTACCTCTTCGCACTCTTCTCCGCTGTCGCCGCCATCGCGTTCATCATCCATCGACTGGCAAGTACCCCACGCCTTGGCCTATTCGGCATCGGCGCCAAGGTGCGCACCGCGTTGTTCTCCTTCGCGATCATCGGCCTGATCCTGTTCGGAGCAGGTGCCAACACACTTCTCGCCCGCCAGTACGCCGAACGCTCCGAAGCCTCCATCCTTGAAAAGGCCCGATCCGCACACACCGAGCTCCAACAACATCTCGATGGTCATCCTCGTCTCACCCAACGCGACCATCGCTACCTCGAGCACCTGCTCGCGAACCTCAGCAACGTGCTCTATTCGGACATCACCGTGTACGATGTCAAGGGCGGTCTTATCGCTTCTTCCCGACCCCAGGTCTTCACCAACGGCCTCCTCGGCCCTCGCATGAACCCCGTGGCCTTCGTTCGCATGGCCGTGGAACAAGCCAGCGACTTCGTACATCAGGAATCCATTGGCACCGCGCATTACCGCACCGCGTACATGCCGCTCCGCGACCGGAAAGGTGCCGTACTCGGATACCTCGCACTACCCTCCTTCGCCGACCAACGCCAGCAAGAACAAGAACGCTCCGGGGTGTTGGTCGCCGTAGCGAACCTCTTCGTACTGTTCTTCGCGCTCAGCGTGTTGGTGGCCCTGTTCATCAGCAACTGGACCACGCGCCCGCTGGATGTACTCAAGAACGCCCTCTCCAGGATCGGTCTCCAAGGCACCAACGAACCCATCCGGTATCGAGGCGACGACGAGGTGGGCCAGTTGGTGGAGGTATATAACCGCAA
>CAUJED010000040.1:0-58104 GCA_963169535.1 Bacteroidota bacterium | reverse complement strand
GGCAGCCCGGTAGCCTGTGGTGTGCCCGATAACACGGACTGCGACGACAACCTGGTGCGCTACGAGGACACGGACGGTGATGGCTTCGGAAGCAATGTGACCGTGGCCTGTGGTGGCGTGGACAACAACACCGACGATTGCCCAACGGTCCCCGGCCTGATCGGCTCCAGCTGCGACGCTCAGCCCGGTCCCGGCTTCCTGCTCGGACAGCTGAATGGTTCGTGCAACTGCGTGGCCACACCCTGCACGGAGGATGTGGTGATCGAGCTGCGTTCCGACCCGAACAGCGAACAGATCGGCTGGGAGATCCTGGACCAGAACAGCCCCCTGGTGATCTGCAGTGGCGGAGCCCCGAACGAACCCTATCCCCACGGGATCACCTCCCCCATCGCACCGAGCTGCTGCCTCCCGGCAGGTTGCTACCGCCTACGGGTGACCGATGCCGGTGGTGATGGCTTCGTGAGCGGTGGTATCACCGGTGGATATCAGCTCCGCGAGGATGGCGTGAACGGCCGCAGGATCATCGACAACCTGGGCAACTTCACCAACGGCAGTGTGAGCGCGATCATGAACACCTACGACAACGGTGCCTTCTGCGTACCCGTGGGCGACGACAAGCTGATCTTCAGCAGCTGTGACAAGCTGGACTGGGTGAACAACAAGTTCATCGTGGCCACCGAGAACACCGCTGTGAGCGCCCAATACGGGGTGAACAACAGCAACAGCGGGTATGAGTTCTGGTTCTTCGACCCCAACGGCAGCTACAGCTTCCGTCGCTTCCGCAGCCACGCGACCAGCGATGGTTATGGCAGTGGCGCGTTGCGTGCCTGCCACTTCAAGGTGAACGGCTGGCTGAACAACATGGCCACGCCTCACATCCCGAGCAACATCCTGCTCAACGTACGGATCCGTGGCCGGGTGAACGGCTCCAACCTGCCCTTCGGCGCAGCCTGCCAATTCAAGATCGATCCGGTATTGGCGGCCTGCCCGCGTGCCAAGCTGGTGGACGACCCCGCCAACCCGACCGACTACAGCTGTGGGGTGTTCCGCAACTTCGGCGGGGCGAGCAACCCGAACAACCGGATCACGGCCAACCCGCCACAAGCCGTACCGACACCACCCAGTAGCATGGTCCGCTACCAGTTCCGTTTCCGCATCGCTGCGGAGAGCATCTGCATCGTGCGCCCGCCACAGACCAGCCCACGCATGGTGCTGAACTGGACCAACGGACCTGCCTTGCAGTGCAGCAAGTCCTACGATGTGGATGTGCGTGTAAGCTTGGATGGCGGTGCCACCTGGTGCTTCGGTCCGCCGAGCGCCACCGAGGCCGCCGCCTGTGCCGATACCCAGGATTGGGGCAAGGTCTGCAAAGTCACCATCAACGCTTGCGCCCTACCCGAGGGAGGGAACAACAGCATGGCGCCGACCGGCAATGGTGACCTGACCATGTACCCGAACCCCAACAATGGCGCACAGCTGTTCTTGAACCTGCAACCCGGGATGGAAGCCCCGGAAAGTGGAATGAGCACCGCACAACTCACCATCCACGACCTCACTGGCAAGCAAGTGATCACGCGTACCCTGCCCGTAGAAGGAGGTATGGTGAACTCCCGCATCGACCTGAATGGCGAACTTGGTAGTGGTGTCTACATGGTGAGCCTCACCGTGGGGGATCGGACCCGTACCGCACGGTTGGTCATCCAGCGTTGATCCACCGCCCAGATCGAAGGAACCCCGGTACACGCCGGGGTTCCTTCATTTCAAGCGGTATCGGCCACCCGTTGTGGACTTGCGGTGGGGAGTACCATTTGAACCTCCGATGCCAGCCGATCTTCGGCGCTGTTCCATTGAGACATGCCGGAGCCGCCCCACCGACACCCTATGGATAGAGCAGGTACTTGGCCCGTACCGGAGCGAATCGTTCCAGGCCATCGGCCCATGATGCACGGATCTCCGCCTCCGTGGCTCCAGCGACCACCTGCTCCCGAAGGGAACGGCCACCAGCCAGCTTATCGAAGAACGCATTGAAGAACTTCGACCGATCAGGAGCCGCTTCGTAGAGCCCCAGGAGCCATTGCAGATTCAACCGATGGTCCAATCGGGCTTGAATGGCACCGTACTCCTCCAAGTCCAGACCCTTACACAGCTGCCCTTTGTGGGGAGGGTCCTTCGCACCGGGCATGGGCTTGGGCGTGAATGCGAAGCTGCCGACCGGATTTCCAGGATACCCGATGCACTGGAAGGGTTTCTCCGTGCCGCGGCCAACGCTCACCACGGTGCCTTCGAACAGCCCGAGTGAAGGATAGAGATGGATCGCCGCCATATTGGGCAGGTTCGGCGAAGGCTTCACCGGTGGTGTGTACGGCTCCTGATGGACATAGCCCACACAGGCCACCACAGCAAGGTCGCAGACCACCCCACCATGCAACCACCCTTCACCATTGATCATCCGGGCATACTCACCAATGGTCATCCCATGCACCAATGGCACCGGATGCATCCCAACGAACGAGCTGTACGCCATGTCCAGCACCGGACCATCCACATAGAAACCGTTCGGGTTCGGGCGATCCAGAACCACCACCTTCTTCCCGTTCTCGGCCGCCGCTTCCATCACATGGTGCAAGGTGCTTATGTAGGTGTAGAAACGCACCCCGACATCCTGGATATCGAAGAGCAACACATCCACATCGACGATCTGTTGCGGGCTGGGCTTCTTATTGGACCCGTACAGCGACACCAAGGGAAGTCCAGTGCGTGGGTCGCGGCCATCCTTCACCTGTTCTCCTGCATCGGCCTCGCCGCGAAAGCCGTGTTCCGGCGCGAAGACCTTCACCACCTGCACGTCGAGGGCGAGCAACGAATCCACCAGGTGCCGCGTTCCGATCAGGCCCGTCTGGTTGGTGACCACCGCCACACGCTTCCCGACCAGGAGTGGGAGGTACTCGCTGGTACGCTGTGCGCCAACGCGCAACCCCGGCGACCCTTGGACCGAAGGTTCAGCGCCCACCTGCACGGGTTGGGAATGGCCGCAGGCCCCCCAAAACAAGAGGCTCGAAAGGGTTGCCGCTATCTTCGCCGCAGCCCAAGCCGAGTCCTTCGTGAACATTGCACATTTCATCGCCCGCCGCATCCTTGTGGACAAGGATCGGGCCGATCGGCTATCGCGCCCCATCGTGGGCATCGCGGTATTGGGGATCATCATCGGTATGGCGGTCATGATCGTCACGGTAGGTATCACCACCGGGTTTCAACAAGAAGTACGGGCGAAGGTAACCGGAGCAGGCGGGCACCTGCAGATCACCTCCATACGGCAAACCGACCCGCGGGAGACCCCGCGCATAGCGATCGCTCAGTCCTTCTACCCCTCGCTGGACACCGTACCAGGGGTGGAACACATCCAGATCTTCGCCACCCGGCCGGGGATCATCGAAACGGCGGACGAGATCGAGGGTGTGCTTTTGAAAGGTGTTGGCCCCGACCACAACTGGTCATTCCTGAAGCAACATCTGAAAGCGGGTACCGTGCCGGTGATCGGCGACACCGCGCACCCCATCGACCTGTTGATGTCGAAGTACCTCAGTGATCGTCTGCACATCGGGGTGCACGACACGATAATCGTGTACCTGATCAAGGGCCATGATGATATCAGGCCGCGCAGGTTCTGCGTGAGCGGTCTGTACGAAACGGGCATCGAACAACTGGACCACCAATTGGTGTACGTGGGCATCGACCACCTGCAGCGGTTCGCACAATGGGGTCTCCAGGCGGAAATGATGGTCTACGACAGCCTATCACCGCGCGGGATCCTGATCGAAGGCCTGGCGTTCGGCGGCGACAGGCTTTACCAATATGAATGGCCCGGCACCGAACTCCGCGGCAAGGGCCCCCACTGGATACGAACGAACAAAGACACCACGATCACCTTGGTGGTGAACGATGCCGACCACACCCTGGCCGACACCGCCTGGGTACGGATCATCCCACGAGCCGAAGTGGCTCCCCCCCCCGCCGGGTATCCGCGCGACATGGTGACCGTGGCACGAGGTGGATCCGGCGGCAGCCATACCAAGTACTGTGGTGGCTTCGAAGTGCTGCTGGACCGTTTCGAGGACCTCGCCGAGATGGACGATAGGGTGTACCGCGACCACCTCGACGAACACCTGCGCTCCCAAAGCGTACGTCAGCGCTTCCCGGAGATCTTCGCCTGGTTGGAGCTGTTGGACACCAATGTGGTGGTCATCATCATCCTGATGGTGATCGTGGCCATCATCAACATGACCAGCGCACTGCTGATCATCATCCTCGAACGCACCCCCATGATCGGGGTGCTGAAAGCGCTGGGCAGCACCAATGGGGCCATCCGGCGGATCTTCTTGATCGATGCCGCCTATATCCTGGGTGTCGGTATCCTGCTCGGCGACATCCTAGGTATCGGGCTTTGTCTGATCCAGCAGCAGTTCGGCATCGTCACCTTACCCATCGAAAGCTATTACGTGGACGCCGTGCCCGTCACCTTGGAGGCACTGCCGATCCTTGGGCTCAATCTCGGCACCATGGCGGTCTGTGTCCTGGCACTGCTGCTGCCCAGCATGTTGGTGACACGGATAGCTCCGGCGAAAGCGATAAGATTCAACTAAGGGTACCTCGAAGGGTGATCCACGGCCGGGTCCCGCTCCATGGCCCGGTGTGGCCAGGGGGCCGGGATCGCCCCCTTGAACCGCGCACTTGGAGTCCGGCGTACCCAGCACCCCGTACCTTCGCCAACAGACCAACCATGCGGCACCCTGCCGCGTTCACCATGCAGATCCACGACAATATCCTCAGCACCATCGGCCACACGCCCATGGTACGGCTCAACAAGATCGTGAAGGACATCCCCGCCACCGTACTCGCCAAGGTGGAGACCTTCAACCCCGGCAACAGCATCAAGGACCGCATGGCCATTAAAATGGTGGAGGACGCTGAGAAGGCCGGGCACCTCAAGCCAGGTTACACGATCATCGAAGGCACCAGTGGCAACACGGGCATGGGGCTGGCCATCGCCGCCATCATCAAAGGCTACAAGTGCATCTTCACCACCACCGACAAACAGAGCAAGGAGAAGGTGGACATCTTGCGGGCCTTTGGCGCGGAGGTGATCGTGTGCCCCACCAACGTGGACCCCGAGGATCCGCGCAGCTACTATTGCGTGAGCAGCCGCCTGGTGAACGAGACACCCAACAGCTGGAAAGCCAACCAGTACGACAACCCCAGCAACGCGCAGGCCCATTACGAGACCACCGGCCCCGAGATCTGGGAACAGACCGGTGGCAAGATCGACCACTTGGTGGTGGGCGTGGGCACGGGTGGAACGCTCTGTGGCACCGGCAGGTACCTGAAGGAGAAGAACCCGAACATCAAGCTGTGGGGGATCGATACCTACGGTTCGGTGTTCAAGAAGCTGAAGGAGACCGGCGAATTCGACAAGAACGAGATCTACCCGTACATCACCGAAGGTATCGGCGAGGATTTCGTGCCCGCCAACGTGGACATGGACCTGATCGATCACTTCGAGAAGGTGACCGACCGCGACGCCGCCATCTACACGCGCAAGATCGTACGCGATGAGGGCATCTTCGTGGGCAACAGCGCAGGCGCGGCCATGGCAGGCCTGATCCAGCTGAAGCAGCACTTCAAGAAGGGCGAGGTCGTGGTGGTGATCTTCCACGACCACGGCAGCCGCTACGTGGGCAAGATGTTCAACGACGACTGGATGCGGGAACGCGGCTTTTTGGTGGAAGAAAAGCCCACGGCGGGCGACCTGCTGAAAGGCAAGGAACTGCAACTACTGAGCGTGGAGGCCGATGAACCGGTATTGGTGGCGATCGACAAGATGCGTGCGCACAACATCGACCAGCTGCCCGTGTTCGAGAACGGCAAGCCGGTAGGCACCATCACCGATGCACGCCTGTTCGACGCGATCCTGGAAGATGCCGAGGTGCGCACCCAAGCCGCACGGGTGGTGATGGGCCCCGCCCTGCCGGTGCTGATGGTGGATGCCACATTGGACGAGGTGGCCAAGCGCTTGGGCAATGGATCACCGGCGGTGCTGGTGGAACAAGCGAACGGCTACGGGATCCTCACCAAGCAGGACATCATCGGGAAATTGAAATGATGGGCAATGCGCCCGTTCGCGCCCTCCCCCGGATCATCGGGCAATGCACCCGTACCTGCGACCCTCTGGGTCGCCCGACACCAATGATCGGCCCACGCACCCATACCAGCGCCGCATTGGATCGCACCGGATGCGTGGCATGGGCGACGCGGCTACGGGTGCTGCGGATGAAACCGGCGTAAACGACCCATAATAACCATGGCCCTGCGCTACCGAAAACACATCCGCCTGCCGGACCATGCATACATGCACGGCGCGTATTTCGTGACGCTATGCACGGCGTACCGCAGGCAGGTTTTCGGGCGGGTCGTAGGAGCGGATGCCGACGCACGCATTGAACTGACCGCCGTGGGACGCATCGTGGATGAATGCTGGCGCGCCATCCCGGACCATTTCCCGAACGCACGGCTGGATGAAACGCAGATCATGCCGGACCATCTGCATGCGATCATCGTATTGGAACGGGGGCGTGGCAATGATGGGGCGGCACCGGTAGCCGGGGCGACCCAATGGGTCGCGGCTACGGGTGCGGAGGACGAAACCATCTGCGCCCCCACGGACGAAACCGTTCGCAGGGCGCATGGTCCCCGGCGCGGTTCGCTGGGGGCGATCATCGGTGTGTTCAAATCCGAAACCACCAAACGCGTGAACCGGATGAACGCGACCATGGGCAAACGCCTGTGGCAACCCAATTTCCACGAACGGACCATCCGCGAATACACCGGCGAAAGGGGGCGCATCGCGCAGTACATCGCGGAGAATCCGGCGAAATGGCGGTGAACATGGCCGACTTCAGCACTCTCGGAGATCTGCCTGCGTTCCTATCATGGGTAGGCCAAGGAACACGCAAACTATTCAACCCGAAACCCGTTCGATCAAAGATCGGTGAAGCCCCGATATTGGACTTCTTCATCGGAACGTTCGTCTTGATCGGCCTCTTTGCACTGGTCATTACCGTGTGGTATCTGGCTCCCTCATAACATGGCTCTTTCCGACCAGATGCACCGCACCATCGCGGTCCCCACCCTCCCCCAGCGCATCATCTCGCTCGTCCCTTCCCAAACCGAACTACTGTACGACCTCGGCCTCGGCGATCGCGTCATCGGCATCACCAAATTCTGCCTCCATCCGGAGGCCTGGTTCCGCAGCAAACCCCGTGTGGGCGGTACCAAGAAAGTGGACATCGAAAAGGTACGCGCGCTGAAGCCGGACCTCATCATCGGCAACAAAGAGGAGAACGAACGCGCCGACATCGAGGCGCTGGAGCAGGAATTTCCGGTCTGGATGAGCGACATCGACGACCTGGATGGTGCGCTGGACATGATCCGCCGTGTGGGCGCCCTGACCGGTACCACGGCTGGGGCCGAACGCATCGTTGCGGGCATCGAGCGCGGTTTCGCGGGGCTCCGACCATCAACGGAGGGGTATAGCGTGGCCTACCTGATCTGGCGTGATCCGTGGATGGTGGCCGGACCAGGCACGTTCATCAACGACATGCTGAAGCGTTGCGGTCATGCCAACGCCTTCGCCCACCGCACGGAACGCTATCCGGAGATCACCTCCGCAGAACTGGCCGCCGCCGATCCCGACCTCATCTTCCTGTCATCGGAACCCTATCCGTTCAAGGAAAAGCACATCGCGGAGTTGAACCTGATCCTGCCCGGTGCGCCCGTGCGGTTGGTGGATGGCGAGCTGTTCAGCTGGTACGGATCGCGGCTTCTTCGGTCGCCGATGTACTTCAGTGGTCTGACCAAGGGTTGAGCGGTGGGCTGCCTCAATACGCGGGGCCTACCTTTGCGAAGCACGCGTTTCATGCGATCATTCCTCACCCTCCTGCTCACGCTGTTGACCTTCGGGGTCATCCACGGGCAACGTGTGGGGATGGTGTTGAGCGGCGGAGGGGCCACAGGGCTTGCCCATATCGGTGTGATGAAGGCCTTGGAGGATAACGGCATCCCGATCGACTACATCGCCGGCAGCAGCATGGGTGCATTAGTGGGCGGATTGTATGCCGCTGGATTCTCGCCTGCCGAGATCGACTCGATGTTCCATACCGACCTCTTCCAGACCATGGCCGAAGGCGGTATCGAACCGGAATACCAGTACTACTTCAAGCAGGATCCATCGGATGCATCGCTCATCGGCCTCAAGTTGGATCTGGACACCCTGCTCCAGTACTCACTTCCCACCAACCTCCGCGAACCAACCCTGATGGACTATGAGCAGATGGCGGTCCTGGGACCTGCCTCGGCGCTGGCCGGGTACGACTTGGACAACCTGTTCATCCCTTTCCGTTGCGTGGCCTCGGATCTTACGGACCAACGATCGGTGGTCTTCCGAAAAGGGGATCTGGCCCAATCGATCCGCGCGAGCATGAGCTATCCGTTCTACTTCAAGCCGATCCGGGTGGATGGGCACCTCATGATGGACGGCGGCCTGTACAACAACTTCCCAAGCGATGTGATGTACAGTGATTTCATGCCGGATTTCATCGTGGGCAGCAACGTTTCTGATAACAGCCCGCCACCAAGCGAAGATGACCTCCTTGGGCAATTACGGGCGATGATGCAGGAGCGCACCACCTATAAGATCGACTGTGCGAACAGCCTGATCGTGGAACCGCGCACCTCCAACACCCTGTTCGACTTCAGCGACCCTTCCGTACCGATAGCCGAGGGGTATGCCGAAGCGATGAAGCACATGCCGGAGATCCTCGCACAGGTGAAGCGGCGGGTCGGTCCACAGGAATTGGCCGCACGGCGTCGCCAGTTCCGGGCACGTCTTCCTGCCATGGTGTTCGGGGAACTGCGGATCCATGGCCTTACCCGTGCGCAAACGCGGTTCGTGGACCGGAGCTTGGATCGCGGGAGCGAGCTTCTTGGCCCCAAGAATTTTAAACCCAAGTACTTCCGGTTGATGGCCGACCGCAACATCGCGCAGCTCTATCCCAAGGCCACCTATGTGCCGGAGCGTGGCCGCTTCGACCTGGACCTTTATGTGAAACGTGAGAAGAACCTGCAGGTGCTCTTCGGCGGCATGTTCTCGTCCAGGCCCATCAACACAGGCATGGTAGGGCTCCGTTACAATCTCTTCGGCCGCAGTTCGGCAAGTCTCGAAGCCCTCTCCTACTTCGGGAAATTCTATGCGGCAGGGCAATTGCGGCTTCGTGTCCATCTGAGCACCAAGGCACCGATCTTCCTGGAGCCCATGTTCAACCTGCATCGTTGGGATCATTTCCGAAGTTTCAGTACGTTCTTCGATGAGGTGAATCCATCCTTCATCGTGATCCGAGAGACCTACGGAGGAGTGAACGCCGGCCTGGGTCTGGGGAACAAAGGCCTGCTGCGGTACGACCTCCGGTTGGGTGAGACCCTGGATCGTTATTACCAAGGCCTCGAATTCACCGGGCAGGACACCACGGACGCCACCACCTTCAAGCATTTCACCACGGGGCTACTGATCGAGCGGAACTCGTTGAACCGAAAGCAGCATCCGAACGCTGGCGAGGCATTGAGCGCCACTGTGCGGTACGTGAACGGCGATGAGCATACGGATCCGGGATCCCTCACCAGGGCGACCCAGGCGAACTACAAGGCGCACCATGATTGGGTCGTGGCCAAAGTGAGCCTGGACAAATACTTCCTGCCTCGCGGCATCTTCAAGTTCGGCCTTCTGGCCGAAGGGGTCTTCAGCACCATGCCCGCATTCCAGAACTACACCGCGAGCGTGATCCGGTCGCCCGCATTCCAACCAACGCCGGAGATCAAGACCTACTTCATCGACCGCTTCCGTGCACCGCAGTATGCGGCCGGGGGTATCCGCGCCATCATCGCCGTGGCCCGCAACAAGTTCGATCTTCGTCTGGAGGGATACGTCTTCCAGCCCTATGAGCCCTTCTTCCGTGATCACGATGGCCAGGTGGCACGTTCGGCCGCGTTCTCGGAGCGTGCCTACCTCGGCTCAGGATCATTGATCTACCAGAGTCCGTTGGGGCCGGTGTGGTTCAACATGAGCTATATCGATGGCCTGCGGCGACCATGGGTCTGGAGCTTGAACTTCGGCTATATCATCTTCAACCGACAAGGCCTGGAATGATCACGCACGCACTGCTGGATACGTACGAGTCCGTACAGGGCGAGTATGAAAGGCTTCCCTTGAGCGAACGGCCTGATGAACTGTTGTGGAGCATGGTGGATGGCTTGGTGCTCGATCTGCACATGATCAAGCACGGCTATGCCTCAGCGGGCTACGTGAAGCATCTGGACCGCGAATTGAAGCGGCTGTGTGCGGATGAGAGCGTGGTGAAGCGCCTTCGCGAGCTCATGTTCTGAGCACGTGTGAAAAAAGCGAAAGCCCTCCTTCCGAAGGGCTTTCACAAGATCGGTCACTGGTTCAGGCCTGCGCTGTCGGCCCACCGAAGTTCATCGGTATCTCGGGCATCTCGCTTTCGCGGATCGGTCCATGCACCTGTTCGAACTTCTGCACGTTATCAGCCAAGGCCCGCATGAGACGCTTGGCGTGCTGCGGGGTGAGCAGGATACGCGCCCGCACCTTCGCTTTGGGAACACCGGGCATCACACGCACGAAATCCACCACGAACTCAGAATTGCTATGGGTGATGATGGCGAGGTTGCTGTAAATGCCATCTGCCACCTCTTCACTGATCTCGATGTTCAGTTGATTGCCGCGGGCCTGGTCCTTTTGATCTGCCATTGTCAGGGGGGGGTTATGAACACGCAGGGGCGCGATCCCGCGCCCCTGCTATGTTCATGATGATCAGTCGTTCACCTCTTCGGCCACATTCTCGGCCTGGAGTCGTGCGTACTCGTCCTTGTTGGCCACGATGGTGGTCTGATAGGAACGAGCGCCGGTACCTGCCGGGATCAAGTGGCCCACGATCACGTTCTCCTTCAAGCCCAACAGATGGTCTTCCTTGGCGTTCACTGCGGCCTCGTTCAACACCTTGGTGGTCTCCTGGAAGGAGGCTGCCGAGATGAAGCTCTCCGTTTGCAACGAAGCGCGGGTGATCCCCTGGAGCATGGTGCGGGCCGTTGCGGGCTTCGCAGGACGGGCCTCCACGGGCTTGGCATCCTTGCGCTTCAACGCACTATTCTCGTCACGCAGCTTGCGCATGGTCACGATCTGGCCTTCTTTGAGGCCGGCACTGTCACCAGCTTCGGTCACCACCAGCTTGTCATAGATCGCATCGTTCTCGCCCATGAACTCGATCTTGTTCACGCTCTGGCGCTCCAGGAAACGGGTATCTCCGGGATCCTCGATCTCCACTTTACGCATCATCTGACGGACGATCACCTCGAAGTGCTTGTCGTTGATCTTCACGCCCTGCATGCGGTACACCTCCTGCACCTCATCCACCAGGTACTCCTGCACACGGGTGGGTCCCTGGATATCGAGGATGTCACCTGGTGCGATGGATCCATCGCTGAGCGGTGCACCGGCTTTGATGAAGTCGTTCTCCTGGACCAGGATGTGCTTGCTCAAGGGCACCAGGTAGTACTTCTTCTCCCCGGTGCGGCTCTCCACGATGATCTCGCGATTGCCACGCTTGATCTTACCGTAGGAGATGATACCATCGATCTCGCTCACCACGGCCGGATTGCTCGGGTTACGGGCCTCGAACAGTTCGGTCACGCGGGGCAGACCACCAGTGATATCACCACCCTTGCCGCTGCTACGTGGGATCTTCACGAGCACGTCACCCGCTTCGATCTTCTTGCCGTCCTCCACGATGATATGAGCGCCAACGGGCAGGCTGTAGCTCTTGAGCTCCTCCTTCCCTTTGGGGTCCATGATCTTGATGGTCGGGTTCTTCTTCTTATCGCGGCTCTCCACGATGACCTTCTCTGCGAAGCCGGTCTGCTCGTCGATCTCTTCACGGTAGGTCGCGTTCTCCTCGATGCTCTCGAATTCCACCTTACCGGCGAGTTCCGAGATGATCACCGCGTTGTACGGGTCCCAGGTGCAGATCAGATCGTTCTTGCCGATCGCCTTGCCGCCCTTGTTGTAGATCATGGCGCCGTACGGGATGTTGCTCGTGGTGAGCACAATGCCCGTGTTGGCATCCACGATACGCATCTCGGTGCTGCGGCTGATGACCACTTCCGCGTCGGCCCCCTTGCGGTCCTTCTTGGCCACGGTGCGGAGCTCGTCGATCTCGAGGATACCGTCGTATTTCGCACGGATCTCGCTCTCTTCGGTGATCTTGCCGGCCACACCCCCCACGTGGAAGGTCCGCAGCGTAAGCTGTGTACCGGGCTCACCGATGGACTGTGCCGCGATCACACCGACCGCTTCACCCTTCTGGACCATGCGGCCCGTGGCCAGGTTCCGTCCATAGCATTTCACGCAGACCCCCTGCTTCTGTTCGCAGGTCAGCACGCTACGGATCTCCACCTCTTCGATCGGGCTCTCGTTGATGGCCTTGGCGACATCCTCCGTGATCTGCTCACCACCGGACACCAGGAGTTCACCCGTTTGCGGATGGAGCACATCGTGCACGGCACAACGGCCCAACACACGATCATACAGGCTCTCCACCACCTCTTCGTTCTTCTTCAGGGCGGTGGCCACCAGACCGCGAAGCGTTCCACAGTCCTCGTTGGTGATCACCACATCCTGCGCCACGTCCACCAGTCGGCGGGTGAGGTAACCGGCATCGGCGGTCTTCAGTGCCGTATCGGCCAGACCCTTACGCGCACCGTGGGTGGAGATGAAGTACTCCAGGATGGAAAGACCTTCCTTGAAGTTGGAGAGGATGGGGTTCTCGATGATGTCCTGTCCTCCACCGGCACCGCTCTTCTGCGGCTTGGCCATCAGACCACGCATACCGCTGAGCTGACGGATCTGCTCCTTGGAACCACGGGCACCGCTGTCCATCATCATGTAGATGGAGTTGAAGCCCTGGCGGTCGTTCTTGATGCGCTCCATCAAGGTGAAGGTCACCTTGCTGTTGGTGTGGGTCCAGATGTCGATGGTCTGGTTGTACCGTTCGTTGTTGGTGATCAGGCCCATGTTGTAGTTGCCGGTCACCTCATCCACCTCCTTCTGCGCTGCGGCCACGAGCTTCTCCTTGGCATCGGGGATCACCACGTCGTCGAGATTGAAGCTCAAGCCACCGCGGAAGGCGCTCATGAAGCCCAGGTCCTTGATATCGTCAAGGAACTGTGCGGCACGCGCGGTACCTGTTTCTTTCACCACGAGCCCGATGATATCGCGCAGGGCCTTCTTGGTGAGGACATCGTTGAGGTACCCCACCTCCTTGGGCACGACCTCGTTGAAGAGTGTGCGCCCGCAGGTGGTCTCGATCATCTGGGTCTTCCCATTGATGTCGGTCCAACGCAGTTTGATGTGGGTATGCAGGTCCAGTTGCCCCTCGTTGTAGGCGATGATCACCTCCTCTGGGCTGTAGAAGGCACGGCCTTCGCCCTTCATGGTGCGCTCCGCGTCGCTCTTACGGCCTTTGGTGATGTAGTAGAGGCCGAGCACCATGTCCTGGCTCGGAACGGCGATCGGGGCGCCGTTGGCCGGGTTGAGGATGTTGTGGCTGGCGAGCATGAGCAGCTGTGCCTCCAGGATGGCGGCGTTGCCCAAGGGTACGTGCACGGCCATCTGGTCACCGTCGAAGTCAGCGTTGAACGCGGTACATACGAGCGGGTGCAGTTGGATGGCCTTGCCCTCGATCAGTTTCGGCTGGAAGGCCTGGATACCCAGGCGGTGCAGGGTCGGTGCACGGTTGAGGAGCACCGGGTGGCCCTTCAGCACGTTCTCCAGGATATCCCACACCACGGGCTCCTTCTTGTCCACGATCTTCTTGGCGCTCTTCACGGTCTTCACGATCCCCCGCTCAATGAGCTTGCGGATGATGAACGGCTTGAAGAGCTCGGCGGCCATGTCCTTGGGCAGGCCGCACTCATGCAATTTCATTTCGGGACCCACCACGATCACCGAACGTGCGCTGTAATCCACGCGCTTACCGAGCAGGTTCTGGCGGAAGCGGCCCTGCTTGCCTTTGAGCGAATCGCACAACGACTTCAGCGGGCGGTTGCTTTCGCTCTTCACGGCGCTGCTCTTGCGGCTATTGTCGAACAGGCTGTCCACGGCCTCTTGCAGCATGCGCTTCTCGTTGCGCAGGATCACCTCGGGGGCCTTGATCTCCACCAACCGCTTCAGTCGGTTGTTACGGATGATGACACGGCGGTAGAGGTCGTTGAGGTCGGAGGTGGCGAAACGGCCGCCATCCAAGGGCACCAGGGGGCGCAATTCGGGGGGGATCACCGGCACCACCCGAACGATCATCCATTCGGGGTTGTTGGCCCGTCGGCTGATGGCCTCGCGGAAAGCCTCCACCACGTTGAGGCGCTTGAGGGCCTCGTTCTTACGCTGTTGGCTGGTCTCGGTATTCGCTTTGTGGCGCAGGTCATAGCTCAGGCTGTCCAGGTCCAGGCGCTTCAGCAGATCATGCAACGCATCGGCCCCCATCTTGGCGATGAACTTGTTGGGGTCGCTGTCGTCCAGATGCTGGTTCTCCTTGCCCAGGGTCTCCAGGATATCGAGGTACTCCTCTTCGGTCAGGAAGTCGAGGTACTGGATCGCATTACCCTCCTTGTTCACGGCACCACCGGCCTGGATCACCACATAACGCTCGTAGTAGATGATCTGGTCGAGCTTCTTGGTCGGCAGGCCCAACAGGTATCCGATCTTGTTGGGCAGGCTCCGGAAATACCAGATGTGGGCCACCGGCACAGTGAGTTGGATGTGGCCCATGCGCTCGCGGCGCACCTTCTTCTCGGTCACCTCCACACCGCAGCGGTCGCACACGATCCCTTTGTAGCGGATCCGCTTGTACTTACCGCAGTGGCATTCGAAATCCTTCACAGGACCGAAGATGCGCTCGCAGAAAAGACCATCACGCTCCGGCTTATACGTCCGGTAGTTGATCGTCTCCGGCTTGATCACCTCGCCGTGACTGCGCTCGAGGATCTGCTCGGGGCTGGCCAGGCTGATGACGATCTTATTGAAGTTGCTGTTCAGCTTCACTTCCTTCTTCATGTTCTCGCGTTGCTTGCTAGCGTTCGACGTTCAGTTGCTCACACCGGGTGGATCACTCGAGGGAAACGTTCAGGGCCAGACCACGGAGTTCGTGGAGCAGCACGTTGAACGATTCGGGGATACCCGGGGTCGGAAGAGGCTCGCCCTTCACGATGGCCTCGTAGGCCTTGGCGCGGCCCATCACGTCATCGCTCTTCACGGTAAGGATCTCCTGCAGGATATTGGCGGCACCGAAGGCCTCCAGTGCCCATACCTCCATTTCACCGAAGCGCTGGCCACCGAACTGGGCCTTACCGCCGAGCGGCTGCTGGGTGATGAGGCTGTAGGGGCCGATGGACCGTGCGTGCATCTTGTCATCCACCATGTGCGCGAGCTTGATCATGTAGATCACACCCACGGTCGCAGGTTGGTCGAAGCGCACACCGGTACCGCCGTCGTACAGGTAGGTCTTACCGTTGCGCGGAACGCCCGCCTCGTCGGTCTCGGCATTGATCTGATCATGGGTGGCACCGTCGAAGATCGGGGTAGCGTACTTACGCCCCAGTTTCTTACCGGCCCAGCCCAACACGGTCTCATAGATCTGTCCGAGGTTCATCCGGCTCGGTACGCCCAGCGGGTTCAGGACGATATCCACCGGCGTGCCATCCTCCAGGAACGGCATATCGGCGTCGCGAACGATCTTGGCCACGATACCCTTGTTCCCGTGGCGGCCGGCCATCTTATCGCCCACGGTGAGTTTCCGCTTGGCGGCCACATACACCTTGGCGAGCTTCATGATCCCGGTGGGCAGCTCGTCGCCGATGCTCACTTGGAAGTTCTTCCGCTTGTACACCCCACTGATGTCGCTGTGGCGGATGTTGTAGTTGTGAATGAGCTGGCGGACCAGTTCATTCGTCTTCTTCTCAGCGGTCCACTCGGTGGGATCCACGGTGATGAAGTCGATGGCCTGGAGCACTTTCGCGCTGAACTTCACCCCCTTCTTGATCTGTTCCTCCTTGTACTTGTTGAAGACCCCATTGCTGGATTGGCCTTCCACGATCTTCAGGAGCTTCTCGATCAACAGGTTCTTCAGGGCGCCCAGCTCCTTATCCTGCTCCTTGGCGATCTGCTCGAGCACGCCCTTTTCGTTGCCTTTGGACTTCTTGTCCTTGATGGCGCGGCTGAAGAGCTTCTTATCGATGACCACGCCCTTGGTGCTGGGCGGAGCCTTCATGGAGGCGTCCTTCACATCGCCGGCCTTGTCGCCGAAGATGGCGCGCAGCAGCTTCTCTTCGGGGCTCGGATCGGTCTCCCCCTTCGGCGTGATCTTGCCGATGAGGATGTCGCCTTCCTTCACCTCAGCACCGATACGGATCAAGCCGTTCTCGTCGAGGTCCTTGGTGGCCTCTTCGGAAACGTTCGGGATATCGGCCGTAAGTTCTTCGAGGCCACGCTTGGTATCGCGCACCTCCATGATGTACTCATCGATGTGGATGGACGTGAAGATGTCCTCCGAGGCCACGCGTTCGCTGATCACGATGGCATCCTCGAAGTTGTACCCCTTCCACGGCATGAAGGCCACTTGCAGGTTACGACCGATGGCCAGCTCACCATCCTGGGTGCTATAGCCCTCGCACAGGATCTGACCGGCGGTCACCTTTTCGCCACGGCGCACCACCGGACGGAGGTTCATGCATGTGCTCTGGTTGGTCTTCAGGAATTTGGTCAGCTTGTACTCCTTCTCATCCCCGTCGAAGCTCACGGTACGCTCGTCTTCGCTCCGCTTGTAGTCGATGATGATCTTGTTGCTGTCCACGTACTTCACCGTACCCTCGCCCTCGGCCACCAACAGCACACGGCTGTCGCGGGCCACGAGCTCTTCCAGACCGGTGCCCACGAATGGCGCCTCGGGCCGCAGCAGTGGCACGGCCTGGCGCATCATGTTCGAACCCATCAGCGCACGGTTGGCATCGTTGTGTTCCAGGAAGGGGATCAACGAGGCCGCGATGGAAGCGATCTGGTTGGGTCCCACGTCCATCAGGTGCAGGTCCTTGGGCTCCACCACCGGGAAGTCACCCATCAAGCGGGCCTTCACCCGGTTGGATTGGAACTCGCCCTTTTCGTTCACCAAAGCGTTCGCTTGGGCGATCATCTTGTTATCCTCCTCCTCGGCGCTCAGGTAGATCACATCGGCCTTCACGTCCACCTTACCGGCGCTTACGGGACGGTACGGTGTTTCGATGAAGCCCAGGTTATTGATCTTCGAGTACACACAGAGCGAGCTGATCAGACCGATGTTCGGACCTTCAGGCGTTTCGATGGTGCACAAACGTCCGTAGTGGGTGTAGTGCACGTCACGCACCTCGAATCCAGCACGCTCACGGCTGAGGCCACCGGGTCCAAGGGCCGACATACGGCGCTTGTGGGTGATCTCGCTCAACGGGTTGGTCTGGTCCATGAACTGGCTCAACTGGTTCGTTCCGAAGAACGAGTTGATCACCGAGCTCAGGGTCTTGGCGTTGATCAGGTCGGTCGGCGTGAACACCTCGTTGTCGCGCACGTTCATCCGCTCGCGGATGGTACGCGCCATACGGGCCAGGCCCACGCCGAATTGGGCATGCAGCTGCTCGCCCACGGTGCGCACACGGCGGTTGCTCAAGTGGTCGATGTCGTCCACATCGGCCTTCACGTTCACCAGTTCGATCAGGTACTTGATGATGAAGATGATATCCTCCTTCGTCAGGACCCGAACGTTCAGCTCGCTCTGCAGGCCGAGCTTCTTGTTGATGCGATAACGGCCCACCTCACCGAGGTCGTAGCGCTTCTCGCTGAAGAACAGCTTGTCGATCACACCACGGGCGGTCTCCAGATCGGGTGGTTCGGCGTTACGCAACTGGCGATAGATCACCTCCACGGCCTCCTTCTCGGAGTTGGAGGTATCCTTCTGCAGGGTGTTGTAGATGAGCGCGTAGTCGGCCGCGTTGATGCCAGCTTTATGCAGGATCACGGTCTTGGCGCCACTGTCGGCGATCATCTCCACGTGCTGCTCCTCGATCACCGTTTCACGGTCGATCAGCACTTCATTCCGTTCGATGGAGACCACTTCACCGGTATCCTCGTCCACGAAATCCTCCACCCAGGTCTTCAACACCCGGGCAGCGAGCTTGCGTCCCACGGCCTCCTTCAGATTGGCCTTGGTCACCTTGATCTCGTCGGCCAGGCCGAAGATCTCCAGGATCTGCTTGTCGCTTTCAAACCCGATGGCACGCAGCAAGGTGGTCACCGGTAGTTTCTTCTTCCGGTCGATGTACGCGTACATCACCCCGTTGATGTCGGTGGCGAATTCGATCCAGGACCCTTTGAACGGGATCACCCGGGCGCTGTACAGCTTGGTACCATTCGCATGACGGCTCTGGCCGAAGAACACGCCTGGGCTACGATGCAGCTGGCTCACGACCACACGTTCGGCGCCGTTCACCACGAAAGAACCCTTCGGGGTCATGTAGGGGATCTGCCCCAGGTACACATCCTGCACGATGGTCTCGAAATCCTCGTGCTCGGGGTCGGTGCAATACAACTTCAGCTTGGCCTTCAAGGGCACGCTGTAGGTCAATCCGCGCTCAATGCACTCATCAATACTGTATCGCGGGGGATCGATGAAGTAGTCCAGGAACTCCAACACGAACTGGTTGCGGGTGTCCGTGATGGGGAAATTCTCGCTGAACACCTTGAAGAGGCCTTCGCTTTGGCGGTGTTCGGGGAGGGTCTCGATCTGGAAGAAGTCCTCAAAACTCTTCAGTTGGATATCGAGAAAATCGGGATAGTCGATCGACAAGGGGCTGGAGCCGAAGTCGATGCGCTTGCTTTTCTTGGAACTGGTCTTCGCCTGGGCCATGAGTGCGGTATAAGGAGAACGTGTACGACCGTTCGAGCTACGGATCCATCTGCCTACTTGCCGGACACCCGAGCCGGATCAATGCTCGGGCATGCGTTGCCACCGAAAGGTGGCCGGGATCACAGAACAGCCGGAAAGGCCCGCCTTGGGGCCTCTCCGTGCTGCTGTGATGCGAGCGCGTATGGGGTCTTACTTGACCTCAACCTCAGCGCCGGCTTCCGTCAGTTGCTGCTTCAGGCTCTCGGCATCTTCTTTCGAAACGCCCTCCTTCAGCGGCTTCGGAGCGCCGTCAACGAGATCCTTGGCCTCTTTCAGTCCCAGACCGGTGAGTTCCTTCACCAGTTTCACGACTGCCAGTTTGTTGGCTCCGCCGTTCTTGAGGATCACATCGAAGCTGGTCTTGGCCTCAGCGGCGTCACCACCAGCGGCTGCACCGCCGCCAACGGCCACGGCCACAGCTGCGGCTGCCGGTTCGATCTTGTATTCGTCCTTCAGGTAGTTGGCGAGTTCGCTAACCTCCTTTACGGTGAGGCTCACGAGCTGGTCACCAAGTGCTTTGATATCTGCCATTGTTCGGGTTTGTTACTTGTGTTCGGGGAAGCGGACTGTGCGTAACGCGTTTGGTGGGGGGCCAGAACGGCCGCCCTCGGTATCTTGGTATTAAGCCTGTGCTCGTTCTTCGAGGGTCTTGAGCAGGCCAGCGATCTTTTGGCCACCGCTGCCTTGCAGACCGCTGATGACGTTCTTGATCGGGCTTTGGAGCAAGCCGATGATCTCGCCGATGAGTTCTTCGCGACCTTTGAGGTTGCTCAGCATCACCAGTTGGTCATCGCCCACGAAAACGGCCTCATCGATCCAAGCGCTCTTCAGGGCGGGCTTGGTCTGGTCCTTCTTGCGGAAGCTTTGGATCAGCTTGGCGGGTGCGTTGCCCTTCTCGGCCATGAGCACCGAGGTCTGGCCCTTCAGGGTGGGGATCACACCGCTGTAGTCCTTGCCTTCCACACGCTCCATCGCTTTACGCAGCAAGGTGTTCTTCACCACCTTCATGCGCACACCTCCCTTGTGGCAGGCACGACGCAGGTTGCTGGTGGCCTCAGCGCTCATACCGGAGGTATCGGCGAGGTAGATCACGCTGGTGGACTTGATATCCTCCACCAGCTCGGCGATCGCTTGGTCTTTCTCGATACGGGTTGCCATTGTTCTGCTGGGTTTTGGATCAAGCCTGCACCGTGCGGGTATCCACCTGCACACCGGGGCTCATGGTACTGCTGATACTGATGCTCTTGATGTAAGCTCCTTTGGCGGTGCTGGGTTTCAGCTTCACCAGGGTCTGAAGGATCTCGTGCGCGTTCTCGCTGAGTTTGGCGGCATCGAACGAGGCCTTGCCGATCACCGCATGGATGATGCCGGCCTTGTCCACTTTGAAGTCGATCTTACCGGCCTTCACCTCCTTGGTGGCCTTGGCCACATCCATGGTAACGGTACCGGTCTTGGGGTTCGGCATCAGGCCGCGGGGTCCGAGCACACGGCCCAAGGCACCCACTTTGGCCATCACGGCAGGCGTGCAGATGATCACGTCCACGCTGGTCCAGCCACCTTTGATCTTCTCGATGTACTCATCCAAGCCAGCCATATCGGCGCCGGCGGCGAGGGCCTCCTCGCACTTGGCGGGATCAGCCAGTACCAGCACGCTCACGGTACGACCGGTGCCATGGGGCAGGCTCACGGTGCCACGCACCATCTCGGTGCTCTTGCGCGGGTCCACGCCCAGGCGCACGGCGATGTCCACCGTGGCGTCGAACTTGGTGGTGCTCACTTGCTTAACGATCTGCGCCGCTTCCTGCAAGGAGTAGATCTTGCTCGTGTCGAATTTCGACAGCGCAGCTTTACGCTTTTTGGTCAATGTGCTCATGGCTGCGTTGTTCAAAAGGGTTTGTCGCCGCTCACCGTGACCCCCATGCTACGGGCGGTACCCGCCACCATGGACATGGCGCTTTCGAGGCTGAAGCAGTTCAGGTCCGGCATTTTATCCTCGGCGATGGCCTTCACCTGATCCCAAGTGATGCTACCCACCTTGTTGCTGTGGGGCACTCCGCTACCACCTTTGATCTTGGCTGCTTCGACGATCTGCACCGCAGCAGGCGGCGTCTTGATCACGAAGTCGAACGACTTGTCGGTGTACACCGTGATCACGGCTGGCAGCACTTTGCCCGGCTTGTCCTGCGTACGCGCATTGAACTGCTTGCAGAACTCCATGATGTTCACCCCTTTGGCACCCAGTGCCGGGCCCACGGGGGGCGAGGGGTTGGCGGCTCCGCCTTTGATCTGCAGCTTGATAAGGGCTGCTACTTCCTTGGCCATTGTTCTTGGATTGTGTCCTTTTTAACGCCTTCTCGTGGTCGGCTCGGACTGGTTATTCTCCTTCATTCCTTCCTGGTGGAAGGTGCTGTCCTGTTGTTACTACACCTCCTTCTCCACCTGCATGAAGCTGAGCTCCAAGGGAGTCTTCCTTCCGAAGATCTTCACCATCACCTTCAGCTTCTTCTTCTCCTCGTTTATCTCCTCGATCACGCCGTTGAATCCGTTGAACGGACCATCGATCACCTTCACCCCTTCCCCTACGTGATAGGGATTCAGGCTGGTGGCTTCGGCGTCCGCCAGCTCATCCACCGTACCCAGGATCCGGTTCACCTCGCTCTGGCGCAGAGGAACAGGGTCTCCCCCTTTCTCCGCCCCCAGGAAACCGATCACGTTGGGCAGGTTCTTGATGCTGTGGGCCACTTCGCCTGTCAGATCGGCCTCCATCAGCACATAGCCCGGGAAGAATGTGAACTCCTTGCTCACCTTCTTGCCGTCCTTGATCTGATAGCGCTTCTCCATCGGAATAAGCACTTGGGCGATATACGCGCTCATACTCTTGGAGCGAGCCACCTCCAGGTCGATGGTCTCCTTCACCTTCTTCTCCTTCCCGGAGACGGCGCGAACCACGTACCACTTCTTGGTGCTTTCCGCCATGGCTTAGCCTCCAATGAGTTTGTAGATGAAACCGAGCACACCTTTCCAGAAGCTTCCATTGCCCATGTTCTGCACCCCGAAGATGTAGTCCATGAGGAAAACGATGAGCGAAAGGAGGAGCGCCGAGACCAACACGATGATAGCACTGCTCTGGAGTTCCTTCCAGGTAGGCCAGCTCACCTTGTTCACGAGCTCGTTGTAGCTCTCAGCGATGTATGTCTTCAAGCTTGCCACGGTAACGTTCTTCTTTGCTGGCACGGGTGGCAGGAATCGAACCCGCAGCCTAAGGTTTTGGAGACCTTCGCTCTACCAATTGAGCTACACCCGTAGAGTTCCTGTTCTTGGTTCTCTTTTCGGCGGCGAAGGCCGTCCCGCGAGTGCGGGACGGCCCTACCACCATTGGTATCGCAGTGCTTACTTGATGATCTCGGTCACCTGGCCGGCACCCACCGTACGGCCACCCTCGCGGATAGCGAAACGGAGGCCCTTGTCCATAGCGATCGGAACGATCAGCTTCACGGTGATGGTCACGTTGTCACCGGGCATGATCATTTCACGACCAGCTTCCATGGTGATCTCGCCGGTCACGTCCGTGGTACGGAAGTAGAACTGCGGACGGTACTTGTTGTGGAAAGGGGTGTGGCGACCACCTTCCTCTTTCTTCAGCACGTAGATCTCGGCCTTGAACTCGGTGTGCGGGGTGATGCTACCGGGCTTCGCGATGACCATACCGCGACGGATCTGGTCTTTTTCGATACCACGGAGCAGCAGACCCACGTTGTCACCAGCTTCGCCACGATCGAGGAGCTTGCGGAACATCTCCACGCCGGTGCAGGTGCTCTTCATCTTCTCCTCCTGCATGCCGATGATCTCCACTTCGTCGCCGGTCTTCACCACGCCGGTCTCGATACGGCCAGTGGCCACGGTACCACGACCGGTGATGGAGAACACATCCTCCACGCTCATCAGGAAGGGCTTCTCCACTTCGCGGGGGGGCACGGGGATCCAGTTGTCCACGGCGTCCATCAGTTGCATGATGGTTTCCTCCCACTTGGGCTCGCCATTGAGTCCACCCAGGGCGCTGCCACGGATCACGGGGGTGTTGTCACCATCGTATTCGTAGAAGCTCAGGAGTTCACGGATCTCCATTTCCACGAGGTCGAGCAGCTCGGCGTCATCCACCATGTCGACCTTGTTCATGAACACCACGATCTTGGGCACGCCCACCTGACGGCCGAGCAGGATGTGCTCGCGGGTCTGGGGCATGGGGCCATCGGTGGAGGCCACCACGAGGATGGCACCGTCCATCTGGGCGGCACCGGTCACCATGTTCTTCACATAGTCGGCGTGGCCGGGGCAGTCCACGTGAGCGTAGTGACGGTTGGCCGTCTGATACTCCACGTGCGAGGTGTTGATGGTGATACCACGCTCCTTTTCTTCGGGCGCGTTATCGATGGAATCGAAGCTGCGCAGTTCGGAAAGGCCTTTCTTGGCCAGTACGGTGGTGATCGCTGCGGTCAGCGTGGTCTTGCCATGGTCAACGTGGCCGATAGTGCCGATGTTGACGTGCGGCTTGTCCCTTTTGAAGGTCTCCTTTGCCATGGTCGGATCGTGTTGTTTCTACGGTTCGTGTTCGTTCAAAAATGTCCCTTCTGCGCTGTACAGGCCTGCCACATCGGTTGTGGCATGCAACATCGGCTGCTTCGCTGGAGCCTTTGACGGGAATTGAACCCGTGACCTCTTCCTTACCAAGGAAGTGCTCTACCCCTGAGCTACAAAGGCCTAATTCATCCACAAGTAGAGCGGGAGACGAGACTCGAACCCGCGACGTTCAGCTTGGAAGGCTGATGCTCTACCAACTGAGCTACTCCCGCATTGATGACCGAGGATCCTCCTTCGTGCTTACCGCTTGTTGAAAAAGCGGCACGCGCTGGCTCCGTGAAAATGGTGGGGAGAGCAGGATTCGAACCTACGAAGCTGTGAAGCAGCAGATTTACAGTCTGCCCCCGTTGGCCGCTTGGGTATCTCCCCTCTTCCGATCACGGAGCCAATGGACGGATTCGAACCCCCGACCTGCTGATTACAAATCAGCTGCTCTACCAGCTGAGCTACATTGGCCTGTACAACAGAAAAAGAACGTCTTTCCACCCGCCTCGGAACCAGAGGTCCCGAATTGGGCCTGCAAATGTAGTAAGAATACCTGCTCCACCAAACGAAGAGGCCGCGACTTTTATCGCGGCCTCTCGATCGATCCGACCGACCTCGGGGATCGGACATCTAAATTACTGATATTAAGACACTTTACGCGGGCTCTCTTTGGCACGTGCCACTTGGCTGCGCAATGCTTCGACCGTGGTAATAGCCGCTTCTTCGAAGCTTTTGCCTTGCCGTTTTGCGAACAAGTCATTGCCCGGGACGGCCAAACGGATCTCCACGACCTTGTTCTCCCGGTTCTCGCCGTCATGCTCCAGGCGCAGGAAAACCTCGCCTGAAAGGATGCTATCATGGAACTGATCCAGCTTGGCTAATTTCTCCTTGATGAAGCTGACCAGTTTGACATCGGCGTCGAAATGGATGGAATGCACGTTCACGTTCATGGTACGAATTCCTTTTTCGGGTTGATGATGTACGCCCCTACCGCCCTCCACGTGGGTGGGCCTGGGCGTGGACTTTTCGAAGTTTTTCCACGGTATTGTGGGTGTAGA
Source organism: Bacteroidota bacterium (assembly GCA_963169535.1). Taxonomy (GTDB): domain Bacteria; phylum Bacteroidota; class Bacteroidia; order Flavobacteriales_F; family PHOS-HE28; genus PHOS-HE28. The sequence goes on along the minus strand of CAUJED010000040.1, from coordinate 33,284 downwards.
CCTGGGTCGCTGCGAGGTTGGCATGACCCAGGATCTCTTTCACCGCATTCAGGTCGGCGCCGTGCTCGAGCATGTGGGTGGCGAAGGTGTGTCTGAGCACGTGTGGGCTGCGCTTGCGTTGAGTGGAGACCCCACCAAGGTAATACTTTACCGAACGTTGTACGGTACGCCGGGCCAACGGTTTCCCGTGCTCGTCCAGCAACAAAGGCGTCATGGGGTCCACGGGATGTCCGAGGGCTCCCCGGGCCGCCAGATAGGCCCGTAGTTCGCTACACAGTTCCGGGCCGATCGGTATGATCCGCTCCTTTTGCCGCTTACCCATGACCCGGAGCGAACCGTGCCGGAGATCGGCATCCCCAACGGAAAGGCTCAACAGCTCGGCCAGCCGCATGCCGGTCTGGTAGAGCAGGTCCACCACCAGCCGGTCGATGGTGCCCTTATGGCCCGCAGGCCATTCATGCTGCCCCAGGAGCCGCTCCATCCCTTTTTCGTCCACGAACTCGGGCAATCGCTTCGGTGTTCTTGGGGGGTCCAATAGCGCCGTGGGGTCGTGGCTTGCATCGCCCACCAGCCGCGCGAACCGGTAGAATCCCCGCAGGGCGCTCAACTTCCGGTGGACGCTTCGGGGGCCGGTGCCTTGTTCCATCAGCTGCATCATCCAACGGCGTACCGCCCTATCCGTGGCACGGTGCAACTCACCACCTCCGAACGAGGTGAGAAAGAGCTGGAACTGCTCCAGATCCCGCCGATACGCCGATACGGTATGCGAGCTATAGCGCTTCTCGTAGGCGAGGTGTTCCACGAAACGATCCAGGAGCATACGGCGAATTAACGCGGCATACCCACCGTACCGTATGTCCCGAACGGATAAGTTGTGCGCCGGTGGATCGTTAGTTCAGCCGTTCCTTCTTGGCCCCCCTCCGCCCAGAGGCCTGTCAAGAGCCTTTCGGAGCACGTGGAACATCCGCTCGCACGGCGCCGCGAACCATGCGCCACGGCCAGTGGGGGGCTGGTCGCCGCCCCCTCCACAACGAAGAAAGCCCCATTGCTGGGGCTTTCGATGAGTTCACAAAAAGAAGGGTCACTCCTCTCCCTTCTGCATGGACAGCTTGTACGTGGCCCGGATGACCTCCTTCCGCCGTGCCACAGAAGGCTTGGTGAAGCTCTGACGTTTGCGCAACTGACGCATGGTCTGCGTACGCTCGAACTTCTTCTTGAACTTCTTGAGCGCCTTATCGATGCTCTCGCCTTCCTTGACCGGGATGATCAGCATGGTCGTGTGTCCTTTTCGCTTAGGGGGTGCAAATATAAGTGGAGTTCTGATCCGTGCAACAGGGAAATTCCTCAAACCGATGTTCCGATCGGCCGCTGCCTCTGTCAAGGGCGATCCAAGCTCAGTAGGAGACCAGTCGGATCACCTCCGCTTGGTAGGGCTTCAGGCGTTGTACCCCTTGCAGGAACCCGAGCTCGATCAGGAAACTGAAGGCCGCGACCGTGCCACCTTGCATTCGGATCAACTCAGCGGCCGCAGCAGCGGTGCCCCCTGTGGCCAAAAGGTCATCATGGATCATCACCCGCATACCAGGCTTCACGCTATCCTGATGTATCTCCACTTCGGCACTCCCGTATTCCAGGTCGTACGAGTAGCTCACGGTCTTCCACGGAAGCTTCCCCTTCTTACGTACGGTGACGAAGGGCACCCCCAGGGCCATGGCCAAGGGCATCCCGAAAAGGAATCCGCGGCTTTCGATCCCGGCGATGGCGTCGATGGGCTGGCCATCAAGCGCTCGACGAAAGCCCTCAACGGCCTCGGTGCATAAGGCGGCATTCTCCAGTACCGGAGTGATGTCGCGGAACAGGATCCCCGGCTTGGGGAAATCGGGCACCGCTCGGATGGTGGCTTTGAGCCGGCGTTCAAGGTCGGTCACTCCAAGGATAGATATGGGGCAAGTTTAGCGAAGACCTCCGGGGTCACCGCCACGCACCGCTTGATATCCGACAATTGTTTGAAAGGACCGTGTTGCTGACGGTAGGCGACCAATGGCTTGGCGATGGCCCACCGCGCATAGGGGTGGCTGGCCAGGTCCTCCGCCGTGCACGTGTTGATCGGGATACGACGCACCGCCAGCGTATCGAGGATCAGGAATTCCTTCAGCTTTAAGACCGCATCCGGCTTGTCCTGGAGCACATACACCTCACCCAACTGCTCCAATGAAACGAATCCACCAAGCCGATCCCGGTACCGCACGATACCCCGAGCGAAGGTGGGGCCGATACCGGGAAGTGCGATGAGCGCCAAGGTGTCGGCCGTGTTCACCTCCACCATCCGTCGCACGGTCCGACCATAAGCGGCTCGGTCCATGATCGTAGACCCCCCCTCTTTACTTGGCCCTCGATAGGCACGGTCCGAGCCATGGTCTCGGCGTTGGTACACTTTCGGCGCCTGGGAGTCCGGCAGCAGGATAAAGGGCTCCAGCGCAGCGAACTGCTCTGGCCTAATGCTGTACATGCGGGCCAGGTCCTTCTTGGTCCTGAACCGCCCTCCCTTGCCCAGGTACCGTTCCACACCATCGACCTGCCTATCCGACAGTCCTAGGACCTTCCACTCCTCTCGGCCGATGGTATTGGGATCGAACGGGAACGGCGCCGGGGCCACGGTATCTGCGCGGGCTGCCTCCTGCATGGCCAGCACCGCCTCCACCCAAGCGCGTTGTTCGGTGAGGTCATGCTGTTTCGGTGGCCGAAGCCATTGTTCGTACACCACCCAGCCGAGCAGGACCAGGAGCACCCCCATGAGCACACGCACCCCCCGCCGTTCTTCGCGGTGCATGTCGAGCAGGTCCTTCAACCGCTCCTTCCACCTACTGGTAGGCCGTTCAACCTGCATGACCTGCTTGTTCCGCACGCCGATGCCATGGCATGCCCCTTCACACAAGTGTAGGGGATCCGTGCGTACCGTGGGCGCGTGCCCTACACCCCATGGGGGCCGCTTCAAAGCGATCGCAGATCCCAGAGGGCCATGGCCTTGTCGCCGTACCTCCCCTCTCCCTCCATACAGCCCTCATCGATCAGACGAAGTGGCGTTGGAAGGTTGAAGGGAGCCACCGTCAGATTCACCGGCCGCCAGTCGCCCATGCGAATGTCCCTGTTCTCGGCATGGCGGGTGAACGTGGTGGCGAGCAGGTACCTGCTACCAGAGGCCTTGATGCGCTGCAAGACCGTTGTGATATCCGCCAAAGGCAGATGTACCATGCAGTCACGGACCAGCACGAGGTCGGTGGTGGGCAGCGGATCCTTCAGCAGATCGAGCACCCTGAACTCCAGTTCGGGCCGTGCCGTGAAACGCGCCCTGTTCCTGTGGATGAGTTTCTCCACGATATCACCTCCGATATACCGGACACCATCCAATGGCACCTCCTTCATCCAGTTCAGATCGCCGCAGGGGACATCCAGTATGGACTTGATGTCGAACTCCTTGAACAAGGCGGGCAACGCATGGACCAGAGCCACGGTCTGGCCCAGTTCGGACCCGGTGCCCGAAACACTCTCCTGGCTGTTCCAATAATTCCGATCGTGAATGAGCGTGAACACCTCAGTCGCGCTCCTACCCTGGAATTCATCCACCTGCACCGGGATCTTGTGCCGTACGAGCCCTGCACGCTCCAACAGTTTCCGCAGGATGGCCTTCATGGGGATGTTCGGAGCCATGTGTTCCAAGGTAAGCTACAACGCTACGCTCCCGCGAGCTGATCGCGAAGCACCGCCAGACCGGCCTCGAACCCATGGGGCGCGTACCCCAGATCATGTCGGGCCTTATCCAGTACGAATCCCGTCTTCGGCGGTCGCTTGGCCGGTTGTGCGAGGGTATCGCTCTTTACCGGGGACACCACCGAGGTATCCAACCCGAAGAACACCCCCACCCTTCTCACCAGCTCCAAGATGCTCATGCCATCGGGACCGCTGAGGTGGTAGATGCCCGTGGCGCCCTGCTTGGCGATACGGATGCAGCCATCGGCGAGATCCTCGGCCAAGGTGGGCATACGCCACTGGTCGTCCACCACCTGGATGGGTTGGCCTTTCTCCAATGCAGCCTTGGCCCAGAGCACCACGTTGCTGCGGCTCAGCCCTTCGGCGATACCATAGACGATGATGGTGCGGGCAATGGCCCACCTGGCTAACCCACTGGCGATCACGATCCGTTCGGCATCCAGCTTACTGTGCCCATAAATGCTCAGCGGAGCAGGGGTATCCTCCTCCCGATACGGACCTTGGAGCCCGTCGAAGATGAAATCGGTGCTTAGATGGATGAAATGTGAACCATGCCGTTCGGCTGCACGAACCAAGTGTTCCGTAGCGGTCACGTTCTGAAGGCGGCAACCCACGGGGTCCAGTTCGCAGGCATCCACATTGGTCATTGCGGCGGTATGGATCACTACCCCGGGTCGGAAATCATCGAACACGGCATCGACCCCGTCCTTCACGGTGATGTCCAAGGTGTGGTATCGCGATCCAAGTGGATCCGGGGATCGGTCGGATCCCCGGCTGGTGGCCAGCAGGTCAACCGAAGGTTCGCCACGCAGGGCGGAGACTAATTTCTGGCCCAACAGGCCGTTGGAACCGGTGATCAGGATACGCATGGACGGCGAAGATGCGGAACACCCGACGAAGTTGACCGGGCTGAAAATGGTGTAGCGGAGGACAAAAGGCGATCACAACTCCCACACCGTGCTTCGCCGTGTAAAAGGCCGTTTGATACGCTCCTTGTGGGCCAGCACGAAGGCCATGAACAGGTACACCACCAAATGCAGACCAGCGGTGATGAAGCTGAGATAGATGAACGACAGCCGCACCTGCTCCAGCTTGATGTTGAGCTTGTGCGCCCACCATTCGCAAACACCGAACGCCTGCTGCTCGAAATAGGTCTTGACTCGGTCGATCATAGCGGGCGTGGTCACGGCTCCACGTCTCTTTGGACGATGGAATGGAGCAATTGGTTGCCAATGGCGCAATATAAGCAGCGACGAGCCATGCAATACCGGCTTTTCAACTCCAAAAGGGCTTGCCCACGTGCAGCGGTATCGGCCGATAGGCCATGGCGCCCCCACTCTTTCAGGATGCTATTGGACTCCGGCGGAAGTTGTTCCAGCAGGCACATGGCCCGGTCCGTCATGGCCTGATCGGCCCGGATGCGCCCCAAGGCGAACAACGTAGGCACGATGGCGTTGATGATGATGTGGTCCGCCCCTGCTCGGCCGAGCCGTTTGGTCCGTGCCTCAGCAGGTGCATCGAAGCGGTAGTGGGTGGTCCAATAGTCGCTTGCCGTGACATCCAGCATTTCCCGAAGCTCCGGCACTTGATCCGCGTTCAGCAGATCGGCGAACGCTCCCTGGGTCCGCATGAGCACCTGTGCCAGCTGGGCGATGCGAATGGTCGGAAAGTTCACCGGCCGCATCCTGCCGAACATCCACGCTGCCACAGGTGCGGGTTTCAGACCGTGTAGCTGAGCGAGTACGGCATGTTCGTGTTGCAAGGCACGAGGGTGGTCATCCACGAGATCCACCTGCAGTAATCCGGCCTGGCCGAAGAACAGGGCCTCGGTCCGGAGCGCATCATCGCGGTATTTCTGCACGGTACGAAGGGGCAGCGCATGGGCCAGCATGCTGAAGGGCTCGGCGTTCACCTTCGATCCGAAGGCGCGGGCGAGCATGTGGTACATCGTTTCCGCCGCATCGCCCCGCAGCCGATGATAAAGATCCTCGACCTCGATGGTCTTGCGCTCTATGCGTTCCACCAACACCCCTTCCAACCATGCACCGAGACGACCGGGATCCACATGACCCAACCGCGCGGCGCACGGCACAAAGCCCTGACCGCGCATCAGTTGGTAATGCAGTGCGATGCTCTCCGAAGGCACGCGGGGCCATAACTCCAGGGTGGGTAGCACCCGACCTTGGGCGGTACGCACGTCCGCATCGTGCGCATACACCACATGCAGCACCACGTTCTCGTACGCAGGATCGAACTGGTGACCATGTGCGTTCCACTCGCTGCTACGCAGATGCACCTCCACCGTTCCGGCCCATAGCTGTCCATCGATACGCACCTGGGCTCCGAGCAGATCAGGTCCACTGTTGTGTTGGATACGGCCGGGCTTGAGCACTTCCAGTTCACGACCATCGGTGGTACGCAAGGCATGCGGGTCGAAAGAACGCGACGCCCATAGATGCTGCAGCAGGTCCTCTCCATAAGGGAATCCTGGTTCAAGCAGAAGCCACGGCGCATGGCCCATGGCCCGTTCCACTGAGCGTTGGCCGGGAGCGGTGGGAAAGAGCGGATGTGGAGCGCAGGACATGGCATCAGTGACTGACGGGAATATCGTCAGTGTTCCGATGCATAATATATCGATCGCAATGCCGCCCGCCAACTCTTCACCCGACGGCCGCAGAAAGGGCAAGCGCCATTTCACGCTGAAGGGACTGTGCCGCAGCACGCGCTGCCGGAATGGACTGGTCGCCCTGCCCGGCATAGAGGACCCCTCGGCTGCTGTTGATCAGCAGGCCGCCATCGGCAGTGATACCCGCTTTCAGCACGGCTTGCAGATCGCCACCTTGAGCGCCCACACCAGGCACCAGCAAGAAATGGCCGGGGACCAGGGCACGCACTTCGGCCAATACTTCCGGGCGAGTGGCCCCGACCACGAACATGAGGTCATCGGGAGTGCCCCACTTGGCGGTGCTTCGGATCACCGTTTCATACAAGGGGCGTCCGTTCTCGGTGCGGATGAATTGGACATCCTCAGCACCGGGGTTACTGGTGACTCCCAGCGCGATGGCCCATTTCCCCTTTCGGCCGGTGAATGGTGCGATGCTGTCGCGGCCCATGTACGGCGAAAGGGTGATGGCGTCCACATCGAGCCTGTCGAAGAAGGCTTCCGCGTACTTGCGGGCGGTATTCCCGATATCACCGCGCTTGGCGTCGGCGATGATGAAACAGTCGCCTTTACTGCGGATGAATGCGATGGTGGCTTCCAGATCGAGCCATCCCTCATCACCCAACGCCTCGTAGAACGCAAGGTTCAGTTTATACGCCACGGTGTACGGATGGGTCACCTCCACGATGGCCTCGTTGAAGGCGCGCACCGGATGGCTTTCGTCCAGGAAGTGTTCGGGCAGTAGCTGCTCCTCCGTATCAAGCCCTACGCAGAGCAGGCTCTTCTTCCGGCGGATGGTGGCGATGAGTTCGGTACGTGTCACGGTTCTCCAGCGTGTTCGCAATGGCGAACAGCGGCGCGAAGATCGCAAGCCTGCGGTACTGGGAACCGGCGGGTCTGAAATAAGATCGGTCCGGCGGGTCGGCTTCCGGTGCCTCCAACTTCAGATCCCGGCTTCGGCCTTGAGCTTCTCGGTCCGTTCGGCGAGTTGAAGGGCATCGATGATCTCTTGAAGGTCGCCGTTCATCACCTGGGGCAGGTTGTGTACAGTGAATTCGATACGATGGTCCGTGACGCGGCTTTGGGGAAAATTGTAGGTGCGGATCTTGGCGCTACGATCACCACTGCTCACCTGGCTTTTCCGTTGTGCGGCCACGGCGGCCTCCTGCTCACGGACCTTGTCCTCGTACAATTTGGTCCGGAGCATCTGCATGGCCTTCATGCGGTTCCCAAGCTGGCTGCGCTCCGTCTGGCACATCACCACGAGCCCCGTGGGGATGTGGGTAAGGCGCACCTTGGTCTCCACCTTGTTCACGTTCTGGCCACCGGCCCCTCCGCTACGGGCGGTCTCCATCTTCACATCACTCTCCTTCAGGTCCACATCGGTCTCTTCGGCTTCGGGCAGTACGTTCACCGTGGCCGCACTGGTGTGGATACGTCCTTGGGCCTCTGTCGCAGGTACACGCTGCACGCGGTGTACCCCAGCTTCGAACTTGAGAACACCATACGCACCTTCTCCGATCACATTGAGCACCACCTCCTTGTACCCCCCAACGGTGCCTTCGCTCACGTCGGCCACTTCGATCCGCCAGCCTCGCCCCTCGCAATAGCGGGTGTACATGCGGTAGAGATCGCCTGCGAACAGGCTGGCCTCATCACCACCGGTGCCAGCCCGCAACTCCACGGTGCAGTTCCGCGCATCGTTGGGGTCCTTGGGCACCAGCATCAGGCGTACCTCCTCCTCCATGGCTTCTATCGCCGCACGACATTCGTCGCGTTCGGCGCGGGCCATATCCAGCATTTCCGGGTCCCTTTCGGTACGTAGGATCTCCTCGGCACCATCGGCATCATCGTGCAACCGCTTGAACCGCAGGAAGGCCGAAGCGATCGGTTCCAGATCGCGGTAGCTGCGATTGAGTTCCACGAACCGCTTTTGGTCCGCGATCACACTGGGGTCGGCCAGTTGCTTACCGATCTCTTCACGTCGATCGTACAGCGTCGAAAGTTTGGCTAGTAGTTCGCTCATGGGGCACTACGAAGTATCGGTGCCAGCGTACCGCAGGAGAGATCCGACGGGTCGGCTTCCAGTGCGTTGGGCACGGCGGTGGATGGCGTCAGTGATAGGAGAAGGTTCCGTGAGGTCCGGTGATCACGACCTCCTTGGCGGGTGCGGTCTCCACGCGACCGATCACCTGGGCATGCACGCCGAAGGACTTCGCTATGGCGATGATCTCCGCCGCACGCGGCGCAGGCACGTAGAACTCCAGTCGGTGGCCCATGTTGAAGACCTTGTACATCTCCTGCCAGCCGGTGCCGCTCATGCGCTGGATGGCCTCGAAAAGCGGTGGTATGGGAAGCGGATCGTCCTTGATGATACGCAGGCCCTCCACGAAGTGTAACACCTTGGTCTGTGCCCCACCGCTGCAATGCACCATCCCATGTATTTCCGAGCGCATAGCCTTGAACACCTCGTTCACGATCGGTGCGTAGGTACGTGTTGGTGAGAGCACGGCCTTACCAAAGTCAAGCGGGGTACCTGGCAGGGGATCGGTCAATCGGGCCTGCCCACTGTAGACCAGGTCCGCTGGAGTGCCGGGGTCGAAGGTCTCCGGGAATCCGAAGGCGAGATCCTTGGCGAAGATGTCGTGGCGGGCACTGGTCAGGCCATTGCTTCCCATGCCGGCGTTGTACGCATCCTCATACGTCGCTCGGCCGTAACTGGCAAGTCCCACCACCACATCACCAGCGGAGATACGGGCATTGTCGATCACCTGATCGCGACGCAAGCGCGCCACCACGGTACTATCCACGATCACGGTGCGCACCAGATCGCCCACATCGGCGGTCTCCCCACCAGTACTGTGGATGGCGATACCAAGGTCCCGCATGCGTTGCAGGAAAGCTTCGGTGCCCTGGATGAGCGCGCTGATCACCTCCCCGGGAATGAGCCGTTTGTTGCGGCCAATGGTGCTGCTCAACAGGATGCTCTCCCCGCCCCCCCCAGGCAAGCCCACACACAGCAGGTCGTCCAGGTTCATCACAATGGCGTCCTGGGCGATACCGTGCCAGACCCCAAGGTCGCCGGTCTGTTTCCAGTAGGCGTATGCCAATGCGCTCTTGGTGCCGGCGCCATCGGCGTGCATCACCACGCAATGGTCTGGGCTACCCGTAAGGTTGTCCTCCACGATCTTACAGAACGCCCTGGGGTATAAGCCTTTACCAAGATGAGCGATGGCTTTGTGCACATCCTCCTTTGCGGAGGAGACACCGCGTTGGGCGTAGCGGTCGGAGTTCATGTGTTGAAAATAAGAAGAGCACCCACCAGCCGGTGGATGCTCTTCCGTTCAATGCGTTAGCTAATTGGCCTTCGGTACGTGATCGTAGCTGAGCACCTTCAGGTCGGTGCGGCGGTTACGCTGGTGCGCTGCCTCCTGTTCCTCCTTGGTGGCCATCTTCTTGATCACGTCCATGGTGATCACGGGTTCGTCCGCACCACGACCGACCGGCACCAGACGCGCCGGATCGATACCGCGTTGGATGAGGTAGTTCACACAACTCTGGGCGCGCAGTTGGCTCAGCTCCTTGTTGCCCCCTTTGTAGGTCCGGGTGGCCCGAGCATCGGTGTGGGAACGCAATTCCACCACCAGTGTTGGGTTGTCCACCAAGGTCTGATAGGCGATCTCCAGAGAATCCTTGCTGGCTTGCAGCAGGTCGAACTTGTCCACATCATAGATCACACTGGGCAGGTTCACCACGCCACCCTTCGCAGCCGGTACCAGGAAATACTCCTTCACGAACGTGGTGCTCTCCTGGAGTCCCACGGTGGTCACCTGATCCTTCACCACCAGGTAGCCCTCCTTCTCGGCGAGGATGCTATACGTGGTGTTCTCCTTGATATAGCGATCCTTCCCGTTCTCGATGAAGGTGAAGCCACCGTTATCATCGGTGATGGCGCTGAAATTGCTGCCATTGGTTCCCACCACGGAGATCTTGGCGCCGGGCAACGGTTGTCCGGTAGCCTTGTCGTAGGCGGTCCCTTGCAGACCGAACACCAGGTCGGGCATATAGAATCGCCAGATATCATCTTGTCCTTTACCGCCGGGACGGTTGCTGGTGAAGAACCCGCGGTCCGTATCGCCGTCGAAAGCGATCCCGAAATCATCCGAAGCACTGTTGATGGGCGACTTCATGTTCTCCAGGGCCGTCCACGTATCGCCGGACTTCTCGGCATGGAAGATGTCCATGCCCCCCATGCCCGGGTGTCCGTTCGAGGCGAAATAGAGGCTGCCATCGTGGCGGAGGAAGGGGAACATCTCGTCCTTGGCGGTATTCACCTCACCGAGGTTCACCGGCGCCCCCGTGGGCATACCATCCTTATTCAGCTTCACCATGTACAGGTCCTTCCCTCCTTTGTGGCCTGGCCATTTCATGTCGCTGGCGAACACCATCATGGTCTCGTCCTTATCCAGCGCAGGATGGCCGATGGTGATGGTGTCGTTCTTATCGGGACGGAGCGCCAGTTTCACGGGCTCGGCGTAATTGTTCCCGACCTTCTTGCTCACCCAGATATCGCAACCGTACACTTTCTTCTTCTCCATGGGGCACCGGGTGAAGTACATCATGGTGCGTTTGGCGTTGAAGACCGGGGCCCCTTCGTTGCCCGGGGTGTTGATGGCGATGGGCAGCTTGGTGGGTTCGCTCCACTTACCCAACCGGTCGCGGCTGCTGGTGAACAGATCACTGAAGCTCTCCCCGACGATCTGATCGGTCTCGGTACCGGTGGCGCCGGGGCGGGTGCTGGTGTAGACCACCGTTTCGTTCTTCTTATCCGCGAAGGCCGGGGTGAAGTCGTATTGCGGGGTATTGAGGAGCACCTCGGGATCCACGCTGTACCGGGTGGGAGAATCCTTCCAGGCTTGTGCTTGTTGGCACTCCGCGATACTGGCATCGGCACGTGCATCGCCGGGTTTCTTCTCCTTGAACCGGTTGTAGGAGGCGATCGCTTCTGCGTATTTCCCCTCCTGCTTCTGCATGTGGCCGATGTACAGGTAGGTGATGGGGTCCGTGTACTGCGCCTTGTTGGCCTTCTCGTACCATACGGCGGCTTGTTGCGCATCACCCAGAGCCCTGTACGACTCCCCTACCTTGAAGATGAGCTCGGCCTTGGTACTGGCCTTCTTCTCCACGGTATAGGCTTTCTTATAGAGCTCGATGGCATTGAAATAGAATCCTTTCTTGAACGCATCATCCGCCTCTTCGGCCAATTTGCCTTGGGCAACGGCCGAGGCCATGAAGAGGAAGCTAAAGGCCAAGCTGGCAAGGAGTTTCCTTGTGATCATCACGTGCATGTGAGTGAGAGACGGGTTTCCGATCCGGGCGAAGATAAGCAGATCCCGAAATGGCAAGCACCTTGACCAATTTCATTGGGATGGAAGCCCCGGATCCTCGGAAGGCTATCGGGTGAACATGAGCTCGCGCATTTTGGGAAGTGGCCAAAGTTCATCGTCCACCAACAGTTCCAGTTTATCGCTGTGGTACCGGATCCGGTCGAAGAAGGGCTTTACCGTATCGCAGTAGGCGATGGCCTTTTCACGGGTATCCGCCATGGTGTTCGCTTTCTTCCGCGCTTCGGTCATTTCATCCACCAAGGTGACGATCTGGTGGATATGGTCACTGATCTCCTCGATGAGCTTGACCTGTGTGGCCGCCGCCTTCTTGGCTTTTTCCACACCGAGCACCTCCCGAAGCCCTCGCACGTTCTCCAACAGCCTGTTCTGGTACTCAATGGCCGTGGGTACGATATGGTTCTGGGCAAGATCACCACAGACCCGCCCTTCGATCTGGATCTTGAGCACATAGCTATGCAGCTCGATCTCGTGTCGGGCTTCCAGTTCCACCGGAGAAAGTACGCCCATGGTGGCAAAAAGCTCACGCGTCTCCTTGCGCCCCCACACGTCCAGCGCACGCGGGGTATCGGCGATATTGCTCAAGCCCCGCTTGGCCGCTTCCTTCTTCCACTCATCGCCATACCCGTTGCCTTCGAACCGAATGGCCTTGCTCTGTACGATCAGGTCGCGGATCACGCGGAGAACGGCCTCATCCTTCTTCACACCCTTGTCGATCAGGACATCAACGCTCTGCTTGAAGGCTTGCAGTTGATGGGCCACGATGGTGTTGAGCACGGTCATGGCCGCCGCGCAGTTGGCACTGCTTCCCACAGCCCGGAATTCGAACTTGTTACCGGTAAAGGCGAAGGGGCTGGTGCGGTTACGGTCGGTATTGTCCAACATGACCGGTGGGATCCGGCCGATATCCAGCTTCAGCTCGGTCTTGAGGTCGGGAGTCATCGTGCCGTTGATGTTCTTCTCCAACTCATCGAGCAGGTTGCTCAGGTGCTCGCCGATGAACACACTGATGATGGCGGGGGGGGCTTCATTGGCACCGAGGCGGTGGTCGTTGTTAGCGCTGGCGATGCTGGCCCGAAGGACATCCGCATGGTTATGGATGGCCTTGATGGTATTGACGAAGAAAGCCAGGAAGAGAATGTTCTCCTTGGGTGTCTTGGCGGGCCGCAACAGGTTCTTTCCCGTGTTGGTGGCCAGGCTCCAATTGTTGTGCTTTCCGCTTCCATTGACCCCGGCATAGGGTTTTTCGTGGAACAGCACGCGGAAGTGATGCTTCCGGGCCACCTTCCCCATCACATCCATGAGGAGCATGTTGTGGTCCACGGCGAGGTTGAGCTCCTCGAACACCGGAGCGCATTCGAATTGGTTCGGAGCCACTTCGTTATGACGGGTCTTCACCGGGATGCCCAGTTTGAGCGATTCGGTCTCGAATTCGCGCATGAAGGCCTGCGCGCGCTCGGGGATGCTCCCGAAATAATGATCCTCCAATTGCTGGCCTTTGGCGGGGCTGTGGCCGAAGAGGGCACGACCGGTCATCATGATGTCCGGACGCGCGTGGAACAAGGCCTCGTCGATCAGGAAATACTCCTGCTCCCATCCGAGGGTACAGGTCACCTTGGTCACATCCTTATCGAAATACTGGCATACGGCGGTGGCTGCTTCGTCTACAGCCTTGATGGCACGCAGCAAGGGCATCTTGTAGTCCAGTGCTTCGCCGGTATAGCTAATGAAGATCGTGGGGATGCAGAGGGTGCGGCCCATGAGGAAGGCTGGGCTACTGGGATCCCACGCGGTATATCCCCGTGCCTCGAACGTGTTGCGGATGCCCCCGTTCGGGAAACTGCTGGCGTCCGGTTCCTGCTGTACAAGCATGGATCCGTCGAACCGTTCAATGCTCCGCCCACCCCCGATGGGCTCGAAGAAGGCATCGTGCTTTTCCGCACTGGTGCCGGTGAGTGGCTGGAACCAATGGGTATAGTGGGTAGCTCCCTTGCTGGAGGCCCACTCCTTCATCCCACTTGCCACCTGGTCGGCCAACTTGCGTTCGATCCGGGTGCCATGGTGAATGGCTTGCCGCACCGCGAACCAAGCATCCTCGGTGAGGAACATGCGCATGGCGTCCTCATTGAACACGTTACACCCGAAAAACTCGGAAATGCGCGTGGTCGGCAGCTCCACGGGCACAGGAGTCCTGGAAAGCACATTTTCGAGCGCGTGGTGCCTAAAACGAGGGGTTGTCATGAGATATTTTGGTATTTCTGCCGCGAAAGTATGCGTTAAGAAGGGGGTGCCCTCTAAAAAACATGAAAATTTACCGAGCAGTTGACGAAAACGCTCCACCTGGCCACCGCTTCGATCTGAAGGGATGACATGGGAAGGGCGGGCAAGGTGTTGTTGATTCAAGCGCCACGCGCTCCCGGCCGCAGGTGAACACGCAAGGGTGCCACCACCGTTGTGGGGCGCTGCCTACTCGACGATCACTCCGGGGACTCCTCCGGTTTCACCGGTGGCACGTCGCCCGGGGGGGGCGGAATGGCCGGCGGCCGCTGTGGTGTGCTTTCCAGGCTCTGTTGGAAACTCCGGCGCTGTTCGTTCACCGCATTGGATACCTCGTTCGCCCCACGCTGGATCTCGCGCTGCACCTCATTGCTGGCATCGCGTACTTGTCGCATGGTGCGCCCCAATGTGCGGGCCAGGTCTGGTATGCCCTTGGCTCCGAAGAACAGGAGTGCGAAGAGCATGATGACCATGAGCTCACCGCCACTGACATCGAAGAGTAATGGAGGCAACGCCATCGTGGGGGTAAAAATAAGTCGTCCCGCCGGTGGCGGGACGACCATTCTCAAAGGGGATCCTGTTCAGGCCACTGCCTCCTTCACGGCCACGGCGCTCTTCTTGCGGAGCAGAAGGTCCATTGCGGAAGCGGATGCCACGAAGATGGAGGAGTATGTTCCGACCACTGTACCGGCTAACAATCCGAACACGAAGCCGCGAATGGAGATACCGCCGAAGAAGAAGATGATGAGCAACACCAGCATGGTGCAAACACCGGTGTTCAGTGTACGGCTCAACGTGCTGTTGATGGCTTTGTTGAACAGGCTGACCAGCGGTTCGCGTTTATGCTCACGGCTGTATTCGCGGATACGGTCGAAGACCACCACGGTGTCGTTGATGGAGTAACCCACCACGGTGAGGATCACGGCGATGAACGCCTCATCGATCTCCAGGGAGAAGCCGACGACCCCCCAGAGCAGGGAGTAGATGCCGAGCACCACCAACACGTCGTGTACGAGGGAGAGCACCGCGCCCACACCGTACTGCCAGTTGTTGAACCGAACCCCGATGTAGATGAACATGAACAGCAACGCGATGCTCACCGAGGTGAGCGCCTTGATCTTGATATCGTCGCTGATGGTGGGGTCCACTTTGCGGGTATCGTCCGCGAAGGTGTACTCGCCCACTTGTGCGAGTCCGGCGGCCATCCGGGCCTGCACCATGGAATCGACCGCCAGGCCGGCCTCGTCGATCATGTAGTTGGTCGTGATCTTCAAGCGACGCTCGCCGCCGTAGGTCTTCACATTGAGGGTGTAATCCCGATCCCCTTCCTTCACCACGGGCGCCAAGGCCTCGCGGACCGTTTCGGGATCAACGGGCTGCGCGTATTCCACCACGAAGGTGCGTCCTCCGGTGAAGTCGACCCCCCAGTTGAACCCACGTGTCACCATGGAACCGAGCCCGATGGCGATGAGCACGAAGGAGATGCCGTAGAACAACTTCCGCTTGCCCATGAAGTCGTAGTTAGCCCCATCGAAGAGGTTCTTGTTCCACGGGCGCCAGAAGGAAATGTCCTTGCCTTGCTCCAAGCGACGGGTCATGACCAACCGGGAGATGAAGATGGCGGTGAAGAGCGAGGTGAGGATACCCAAGCCCAGCGTGGTGGCGAAACCGCGGATGGGGCCGGAGCCAAAGAAGTACAGGATCACCGCAGTGGCGAACGTGGTCACGTTGGAGTCGATGATGGCGGAGAGCGCGCCGGAGTTGGAGTAGGCGGTCTCCACCGAACTCTTGAGCATGCGTCCTTGCTTGAGTTCATCGCGGACCCGCTCATTGATGAGCACGTTGGCGTCCACGGCCATACCGATGGTCAATACGATACCGGCGATACCGGCGAGGGTGAGGGTGGCCTGCATGGAGGCCATGGTACCCAACAGGAAGAACACGTTGGCCAGCAGGGCGATATCGGCGATCCAGCCGGCGCGGTTGTAATACAGCCACATCACCAACAACACACCCACCAAGGCGATGGCGAAGGAGACCAGTCCCTTGCTGATGTTCTCTTCACCGAGGGTGGGTCCCACCACCGTTTCGTCAATGATGCGTGCCGGAGCCGGCAGTGCACCGGCCTTGAGGATGTTGGCCAGGTCCTCGGCCTCCTTGATCTGGGTATTGAGGTCGCCCGACCCCATGGAGATGGAGGAGCGTCCACCGCTGATCTCGGACTGTACCACCGGTGCGCTGTACACCATGTCATCCAACACGATAGCCACCACACGACCGATGTTCTCCCCGGTCATCAAGCGCCAGATCTGAGCGCCTTCAGCGTCCATCTGCATATTCACCTCCACGGCACCCTTGAAGTCGAAGTCCTGGTTGGCCGCGATGATGGAGCTACCATCCAGACGCGGCTTTCCTCCACGAGGCAGTTTGAGGGCGTACAGGCTAAGCAACTGGACCTTGCCCCCATCTTGAGCATCGTAGCTATCCGGCTTCGCGGCCCATGCCAGCTTCAGGTCCGCTGGGATCAGCGCCTTCGTTGTGGCCGATGCCAGGTACCGGTTCACCGCGGCCGTATCGGACAGCATGGCGGTACCGACGATCGGTCCCTTGGCTTGGTTGGAAGGCTGGAACACGGCGAACAACGGGTTCTTCCGACGGAGTTCGGCACGTTCAGCCTCGGACATCTCTTTGTTCGCCGTATCCAAAGCCGTGGTATCCACCGCGGTAGAGTCCTTCGTGAGGGTATCGTTGGAGGCCACAGCATCGCTGACCGCAGCCGATCCGGTATCGATCACACGCAGCGCCATACGGCGGTTCTGAGCACGGCCCTCCTCGGTCGCATTGGATGCCACGGGGTGCTGGGAGCCATAGCCTTCGGCCTCCAGGCGATCCGCAGCGATACCCTTGCCCACGAGCGCGTTCCGCACCGCATCAGCCCGTTCTTGGGAGAGCTTCAGGTTATCGGCCGCATTGCCGGTGCTATCCGTGTAGCCGCCGATCTTGATCCGAACGGTGGCATGGGCCTTGAGGATCTCGGCGAGGTTGTTCAGCTGGGCCTCCGAGCTGCCCAGGTCGATCTGTGCGCTTCCCGTGGCAAACGTCACCCGATCGAAGTTGAACCAAGTGGTCTTGTCGGCTGGCTTACCGCTATCGATGAAACCGAGCAGGCCGCTTTCCACACCGGTTCCAGCACCTTCCACCTTGTACCCGTTGTCGAGCACCCGGCTAAAGGCCGCCGTGCCGGAGGCACCTGCTTGTGCGCCCAGGCGCTCATTGATCTTCTCGAGCACCGGGAACACATTCTCATTGTCCACGGTCTCCCAGAACTCCAGGTTGGCGGTGCTCTGCAGCACCTTACGTACCCGCTCCTTATCCTTCACACCAGGCAATTCGATCTGGATGCGCCCGGTGAATGCTTGCTTCTGGATCAACGGTTGAGCCACCCCGAACTTATCGATTCGCGTACGCATGATGCGCTCGGTGTTCTCCAGGGCCACATTGGCTTCGTTCTTCAACGCAGCGAGGTAATCCGCATCAGAACCCTCCCGGGAGAACACGGTATTGCGCTCCGGGGTGTAGAAGATCGCGGATAGTGGACCACGACCAGGCACCTTGGCATATTCTTCACCGAACAGGGTGATGAAGTCGGCATCGCTGCTCTTCATCCGTTCGCGCGCCGCCGCCATGGCCGTGAGGAAGGCTTGGTCCTGGCTGTTCCCGCTCAGGTTCTCCACCAACTCGGGCACGCTTACGGCCAGGGTCACGGCCATACCTCCTTTGAGGTCGAGGCCCATGTTCATCTCCCGTTCCTTGCACTCGCTGTAGGTATAGCCCAGCAGGGGGTAGATCCGCTCGTCGTTATGGGTATGGAGGAATCGATTCTCGTAGGCGAGTGCGAGGGAATCCCGGTCCAGGCTTTCCGCCGTAGGGTCCGCCTGAAGCAGGGAATCAACGGAAAGTCCGGCCTCCACTTGGGCACGCTTCTCCATACGCGTGGTGAAGAAGGAGAAGGAAAGCTGCCACAAACACGCCAGCGCCAGGAGGATGGTGAATATCCAAAGCGCGCCCCTATTCTGCATGACCGATGGTTTTTCTTAAGAGGCGGCAAATATAGCGTTGTTGTTCACAGCGCGACAGCCCGGTGAAAAGCCTCTATCACAGGCGGGTTCCCTCGGGGTTGTGAACGATCAGGGATGCACGAACAGCGCATAAGCGGCATGGGAGATGGTGGATATAGGTGCCACCTTTGCACTTGAACAGGAAAACGATGAACCGGACCACGATCCTTTTTACCACAGCCGCCTTGATCGGGCCAGTCTTGACCACGGCCCAGACCACGGTGCATTTTGATGGGACGATACCCGTGGTGCGTGGAAGCACAACGCTCGACCTGGCCTGGGCGAGCGGACTCAACGCCCCACAAGCAAGCCAGGTGGACCTGAACCTGGACGGGCTAAAGGACCTGGTCTTCTTCGACCGGACGGGAGACCGCTTGATCACGCTCCTGAACACCGGCGGCACGGGCACTGGTCAATACCGGCACACCCGGGAGTTCGACCACATCTGGCCATTCGAACAACTCCACGACTGGGTGCTGTTCAGGGACTATGACTGTGATGGGCAGGAGGACCTCTTCACCTACTCGCTGGCCGGGTTCTCGGTCTATCGCAACACATCGTCGAACGGGACCCTGAGTTTCGAGCTGTTGGTCTATCGGACCATGTGCGATTACGTTTTCGTGGATGGCAGCTCGCAACGCACGAATCTGTTGGTCTCCGCCGATGATATTCCGGGGATCGCGGACATCGATGGCGATGGCGATCTGGATGTGTTGGCCTTCGCCCAACTGGGCACGTTCGTGGAATACTATAAGAACCTGGCCATGGAAACCCATGGCACATGCGACAGCTTGGTTTTCGTACGGCGGAACGCGTGCTGGGGAGGTTTCGCCGAGAACACCTCCACTAACGCCATCACACTGAACGCGGAGTGTTTCCAGGTTCCCAACCCGGAGGTCGCCCCGCCGTCCAGCTCCGATCATCCGGCAGCCGGAGCGGACCGTAGTGCGGCACATGCGGGTAGCACCATCACACCGGTGGACCTCGACGGTGATGGGGTGCAGGACCTCCTCCTGGGCGATATCGCCTATGCGAATGTGGTCGCGCTCCACAACGGTGGCACGGTATCCAGCTCGCTGATCGTGAGCGTGGACAACTACTTCCCCAGCGATGATGTTCCTGCGGATGTCCCCGTATTCCCGGCTGCGTTCCACCTGGACGTTGACGGCGACGGTCAGCGTGACCTGATCATCAGCCCGGCAGCCCGAGGCTTGGGGCACAATTACGAAAGCGTATGGTACTACCACAACGCCGGAACGGACCAAGCCCCTGATTTCCAGTTCCAACAGCGCGACCTGTTCCAGGACCGCATGCTGGACTTCGGAGAGGGCGCCAACCCGGTACCCTTCGACCACAATGGGGATGGGCTCATGGACCTGATCATCTCCAACGAAGGATACTACCACCCCACGGGGAACTTCATCGGCAAGCTGGCGCTGTTAGAGAACATCGGCACCGCGATCGCGCCCTCCTTCCGCGTAGTGACCGACGATTACATGAACTTGAGTACCAGTGGAATAGGAACATCCATGTTCCCCGCCTTCGCCGATGTTGACGGCGATGGGGACCAGGACATGTACATCGGCGACCTCCAAGGGCGTCTCCACTTCTTCCGCAACACGGCGACCGGTCCGGTGGCCCAATTCACCTTGGTGCAGCCCAACATCACCTACCAGGATGGCTCGGTGATCGACGTCGGTCGCCAGGCCGCCCCTCAATTCGTGGACCTGGACCGGGATGGCTTGACCGACCTGGTCCTGGGAGAGCAGAACGGCAATTTGAACTACATCCGGAACATCGGGACCACCGCCGTACCCAGTTGGACCCTGGTAACGGACTCGTTGGGCCACGTGAGCACGGTGACCCCATATACCCTTGGGCATTCCGTACCCTTCATATTCACCAACCCGACAGGACAATACGAACTGTTGGTAGGCTCTGAAACGGGTACTCTGTGGCACTACACAGGGCTCGAGGGGGATCTGGCGGGAGCATGGACGCTTGCGGATAGTAACTACCTCGGCCTGGATGAAGGCTACCGCTCCACGGTATGTCTGTACGACTACACCGGCGATGGCGGGCTGGACATGGTGGTAGGGAACTACCGCGGAGGAGTATCCTTCTGGCGCAGCGGAACGCCGACCGCTGCGATCCCGGAGGCTGTTCGGCCCGCGGTAAGCGTACGCCCGAACCCCACTCAGGGCCTCGTGACCGTGGCACTGCCGCTGGAACTGGCGCACCAGCGGACCGTACTTCGGATCCGGAACGCCATGGGGCAACTGGTAGGCACGGTCGCGGTCCGGTCCACCACCCAACTCGTTGATCTAGGGGCATTCGGCCCAGGCATGTACATCATCCAAGCGGAGATCGATGGTAAGCCACAGCCTCCTGTCCGTGTGATGGTCCAACACTGACAAACCCGTTCCTATCAACGAAGAACGGCGCCTTCAGGGCGCCGTTCTTCGTTAAGGACCAAGTGGATCAAGCCGTGACCTGCATCTTGTCCAGCACGTCCATCACCTCCTTCACCGCCTTCGCACTGGCGTTGCACAATGCTTGCTCTTCCGCATTCAGCTGAAGCTCGATGATGCGCTCCACCCCATTGCGGCCGAGGACCACAGGAGCCCCCATGTAGATATCCTTCAAGCCATACTCTCCTTGGAGCCATACACAGCAGGGGAAAATGCGCTTCTGGTCGCGAACGATAGCCTCGACCATCTGGGCCGCGGCGGTACCCGGAGCATACCATGCACTGGTACCCAGCAGGTTAACGATCTCCCCACCCCCTTTCTTGGTACGTTCCACGATGGCATCGAGCTTTTCCTTCGAGATCAGCTCGGTCACGGGGATCCCGCCCACAGTGGTGTAGCGCGGCAGAGGCACCATGGTATCGCCATGGCCACCCATGAGCACGGCCTGGATATCCTTGGGGCTCACGTTCAATTCCGTGGCGAGGAAGGCCCGGTAGCGTGCCGTATCGAGGATACCGGCCATGCCGAACACGCGGTTCGCCGGGAACTTGCTATTGATGAACGCACAATAGGTCATCACATCAAGCGGATTGCTCACCACGATGATGATGGTATTGGGCGAATACTTGATGATGTTCTCGGTCACCGACTTCACGATGGCGGCATTGGTGGCGATGAGGTCATCGCGGCTCATGCCCGGTTTCCGAGGCAGGCCGCTGGTGATCACCACCACATCGCTGTTGGCGGTCTTCGCGTAGTCGTTGGTACTACCGGTGAGCCGCGAGTCGAAAAGGCTGATGGGCGCGGTTTGCCAGATATCCAAGGCCTTGCCCTCGGCGAAGCCCTCCTTGATATCCAGCAACACCACTTCATTGGCCAGTTCCCAACGGGCAACGGCATCGGCACAGGTCGCCCCCACGTTACCGGCACCTACTACAGTGACTTTCATCTTCTTGAGCGGGATTTGTTCGTTTTGCAAGCGGTTCGATCCTCCGTTGCGGCGCGAAAGTAGTACGCGGCGCAGAGACAGAAGATCCAAAGAGGACAGGTATCCAAGGAAGCGGCAGTCCTTGCCCAGGCATCCTTTTCGGACCGGGTACGTCTTACCCTTGGAAAATGGCTACCTTACCGGCACCAATGCTGCTACGCTCACCCGTTCCGCCCCAGCCCGAGCGCGCGCCGTTGCGTTTGGTGCAAGAGCCGGTGGCCCCGAATGCGCAGGAGGCAGCCTTCGCCGCGTTGATCGACGGCTGCCTCGCCGATGATCGCCGGGCCCAGCAGCGTGTGTATGAGCTGTTCTATGGCAAGATGATGGCGGTATGTCTGCGCTACACCAAGAACACGGACCAGGCCAAGGACATCCTCCAGGACGGTTTCATCAAGGTGTTCAAGAGCGTGGAGAAGTTCAACCGGGCAGGTTCTTTCGAAGGATGGATCCGGCGGATCATGGTGAACACCGCGATCGACCATTTCCGGCGCACGAAGAACGCGTACCTGCTCCTGGGCGACGAGCGGAGCATAGAGGACTTCGGTGACCAGGACGAAGAGGACGTGTTGGCGGATGATCACGAAGAGGACCTCCCTGACTTGAAACCCGCGGACCTGATCAATGCCATGCAGAAGCTGACCCCGGCGTACCGGACGGTGTTCAACCTGTATGTCTTCGAGGAGATGACGCACAAGGAGATCGCCGATACGTTGGGGATCAACATCGGCACATCCAAGAGTAACCTGGCCAAAGCCAGGTATAACCTGAAGAAATTCCTAACCCAGGAGCACAAGCTCCGTTAATGGACATGGATATGAGCGGTTTGAGTGGATTCGATCGATCGGTGAAGGAGGCTCTCGAGCCATACGAGGTGCCGTACAATTCAGCCGATTGGAGCCATATGGAACGGGCCTTGGATGGGCGTTCCGATGACGTGGCACGGGTGTCCCGATCCGGGCTGTACGCCTTGCTGCTGGGTGGTTCGCTGGCCGCAGCCAGCAGCCTTACCGTACTGATCGCTCCACCAGAACCGCCAGCGGTGGGGGATCGCCTGGTTGAACATTCGGTCACAACGCCCTTGGCCTCCCAACCGGAAGCAGAGCCAACGGCGGCCCCGCTCCCGAGTCCAGATCCAGTCGTACACGCCAGCGGTACAGCCCCTGCGTTGTCCACCTCGGCCGTGCGGACCATCGCCCAACGTCCGGCCAATGTGCCCGCCACCACAGCAGCCAACACCGCGGCAAAGCCTTCCGGATCGGAACCGACCGCGCCGGGTGAACATGCCCCTATGCTGAAGCCGAGCATCACCGAAGGCTGTCCGGGATCGGTGGTCGTGTTCGAAACGGCCAATCTGGCCGAAGATGGCAAGTACCTCTGGAACTTCGGTGACGGCAACTTCTCCAACCAAGCCAAGCCTAGCCACGTATTCTCCAAGCCCGGCAGCTTCGAGGTGATGCTCTCCCACTCCGGATCGAAAGGGGGTAGCATTCGAAGCGAGGGTGTAGCTGACCGGATCATCATCCATGAAGCCCCCGAAGCCTCGTTCACCATCCTGAAACAGGAGTACGACAACACCGTACCCTCGGTGCACTTCGAGAACCGCAGTTTAGGTGGCCGCACCTACATCTGGGACTTCGGCGATGGTGGCACCAGCTCGGTGGCCCATCCGGACCATGTGTACAAAAAGGTCGGAACGTACACGGTAAGCCTCACGGTAGTGAACGGCAAAGGTTGTGAGGACCGCGAGGAACGGACCCTCCGGATCGATTCCGATTACGACCTGATGGCCACCAAGACCTTCTCCCCGAACAGCGATGGTGTGGACGACTTCTTCATGCCGGAAGCCCTGAAAACGCTGGGGGTGCGGTTCCATCTTTCGATCTTCGAATCGAAGACCGGAAAAATGGTGTTCGAGACCACCGATGCACAGCGGCCCTGGAACGGGCGGCTGAACAACAAGACCGAGCTCTGTGCGACCGGCGACTACATCTGGATGGTGGAGATGAAGGACGGAGAGAAGTTGGGGGGCACCTACAACGGTAGCATTCAATTGGTTCGTTGAAATTAGGCTTCGTGCGCGAAGCCCTACCGCCCCGGCCGACCACCGGGGCGGTTAATTTTGGAGGGTCAGGCAACGACAACGGAATGCAAAGGGTCACTCCTTTGCGACATGGCGTACTTGGTTGGCCTAGCACCGACCCTTCATCACCAAGCACAGCAATGAGGAGACTCCTACCCATTCGTCCGATCATCATCCTGCTTTCTCTGCTGCTCATGCGACCGGCCATGGGTCAGCAGTTCAGCATCACTGCGGGTACGGTGAACACCTGTACGGGGGTCTTGGAAGATTCCGGTGGACCTTCGGCCTCGTATGGTGACAACGAGAACCACACCGTGGTGATCTGCCCGGATGTGGCGGGTGATGGGATCTCGCTCCAATGGCTGGTGGTGAACTTGAGCACCGCCGGACCGAACAACACCCACGACCAGATCTCGGTCTGGGATGGTAACAGCACCAGTGCACCCTTCTTAGGGTCATACACCGGAACAGCCTTACAAGGGTTGATCATCTCGGCGACCACCTTCAACGCCACCGGATGTTTAACGGTGCAGTTCACCTCCAACGGCGTGGGTGTTGGCGATTTCGCGGCGTCCATCACCTGTTTCACACCCTGCCAACGCCCTACCGCGGTGGCCTCCATGAGCGAACCCACCATACCTGCTCGGATCTGCCAGAACGAGGTGATCCAGTTCGACGGAAGCGGATCCTATGCCGCCACCACGGCGTTCAACATCGTATCCTACACCTGGGACTTCCGGGACGGGACCACCGCCACCGGTGCAACGGCCTCCCATGCCTTCGCCGAGCCCGGGGAATATGTGGTTCAACTCCAGGTCGAGGATGATAACGGCTGCGTGAATTCCAACGTGGTGGACCTGCAGGTGCTGGTGAGCACCACACCTCTTTTCACCGGCACGGTGGAAAGCCATGAGACCTGCCTTGGAGCCACCGTTGACCTTATGGCGGTGGTGACACCGGTGACCTGGACCGCATTACCAGAGGCGAACTTCGGCGATGGTGTGTTCCTGCCGGACGATGTAGGGCAGCCATTCACCTCGGAATTGAACTTCACGCAGTTCGACCCCGGACAGACCGTACTCTCGGTGAGTAACATCCCGTCTATCTGCGTGAACATGGAGCACACCTACATGGGCGACCTGGTGCTTCAGGTGATCTGCCCCAATGGGCAGACCATGGTGCTTCACCAGCAAGGTGGCGGTGGCACCTACCTGGGAGGCCCGAACGACACCGACAGCAACTTGGATCCGATCCAGGGAGAGTGCTGGCAATACTGCTGGAGCCCCACGGCCACCAACGGCACCTGGGTGGCCAACTCCAACACCGGTACCCAGAACACCACCTTGGGTGGGACACCGCCGAACCAGTCGCTTAACCCGGGCACGTATCAACCGGTGCAACCCTTCACCAACCTGCTGGGGTGCCCATTGAATGGTGAGTGGACCTACCAAAGCACCGATATGTGGGGGGCGGACAATGGCTTCATCTGTTCATGGTCGATCACCTTCGACCCGGCCATCATCCCCGACGCCACCCAATTCACGCCTTCCATCGGGACCAGTTCCTCGGACAGTGCGGCATGGACGGGCCCCGGGATCGTACTGGACCCCTTGGTGCCGCTGCACGCCACAGCCACACCCACGGGGCCTGGTGACTACACCTATGCCTTCGCGGTGACCGATGATTTCGGCTGCACCTACGACACCACGGTCACCATTACGGTGCCCCCCCAACCCGTGCTGGATGCCGGACCGGACCTGGTGCTCTGTGCCGACCCCATGCCCATGGCCCCCACCGTGGACGGTACCGAGCCGCAGGCCACCTGCACCTACACCCTCACCCTGCTCGACAGCTTCTCCGACGCTTGGAACGCGGGGGCCAACATCGATGTGACGGTGAACGGTGTGACCACCAACCATACACTGCTCTGTTGCAACGGATCACTGGCCATACCGCTCACGGTGGTCACCGGCACCACGGTGACATTGAACTACCACGCGGGCACTTCATGGAACTCGGAGAACTCGTACACGCTCGTGGACGATGCCGGCGGGATCCTGTTCCAGTCGGGAGCCAACCCCCCATCGGGTGTTTCGTATTCGCAAACCGCACAATGCGTGAACGGCACCTACCTGGCCACCTTCGTATGGTCGCCCGCGACCGGCCTTGCCGACCCCAACGTGGCCAACACCACGGTGATGGTGACCGAACCCACCATGTACTACTTGACCACGTATCCGGATGGTCACCCCGAATGCGCGGTAACGGATAGCGTGCTCGTCAGCCCGGACCCCTCGATCAACGCGGGGCTTTCGAGGTCCATCGTGCTTTGCGAAAGCGATGGCATCATCCAAATGGTGGACTCCTTAGGAGGCACTCCGGATGCTGGCGGGGTATGGATCAACGCGAACGGCGATGGGGTTCCCGATGCGTTCAACAGTGCCTTGGATGCACCGGGCGTGTACACCTACATCCTCACCAGCATGGCCGGATGCGTGGCCACCAGCACCTTGGAGATCGCCGTGTTGCCGGCCGACGACCCGAACTGTTGTGGGATCATCGATGCCGGACCGGATGCCTTCTCCTGCGGCCTGACGATCAACCTCCATGCCATCCGCGGCAACACCGGTGTTGGCAACTGGGTAGGCCCTGCTGGGGCGGTATTCGCGGATGCCTTCTCGCCCGAGACCAGCGTTAGCGTTCAACCTGGCATGGGGGGCACACACATGTTCTATTGGGTAGAGAATGACGGTGCCTTCTGCGACCTGATCGACAGTGTGGCGATCACCTTCACCGATGCATACGTGTTCACCCCCACGATCACCAATGCCTTGTGCTTCGGTTACTGCGACGGCTCGGTGGACATGGCCATTACCGGAGGCAACGCCGCGGCCGGGCTTAACTACACCTGGTCCAACGGCACCACCGGGGTGGGTGCCAACATCGCGAGCGATCTGTGCGCCGGCCCGTACACCTTGGAAGTGAGCGATGACAATGGTTGCGAAGGGACCACGGACGTGGTGATCACCGAACCCATCCTGTTGGAGATCGATTCGCTTTCGATGTTACCGGCGACCTGTTCCGGCGCATGCGACGGCACGGTCTTGATCCATGATGGAGAGGCTGTGGAATACAGTTATGACGATGGTGCCAGCTGGACGACGGATGCCACACGGCCAGGCTCGTGCGAAGGGATCTGGCAGGTGCGGATCAAGGATGCCATCGGTTGCATCGGCACCGGGCAGATCGAGGTGACGGGGCCTCCACCGGTGGTGGCCTCCTTCGAATGGGCGCCGAACCCGGCAAACGTGGACGCCCCGCTGGTGAACTTCGGGAACACCTCCTCCGGATCGGACCACTACTACTGGAACATCGCGGACCTGCACTCCACCACGGACCTGAACACGGCATACACCTTCAGCAACAAGGAACCCGACACGTATGAAGTGTGCCTGGTGGCGTACAACCACAACGGATGTGCCGACACCGTATGCAATATCATCGTTGTGGAGGATGTGCTCTTCACCTACATCCCGAACGCATTCACCCCGGATGGGGATGATGAGAACGACGTGTGGTGGCCTACGGCGAACATCCCTGTTCGCTCGAACTACGAGTTGCTGGTGTTCGACCGATGGGGGCAAGTGGTGTTCAGTACCACGGACCCGTACGAACCCTGGGAGGGTCGGAAGCAGAACAGCGGAGAGGTTTTGAAGAGCGATGTGTACGCGTACCGGCTCTTGTTCGGCATACAGAACACCGAGGTCCGGCGCGAGATCCTCGGCCACGTGACGTTGTTGAAATGACCGCTGGAGCACACCCACCTTCTGTGCGCTGTGGGTCCATCTACCGGCCCTTGGCCGCTGGGCCAAGCACATGCCCCCCGCGTGTGCGCATTCGGCGCTTGGCGTTGTTCGGTCTGGTCGCCCTGATCGGCGCACCCTTGTCGGCCCAGAACACCGGTGATTGCTTCAATGCCATACCGGTCTGTCTGGGCGTGTATAACGAAGCGAACAGCCCACCTGGCGAAGGCGACCTCACCGACGAGATCAATTCGAACATCTCCTGTCTTGGCGGAGGAGAGGTGAATGGACAGTGGTACACGTTCTCTGTACAGAACAGCGGTCAGTTCTGCTTTTCGATCATCCCGAATAATCTACAGAACGACTACGACTGGGCCGTGTTCAACCTCACGAACGCGGATTGTGCGGACATCTACACCAATGCGTCATTGGAGGTGAGCTGCAATTTCTCGGGGATGTCCGGGGTCACCGGAGCGAACGGATCCTCAGGCTCCCAGAACGAGCCATGCATGCAGGTGCTCGCCGGCCAGACCTACGCCTTGTACGTGAGCAACTGGTCGCAGTCCCCATTCGGTTATACGTTGAACATGCAAGTACCGGGGACCACGGCAAGCATCTTCGACGGCACTCCCCCATCGATCGATGCCGTAGGCACGAGTTGTTCGCGGACAACGATCACCATCTCGTTCAGTGAGTACATCCTCTGCTCCAGTGCGCAAGCCGCGGACTTCTTGATCACCGGTCCCGGTGGCCCGTACACACCGACCGGGCTTACAAGCGCCGTGTGTGCAGCGGGTGGTGAACAGACCGATGAATTCACCCTGACCGTAACACCAGGCATGGTGGGGGAAGGCCCCTTTGAAGTGATCCTGGTGGGGCAGGTGGAGGACCTCTGCAACAACTACAACGTAGCGAACTCAAGCTTCACGTTCACCATGCCCGAAGAGATGGTGATCACCGCACAGGCCACCCCCACCGGATGTGCGCAAGCGAACACCGGCTCCGTTACCGGAACGGTCACAGGAGGGCAGGCTCCCTTGATCTATGACTTGAACGGGGCCAGCTCACAGATCAACAACGGCACCTACACAGGGCTTGGCGCCGGGACCTACACGATCGGTGTGACCGACGCCCTGGGGTGTACGGCCAGTGCCACAGCGGAGGTCACGATCCTCACCAACTTCACGAACGCGATACAGACCACGAACGTGACCTGTGCCGGTAATGCGGATGGCCAGGCCACGGTGACCACCACCGGCATCGGAACGGGCTGGAACTACACCTGGCGCGACCAGGCCGGGTCCATTCTGCGACAAACCCTCAACGCCAGCACGGACCTGTTCATCGCGGGCCCCGGCGATTACACGGTGATCGTGCAAGAGAGCGCCGCCGGTGCAGCCTGTGCGGAGACCTTGGCATTCGTACTTACCGAGCCCGCCCCCTTCCTGCTCACGCAGTTGCCGATGGACACCACCATCTGTGTGGATGGTACGGCCATCCTGTCCAGCGGAGCTACCGGTGGCACCACACCATATAGCTTCAGCTGGGGTGCTGGTCTCGTTGGGCCGGGTCCGCACAGTATCACCCCCGTGAACGACCGTACCTACACCCTGACCGCGACCGATGCCCATGGTTGTGCCGTAGCGCCGGTGACCTTCACCATTGCGGTCAGGGATTCGTTGAGGATCGAAGCGCTCCAAGACATCGCAGTATGCAACGGTGTGGCCTTCACCTTGGACGTCGGTGCGGCCAGCGGTGGCGACGGCACCTATACCTATGTCTGGAGCAACGGCGCAGGCAACACGCACCAGACCACCGATTCCTTGGCGGTGGCCGAAGAGATCTGTGTGACCGTGAGGGATGGATGCGAAACACCGGCCATCCAGACCTGTTCTGCGGTCACGGTACTGTACACGCCCGGGATCGAGATCTCTCTGGACACCATACTGGGATGCCGACCACTGGAGGTGGCCTTCCAACTACGCGACACCACGGGCGGAGCGCAGGTGCAATGGAACTTCGGCGATGGCATCGTAGCACAAGGCGGGCCAATGATCAGCCATCTGTACGACCGATCCGGCCAGTTCGATGTTCGCACCAAGGTTACCTGGCCGAACGGATGCGTGACCGACACCACCTTGCTTGATGCGGTTGAGGTGATACCGGTACCCAAGGCCGACTTCACCTACCGTCCGGAACCATTGACCATCTTCGAGCCAGAGGGCCGTTTCATGGAGACCGCAGAACCCAACGAGGTGGGCTATGCGTGGGACTTCTTCGCATACGGTACCTGTTCCGGTCCGGATACGGTGATCGTATTTCCAGACAAGGAAGGCGGCTTGTATCCGGTGCAGCTGGTGGTTTGGAATGAATTGGGCTGTGCGGATACGCTCCAGCGCTGGATCCCTGTTGATGATGCGTTCCTGATCCATGTGCCCAATGCCTTCACCCCGAACAGCGATGGCTTGAACGAGGTGTTCCACGTAACAGGCAACGACCTCTCCGATGAGGAGTTCGAGCTGCACATCTTCGATCGCTGGGGGAAGCTGGTCTTCAGCAGCACTTCGCCTGCGGTCGGCTGGGATGGCAAACTGCCGGGTGGTCGGCGAGCGATGACCGGCGTGTACAATTGGCGGTTGAAGGCGCGGTCGATCCAGACCACCTCGAAGCGGATCGTGTACGGGCACGTGACACTACTTCAGTAGGCCGGGCCATTCTTCCATGGCTCCGCTGTGGTCATTGGTCAATTCCTGAAGGTGATTCGTCCAATATCCTTTCCAATATTGGAAGGGTATTTCGCACGCGACTATATTTCAACTCGCCAAGCGATCGGGAAACACCAGTGCCTGCATGGGAAGACCCTACTCCGCGCCTCTTACCACTCGACCAAGGTCTGGGCCCTGCCTGCTAAAGCAGCTGCTGTGGCTGACCTTTTTCATGGCTCTCTGCGAAGGAAGCCTGTGGGCACAGGCATTCCCCATGTTCAACGGCAGTTCGAACACCTGTTCCGGTGCATTCCTCGACAGCGGCGGCGAAGGCGCAACGGGGTACGGGAACAACGAGAACATCACCTACACGATCTGCCCGGATTCGCCCAATGACGCGATCTCTCTGAACTTCATCACGTTCAACCTGAGCACTGCGGGCGCTGCACCATTGGATCAGATGACGATCCATGATGGCAACAGTACAGCGGCCACCAGCCTGGGCACGTACACCGGCACGACCTTACAGAACATCACCGTTCAGGCATCGCCGCTGAACAGCAGTGGCTGCCTTACCATCGTCTTCCGGTCGAACAACACGGGTACCGGGATCTTCGCGGCGAGCATCAGTTGTTACACGCCATGTCAACGGCCGACCGCGGTAGCGACGATGAGCCAGGCCGCCCCAGTGAAGATCTGCATCGGGGAATCGGTGAACTTCGATGGCTCCGGGTCGATCGCCGCTGCGGGTTTCGCGATCGCTACCCGCACCTGGGACTTCGGTGATGGCACGGTGTTGTCCAACGCCGCAGCCAACGTATCGCACACCTACACCCAGGCGGGTGAGTTCATCACCCAGCTCTACGTGGTGGACAACAACGGCTGCGCAAGCGCCAATCGGATCGACCTGCCGGTACGCGTGGGCACTGAGCCCAACTTCAACGGCACCGGTGGCGACCTGGTGGGTTGTGTTGGACAAACCCTTTGTTTGGATGGCGTGGTGAACGCGACCACCTGGAACGAGCTTCCCGGCAACGACCTTGGAGGTGGGGTCTTCCTACCGGATGATGTGGGATCGTGCTTCGAGTCGGAGATCACCTTCTCCCAATTCGCGCCGGGACAAACCCTGACCAATGTGAACGACCTCCTGGGGATCTGTGTGGGTATGGAGCACAGCTTCATGGGGGATCTTGTGATCAACATCATCAGCCCCACCGGGCAAACGGTGACCCTGCATCAGCAGGGAGGTGGAGGCACCTTCCTTGGGATCCCGGTGGACAATGATCTGACGCCGAACGCCCAGGGTACGTGCTGGAACTACTGCTGGAGTCCTACCGCCACGAATGGCACTTGGGTGGACAACGCTGGAGGCACCTTGCCCAGCGGCACCTACGAAAGCCTGGATCCGCTGAGTGGCTTGGTGGGCTCACAATTGAACGGGGTGTGGCGGCTCCAAGTTTGTGATCTGTGGGGATCCGACAACGGATTCATCTGCAATTGGGACGTATCCCTGAACCCGGCCATCTTCCCAGACCTCACCGAGTTCACACCGATCTACGGCGATGGATGCGACAGCACCTATTGGTCCGGGCCGCACATCACTTCCACTGCTGCGGGCTGTGATGCCATCTGTGTAGCCCCCCCCACCCCAGGGTCGTACAGCTACACCTATACCGCGAAGGACGATTTCGGCTGCACGTTCGATACCACCCTCACGGTGACCATCGTACCGCTACCCACCGTGAACGCCGGAGCGGATGTGGTCACTTGCGGAACGGCCGTTCCGCTGAACGCCCAGATCACCTCCGGTGGGCAACCCGGTGATTGCACCTATACCCTTCAGCTCATTGACACCTTTGAAGATGGATGGACCCTTGGCTCGAACGTGACGGTGACGATCAATGGCGTTGCGACGACGTACACCTTGGGCATCATACCCGGCGATCAGACGACCATCACCCTTCCCGTATCCCATGGCCAGCCGATATCCCTCTCCTATCAAGCGGCCATCTTTTGGAACAATGAGAATCGGTTCGTGCTGCGGAACACCGCAGGAACAGTGCTCTACAACTCAGGGAACGGCCCGGCGACCGGGTTGGCATGGAGCGGTGTCGTGGCCTGCCCTCCTGAACCATTCACGTACACCTGGAGCCCGGCAGGAGGTCTATCGAACCCGAACATCGCCAACCCCAGTGCGACGGTCACGAACACCACGGAATACTGTGTGACCGCGATACAGCCCTCACAACCCGCCTGCCCCGCTACGGATTGTGTAACGATCACCGTCGATAACGGGGTGGATCCTGGTACGAATGGATCGATCACCATCTGTGCCAACGCCGCACCATTCGCACTATTCCCGTTGCTCGGTGGCACACCGGACCCTGGTGGCACCTGGACAACGCCGGGAGGCGCCGTGCATTCGGGCAACTTCGACCCGAGCGCTGATACTCCGGGATCCTATACCTACACCGTGGTGGGATCCCCAGCCTGTGGTGGTTCAACAGAAATCGCAACAGTGACCGTTGTCGTGTCTACACTTGCCGATGCGGGGACCGATGGGGCGATCACCCTGTGCAGCACGGATGCTGTGGTATCCCTGTTCGCGCAGCTCGGCGGAACGCCCGATGCCAACGGCACCTGGAGCGGACCCAGCCCCACCGGAGGTGGCCTGTTCGACCCCGCCACCATGAGCGCGGGTGTGTACACCTACACCGTACCCGGCATGGCACCTTGTCCTGATGCCAGCGCCACCGTGACCGTTGCCCTCACCACCCCACCCGATGCGGGGACCGATGGGGCGATCACCCTGTGCAGCACGGATGCTGCGGTATCCCTGTTCGCGCAGCTGGGCGGAACGCCCGATGCCAACGGCACCTGGAGCGGACCCAGCCCCACCGCAGGTGGCCTGTTCGACCCCGCCACCATGAGTGCGGGTGTGTACACCTACACCGTACCCGGCACGGCACCTTGTCCTGATGCCAGCGCCACCGTGACCGTTACCCTC
>CAUJED010000039.1:0-13449 GCA_963169535.1 Bacteroidota bacterium | reverse complement strand
TACGCCTCTTACCCGAAGCGGCCATCGAGGTGTTCGGCGCACCGTTGAAGGTGGTCGACCCCATGTTCATGGGCACACGTGATCTGTTCGGGCCAGGACTGCACCAAGCCTTGGAACCGGTGGTGGAGGCGCAGGACGAAGCGGGGGCCATCGCACTGATGGAGGACTTTCTGATGCAACGTTTGGCCCGTGGCACCAGGTCATCCGTGCGCCTCTCCTCGGCCATGCAGCAGATGCGCGGCCATGGCCTGGGCTTCGACCACCGCACCTTGGGCGATAAGCTCTTCGTGTGCGACCGGCAGGCACAACGGTTGTTCAAGGAACACCTGGGCCTGAGCCCGGTGGCCTACCACCGCATCGTGCGCTTCCGCAAGGCGTACGAACAAGCCACGGAGCGCACCATCGAACGCTGGAGCGACCTCGCGTTCGACCTCGGTTACTCCGACCAGGCTCATTTCAACCGCGACTTCAAGACCTTCGCCGGCGTAACGCCCGGGAGCCTGCAAGAAGGCAAAGCCCCCTTCTACCTGCTGCGGAGGCGCTTTTCCGAAAGCCTGCAGGGCCTCTTCTTCCTCTGATCGACCTCGCGGCACCCGCGGTTCCACCGTGATCCAGCTCACGCGAGGACCGCCCAAGCGGAATGTCGCTTTTCGTCAATGATCCGTCGCATTCGTTCAAGGCCGAGGGGCCACGGCCGCGCCTATTTCGCACCGTTGAACGAACGCTGCCCAATGGCCATGGACCTCGCCGCCTACAACCAATGCGTGGACACCCATTCCGACGCCCTGTTCCGCTTCGCGCTGAAGCACCTGCGCGACCGCGACAACGCCAAGGACATCGTGCAGGATTGCTACCTGCGCCTGTGGATGAAGCTGGACACCGTGGACGAGAACAAGTGCCGCAGCTACCTCTTCACCACCGCGCACAACCTGATCGTGGACCGCTCGCGCCGCCGCAAGTACGTGACGCGCTACGCCGATGGCCACGAGAACATACTGGTGACGCACCAACCCAAGCACGGCCTGAAGGATGAGCTGGACCGCCTGCTGGACACCCTGCCCCCGGTGCAGCGTTCGCTGGTGCTGCTGCGCGACCTCGAGGGCTACGCCTACCAGGAGATCGCTGACATGACAGGCTTGGACATGACCAAGGTGAAGGTGTACTTGTTCCGGGCGCGCAAGGCGCTGCAGGAACGCATCGGCGACCCTACGCTGGTGGCGTGATCCATCATGGTCCTTGCAAACTGCCTGTATCCTACCTCCTGCTTAACGCGTCCAGGAACCAACCATTTCCTTCCCATGCACATCGATCGGAACTTGCCCACTGTGGAACCGGGCATGAGCTTCCACAACCCCAGGATCAAGGACCGCGTGTCCTTCCTGGAAACGGCCGCAAGCAGCGGTGGACTCCACACCGTGGTGTGCGTTGACCTGGCGCCCGGCGGCGGCAATACCCTGCACTGGCACCGGCACTTCGATGAAACCTTCAGACCGGTGGAAGGCACCCTCGGCATCCAGCTGGAGCGGCAGGAATTGCGGCTCACTCCCGGCGAACAGACCACCGCACCGCGCGGCAAAAGGCACCGGTTCTTCAATCCATCCTCCACCGAACCCATCCGGTTCCTGGTGGAATTGAAACCCGCCAGTGATGGGTTCGAACGTTGCATCGCATACGCCTACGGGCTCGCCGACGATGGCCTCACCTCCTCCACCGGCGTGCCCAAGCGGCCCGCCGACCTAGCGATGCTGGCCTATTGGGGCGACACCTACATGCCCGGCATCATGGGCTTGGTGATGCGCCTCTTGCACCGCTGGGGAGGCCGCCTCGTCCGAAAAGAGAAGAACCTCGAAGCGCTTCTCCGATACCTGTCCACCGCAAGGCATCGCAGGGACTCCGCACCTCAACCCGCCTAAGCACCACCCGAACCACCCGCTTCCACATGACCATCCTGCTTCACTTCCTGCGGATCCTGCTGCTGTGCACCTGGCCCATCCTCTGCGCCCTGCTGGCGTGGATCGCACCGCAATGGACCCAAGCCCAGGACAGCACCTACGCCATCCGCCCACGCCTGCTGCTGGATCTCCCGCTGATCGATGCGCCCTACGCGTGGCATGCGGCGCAGATGGCTGCCAACAAACGTGCAGGCCTCACCGACGGCACGGAGGCAACGGTGAACGCGGGCGACCTGCTGCGCGGCCATGAAAGCCCCTCCATGCAACAGGTACTGGCCGTGACCAAGGACCTGCACGCCACCAACTACTACTTCACCAACAAGCTGTGGAACGGCCTGATCGAACCCACGAACAGGAAACGCTACCTGTGGAACCGGATCGTAGCGAACGCGCAGGCCGGTGTGGTGGACTACCTGCTGGCCTACCAGCTCATGGTGTTCGGCCCGGCCTGGATGCACGAGGAGTTCCACCGCAACGGCACCACCCTGCGGGGCATCTCCACCTTCAACGAGACCTATTACCGTTTCGGCGGCGGCATCGCGAGCGCTTCGGTGACGCACGTGTCCGACAGCGACATGGTCCGCTTCAAGCGCGAGGCGCCGAACGAGCTCGTCCGCAGCTTCGCTTCGGGGATCAAAGGCCAGTACGCCCTGCTGCGCAACATGCAGCAGGACAACTTCTTCGAGCGCACGAACTACCCCAACGTGGCCATGAACATCCTGCTCACCAAGCAGGCCGTGGGCTACGTGCGGCAATTCCGCGCATCGGACTACGACCGCAGCATCGACACCATGAACTACTACGGCGAGCAGGTGGCCGAACGCGACTTCGTGGGCTGGGACTTCACCGCCTGGGTGTACGACCTGCACCGCCCCGACGAACCCTACACCGCGCGGGGCACGCATCCCTTCGGCCCGGGCATCGACCGGGTGATCAAGCGCGCAGACCTCACGCCCGAGGAGGACGCCTACCTGAAACGCATGGGCGACCTGCAGTACCTCAACTTCCTCTCGCCCGACATGATCGGCATACACGGCATCCGCCTGGGCCACGATACCCGCTTCACCTTCGCCGTGCGGCACGTGCTCACCTCTTTCGGCTACGACCTCGGCGGCGACCTGCTGCTGGACCGATGTGGCCGCCATTGGTTGCTGGGCATCCATACCTACCACAACCACGGGAGCAGCTTCGGCGGCGTGGAACTGATGCGGAAGGGCTTGCGCCTCGGCCATGGTGACCGGCCGGCCCAGCTGGACCTGCGCGGCATGCTCTGGGTACAGCCCGAGAACAGCGGCTTCTACGATACGAAAGGGAAGGCCGGCGGCCTGCTCACGGTGCGCGCCGCGTTCCCGCTGGGCGGATCGCTGAAGGCCTACGCCGAGGCCGAGGGAAAAACACAAGGCTGGGTGATGGCGAACCCGTACCTGAAGGACAACCTCAGTATCCGGGCGGGAATCGCGTTGGATGTGCGGAGGTGAGCGCCCCAACCGTTCATCAACGGCCTTCCCCGGTCGTCACACGACCAGTAACTTCTCATACCCCGTGCGCGTCTGCTCCTTCAAATCAAAGATCGATACGCATGAAACAGATCCTTACTCTCTTCGCCTTTGGTTCCGTTGGATCGGCCATCGCGCAACCCACCCTAACCTTCGCTGGCAATGGGCCTACCCAGGGCACCAGTTACGAATGGCACTTCAGCGACCATATCGCACCGGGAACCGCTGGCCCCGGACAAGTGTGGGACTTCAGCAGCCTGACCACTGATAGCACCGAGGTCGTCACCCTGGTGGATCCCGCCACTACCACCTTCGGCGCCCAGTTCCCCACGGCCACCGTGGCCGAGGTGAGCGACGGTTCCACCGCCTATTTCAGGGTGGGTACCAATGGCGTATACCTGCTCGGTTATGAAGGTGAAGGCATGGCCGTGGTCTATTCCGACGAAGGGCGCTTCATGAGCTTCCCATGCAGCCACCAGACCAACTGGACGGACACGTACAGCGCCACCTTCGAGGATGAAGAACTGGAGGTGATCATGGCTGGCAGCATCGAGGGGGAAGCGGATGCCTATGGTACCCTGATCCTCCCGACCGGTACGCTCACGAACGTACTGCGTGTCCACTGGGTGCAAGAGGAAGAGACCACCTCTGGCATGTTCACGTTCAACACGGTGTTCGACAATTACCTGTACTACGTTCCTGGCCTTCCCTATCCCGTGGTACAGACCATCAGCGCCACTTCAGAGGTCCTTGGCAACACCATCACCAACGAATTCACCCAGTGGATCGCCGATCTGAGCACCACCACGCCCGAGTTCTCCCAGCACGGCACTCAGCTTCAGATCCACCCGGTGCCCACCAACGAAGTGTTGAACTATGAAATGCCCGGCCACTTCCGTGGCACGAACACCATCGCCATCACCGACGCCAGTGGTCGCACGGTGCTCGAAACGCAATACACCACCACGAACGGCACCAAAGGGATCATCGAAACCGGCATGCTTCCCGCAGGGATGTATCAGCTCACGGTGATCGACGCGAAGGGCGAAAGGGCCACTGCACGGTTCGTGAAAGAGTAACCGCCCGAAGACCATCATGAGCACGGCGCATGTTCCCATGCGCCGTGCTTGTTCGTGATGGGCGCTCCCACCCGATGCGAGGGCGATACGTGTTCGGTCTCCAACGTATTCCTTGGGAACAGCTAAAGCCAGAGGATCCGCCGCTTCATTGTCCTCATTTACTCACCGCAAGACCTGTTCCATAGGCCCTGCTACTTGGCAGGTCTTCCGGATCGGCCTGCGAAAGAGTAGCCGCGCATCCTCGGCCGTTGTTGGATCCGCCATGAAAGAAGAAGCCCCCTTCGGCAAGGACCGAAGGTCCGCATGGCCTCACGCAAGAACTACGGTTAGGTCAGTGCTGGGCCAGCAGCGCTTTGGTGTGATCATATCCGATCCGTTCGATCTCGCCCACATACCTCAGGTCGAACATCCCGAATCGGTCCAGTTCCTGCGGCTCGATGTACGCTCGACATCCTTTAGCGGACCGCGCCACCATTTCGCGGAAGCTCAGGTGGAACACCCGATCCACGGTGGCCCGCCACGTGCCATGCGGGTCGTACTTCGGCAATGGGTTCACATAGACGGCGATGGTCTCGTTCCGTCGTCGATTGAACGGCTCAATGGGCAGGTTGTTGCTCAGCCCGCCGTCCACGTACGGCACCCCGTCGATGACCATGGCGGGGAACACCAGCGGCACCGCGCACGAGGCGAGCAGCGGGGGGATCAGTTCGCCGCTCTTGAAGATCCGCTGACCACCCTGCTGAAGGTCGGTGGCGGTAACGAACAGCGGGACCCTCAACTCCTCGAAGGTGTGAACGGGCAGTTCGGCGTTCAGGATCTCACGGATGCGTCGTTGGGTGAGCCGATCACCGCGCAGCACGCGCCAACGGGTCAGGTGGAGTCGCCAATCGGAGATCACCAGCCGTCCGAGTTCGTCGGGATCCACCCCGGCAGCGATGAAAGCACCTACCAGTGCCCCTGCGCTGGTGCCGCTGATGGCCGAAGGCACGATACCGACCTCCTGGAACGCGCGAAGCACCCCGATATGGGCCACCCCACGAGCACCTCCACCGGAAAGGACGAATGGGAGCCGTTCCATGACCGCGAATTTCGGTCGATCACGCCTTGGTTGGATCGCCCCTTGGCCAAGGATGATATGGACTTCATGTGAACGGCCAGTTGTGGATACGGTACTCAGCGATCCGGTTGATCTTCTTCAGGCCATCACCAAGAGAACTGTCCCAGTGGCCCCGGTCCGCCGGATCGTCCTTGGAAAAAGCCACGCATCCTCGGCCGGGGATCGAGCGTCCAACGGGAACGACAGAACAGGCCCATCCATCCGCTCATCCGTGGTACAGGCCACCATCGACACCAAGGGGCCGACCTGGGCCACTGGCGAACCAGCGTATCCCATCCGCCACGGCAGGGCGAATCAGTCTGGTGATCAACGAGGATCCATGGAACATACCTTGCGCGCCCCCCGCAATCACTTCAATTCCGAAAGCGACCAAGCCCTAATGCGCTACCTCTTCCCAATACTTGGCCTATTGCTCAACCCAATTCAGGTCTTGGCCCAAGCGCCCCCATTCGCATGGGCCCGATTCGCAGGGAACCAAGGCGCGCAACAGGCTTCAGGCCGGGCGATCGCCACCGACCACGAAGGTCATATCTATGTTGTTGGCATCGGAGCACCTTCTATCACCTGGGGAAGCTTCAATCTAACGAACAACCAACACTACATGGTCAAGCTCGACCCCGGCGGAACGGTACTCTGGGCACGTTCATTACCGATGCGAGCTGACCATTTAGCTACTGACAAGCATGGGAATGTGTTCGTCTCCTCCTCGGCTCAGGGATCGATCCTCTTGGACAACATCAATATACCAGGTGACCTGAACACCCCCAGTGTTCTCCTGGTGAAATTCGACCCGAATGGCACGGTGCTTTGGTACAAGAACCACACGCCGAGCAGTGGTCAATCCGCACCCGGCAAGGTTTTCACGGATGCGTCGGGCAACGTGTATCTCTGTGGAGCATTCAACACGAGCCTAACGCTCGTTGATCACACCTATGTTGGCGACCCCATGAACGGTTCAGTGGTATTCGCGGTGAGTTACACCGCCGACGGCACCTACCGACGGTCCAATGCAACGACCGCATTCCCCCCGACCGCAAGCCTTAACGCAGTGCCTGCGGCTACCTGCGACACCACCTTGGCCATCTATCGCGGCGGTGCTTTCGGCGGAGTGACCCAGGTGCAGGTCGGGGATCACACCCTTCAGGTGACCAGTGAGCAGGATCCCGCCTTTAACGCGTACATCATCAAGTGGAATCCCGATGGTGCCGTTGCTTGGGCCAAAGCCTCTGGCGGCATCGGGACAGAGAACATCAGCGATCTGATGGTGGACCGAGTCGGCCGCGTGGTGGTAAGCGGAGGGTTCTCTGGGCATTTTTTCGATCCAGATAGTGCCACGGTCTTCGGCCGCCGTCTATTCCTTCAAAGCCAGAGCTACAATCTGATGGATATGTTCGTGGGCGTATTCAACCCCGACGGTGAAACACAATGGGTCGAGCGAGCGGGAGGCAATCATGTTGATGGTGGAGCCCGGTTGACAGTGGACCAGATGAATAACGTATACGCATTCGGCAATGGCCAAAGCGGCTATATGTCATTCGGGCCATTGGTGATCTCACCCTATTCCGGCAGCTACTTGGCGAAATACACACGAAATGGCACCGTAGTGTGGGTCAAGCCTATGACTGCCGGCCAAGGAGACATGAACACCTGTTACGGTGCCTCGGTTGACCATCTGGGAAACATCTATGTCGCCGGTATGCAAAGCGACACCATCCGTCTTGACGAATTCGAGAACATTACACCTGCGTACAACAACTTCGACGTGTTCGTAGCTCGATTGAACAACTGCAGCTCAACGACCATGGAGATCTCATCATCAGGACCGTTGGAACTATGTGCCGGAGACAGTGTTGACCTCAGTGTTCCTGTTCAATTGGATCACTGGTGGAGCACCATGGCTGTGGACAGCTTCATCACTGTGACCCAGACCGGTCAATATTCGGTGATCGCAGCGGACGATGCAGGCTGCTTCGTATGGAGTGACACGTTGGAGATAGCGGTGTTCGAAGCCACTGAACCCACCGTATCCTTGGAAAACGGTGTGTTGTCAAGCTCAATAGCCAACACCTATCAATGGCTTCATGATGGTGACAGCCTTCCCGGTGCGACCTTACCGACCCACGACCCGGAGGTTCAAGGATTCTATTCTGTGATCACCAGTGATGAACATGGGTGCTACGCGACGTCCGAAGCCGTTTTCTTCAGTACGGTCGGCATACACGATCGCCCTCCCCTGGAATCAGAAATTCGCATCCTTGGCAATGGACGGGTTAGCCTCCAAAGCCCAGGTACAGT
Organism: Bacteroidota bacterium; assembly: GCA_963169535.1. Taxonomy (GTDB): domain Bacteria; phylum Bacteroidota; class Bacteroidia; order Flavobacteriales_F; family PHOS-HE28; genus PHOS-HE28. The sequence goes on along the minus strand of CAUJED010000039.1, from coordinate 5,510 downwards.
TAACAAGCTCCGGATCTTGAATGGCGTGGGGCAAGTCGTGTTCGAGTTTCAACGGCCGGACACCGATATGCTCGAGATCGAACTCCCAGCCCCCGGTGTCTACCTCGTACAAAGGCACAGCGCAGACCAAACATCCACACAAAGGTTCATCGCAGCACCGTAGCGTGTCTGAGCATGACCGGAAACTCGAATGACTGCTGCGCCGGGATCAACTTGCCCGATCGGCTGAACCGCCGACCCTTCGCAAGCTTTTCCTGTAGGCTTCTCCAAAGACCGGCCATTCATCGCTTCGGCCGGTCAAGGATCAACGTCAACCGATAGTATCCACAAAGACGATCACATTGCAACGAGCACCGGACCGTTCCCATCCAAATACAGCATAAGGTGGTAATGAAGGTAACCGGCCAACGCCAAGAGCGCGGGATCAGCAACGCCATCTTCCACCTGTGGAAGACCAAATGTGGCGGCATGAAGCCATGCCTACACAAGGAACTCAAGGATATTCAGGAGGAGAACAGTCGTCTGAAGTGCATGAATACGAACCGAAGCATGATGTATGATACTCTCAAACGGGTGACGGAAAAGCCGTGGGATGTCTGGCGGTCAACAAAATACCAATTCGCATTAAGCCATAGGTCAAAGATGCGAGGTGATCTTTTCGCATGACGATACGGCGGGGTCGTTGCATAGCATGGGCTAAGGAATGATCACGATGGAGCAGTCACGCGAAAAAAGATCGAATAGATCGGCCTACTCCTTCGTGCGAATTGGTATTTATTGAGTCGGCAGCATTCCATTTTGAGTTGGTCCAGCGGAGTTGATCAGAGAGATCACGAATCTGGTGGCAACTGGATCAAAACAAAATGGTGCCGTCTCTATAGATAACTCAGGCGATGGAACCGACCCACTGACCACGAACGCGCGTTAAAAGAGGGGATCCACCGGATCACCGGTATCCAACGCCGTGAAAACGGCGTGTTGTGCAGCGCAGGTCCGCCTCAAGCCCCCAGGTAACGGGCCAACCAGGTATCGCGCAGTCGGGCATGGAACCGTTCCCGCAAGTCGCCCATGGTGGGCACCAGGTCATCATAGACCATGGTATCACCCGACAATACCCCTTCCTTCAGCAGCTCGGGCAGGTCCTGCAAACGGCAGCTGGTGATCCCGGAAGGGCCATCGAAGACCACGATCATACGATCGGTGAGCATCAGGTTGAGGTCGTGCTCGAGTTGTTTGATGAAACCGACGCTCTTGTCGATGCTACATCCGCTGGCGAGCGCCTGATCCTCGTCCACGGCGAGGACCACGAAACGGTTATGGAGCACGTCCACCACGGCATCGAGCGGCGAGCCGTGGGCTGCCCACGAGCTGGTGAAGGCCGCGCCACGATCGCGCACCAGGTTCTGTTCGGCATGGCTAAGGTCCCGGGCGGTCTTGTACACCCAAAGGCGCGCGTGGGCAGGGAGGTCGGTAAGGCGTTTCGCGGGGGCAGGTGCGGTTGCGGTCATGGTCCGGATCACACGGTTTCGTTCAACACAGCGGGCACAAGGTAGGATATGCGCATGGTGGGCCGAAGAAAAAACCACGGGATGGTTGACAGGCCATGATCACCTTCAAGGGCCAAGGCGGATCACCCGCCCCCTGCCGGTAACCGTGGCGCTCACCTCAGGATCGCCATGGTAAAGGACATCGCCCACATCGGAGCAACGAACGTTCAAGGCCTGTACGGCGCGGCACGTGATATCGGCGACACCACTGTTGTTCACGTTCACCACACGGGCCGTGAGGTCGCCCGCATCGATGGGGCCCATGAGGCCGCTGTACAGGTACGCCACCTGGCATCGCCCCCGCAAGCGTACATCGCCCGCACCGGTGTGCAGCCCCACGAAACAGGTGTCCACAGCGAGCGGAAGGTCCACACTGCCCTGGGCGTTGTGCTGTTCGATCCGGAACACCGTGCCACGCACGGTATCGGTAGCGCTTACGCGGCCCGTGCCCCGCAATTCGATCCGTTCCACGCCTTGCATCGGCACCCGTACGGTGATGCGCTTCCGTATGTCGCGTACCCAATTACATCGGTTGTCATCCCGGATCCGCAGGGTGCCATCCACCACCTCGGTACGCAGCTGCCCCAGGACATTGGCGCCGCCCTCCACCACCAATGCACCGTAGCCTGTATGCTCCAGCACAAGGTCCACGCGATCCTCCAACTCAATACGTGAATAGCGATCCACGACCCGTGCCTCCTGACGTGTGGGCCCCGCACTGGTCACGCAATCGTCCCACTGTTCCGGTTGGCAAGCCACCAGGAGGATCGCGAACAGGATCGACAGCGCCCTCATGACCATCGGTATCCCAATCCGAACTCCCAGTGATCGGCCACGGCGAAATGGCTCTTCAGCGCCAGATGCACCATCCAGTGGCGCCCGATGCGGTGCCTGCACCCTAGGCGATGGAACAGCGTGGCATGGTCGCGGACCGGGGTATGCACGTAAGCACCCATTTGTATGAACACCTCGCTGGGACCGAACAGCAAAGCATACCCGGCATGGACCCCCACCTGCGTCAAGGCCGAACGGGGACGAGCCACCAGCGCTGGATGGTCCGTACGTAACGCCCCTTTGTTGAAGAGGTCCACACCCGCGGAGAGAGCGCCTGTCCGCGTGGTGCGCCACTGAACCTGTCCGATGGCCGAGAACACACTGTGACGTCCGCTTTCGGGCCTTCCGGTCTCGCTCCAAAAACCAGCGGCGACAAGGCTCTGCTCCCTCCTGGGCCGTACGGGCGCAGCGGTATCGACCACAGCGGCCGAGCGCTTGGGTGCCGCCAACGCGTAAGCCAGGCCCAGGTTGGCGCTCAACAGGTTCAAGCCCAGGTTGGGCAGGGCGAAGGAGCCATTGCTCAGGTGATCGATCCCCACCCCCACGGAGCACTCGGCACTTCCGAACCGGCGCCTATACGCCACCATCATTTGGATGGCCGTGTTCAGGTGGGAGCCGATGGCGATCTGCTTGGTGTTGCGTTGGCGGTGGTAGGGCTCTTCCACATAGCCGACACCCCATCCCAGCCGCACCCCCAGGTCCTGTTCTTCGTGATACACGAAAGGAATGTGCAGGAAGGGCATCACCCTGCAGACCCTGCCGGTACGTTCCGTATCGGACAGCCTGGTGTACCACGCACCGAACCCGTAGGAAGCACCTGGAAAGTCACGATGCCAGGCCTTGTTGCCGGAGAACCGCCGCTCCATGAACAGCTCGGCGGCACTGCGGTGTCCCTCGACCAGGATCCAGCTACTGGGGCGATGCGGCCATAAGAACCCGAAATGTCCACGAGCCCCGATGGCCCAGGGCTGCGCCACACCGGTCATGGTCATCAACCCGACGAACGCCATCACCACCGCGGACCGCTCAGCCCGTGAGCCCCGCACGATCCGACCCCGCATAGCGTTCATGTCCATACTGCTTCATGTACAGGTCGTAGATGACCCCATCGGCCAGACCGACCTTGGGCACGAACACCTCGTCGATCCCGGCCTGCTCCATCACCGCGAGGAAGATATCCGCCGCAGGGATGATCACGTCCGCCCGATCGGGTCGCAGGCGAAGCACCTTCACGCGATCCTCGAAGGAATACCGCGCGATCCGGTCGCGTTGGGCCCGGATGGCGGCACGCGACATCGGCTCGCCATACGCATTGCCGTTCTCCTTGAACAGTCGGTTGATGTTCCCCCCGGTGCCGATCGCCATCAGCGGGCCATGCTCTGCTCGGAGATCCTCCAGGAAGGCCCGCATCTCGGTCCATGTTTCCGGTTGCACCTTGCCCTTCAGGGAACGCACGGTGCCGATCTTGAAGCTGGCGCTCTTCACCCGACGACCTCGCTCCAGCCAGGTGAGCTCGGTGCTTCCGCCGCCCACGTCGATGTACAGATAGCTTCGTTCCTTCAGCAGATCCTGGGTCCAGAACGTGTTCACGATCAGATCGGCCTCGGTACGACCGCTGATCACCTCGATATGCACACCGCTCTCCATCTCCACCCGAGCGATCACCTCGGCACTGTTGCTGGCTTCGCGCATGGCACTGGTCGCACAACACCGGAGGTAGGGCACCCCATACACATCCACCAACAAGCGGAAGGCCTTCAAGCTCTTGATGAGGTGATCGCGTTTGGCCGCACCGATGGAACCCCGGTCGAACACGTCCTCGCCTAACCGGATGGGGACGCGCACCAAGGTCTGCTTCTTGATCACCGGATGGTCCTCGCGCTCGATCACCTCGGCCACCAACAGGCGCACGGCATTGGACCCGATGTCGATGGCGGCGTATGTGAGGTCGCGGGCGATGTGGCGAAGGTATCACCCGTTGGTCACAGCGGTAGCTCGGATAGCTCGGGCCGAAAGAGCCACACCACATCCGGAGCCTTCAACCTAGTAACGCTACGGGCAACCCTTCGTGACCCCTTCGTCTGCTGATCGTACGACCGTCGCCGGTATTGCGGTTCCGACCAGGATACCAACCAGTCCATGTTCTCCGGGTTCGAACCGACCAAGGCTTCAAGAACATCACGCGGCAAGCCACTTACCGCTGTTCTTGAATGCTTATCTTCAGGCATCCCTTTCAACTGGTAACGTCTTCTGAGCGCCGGACTGTCGCAACGATCCCACCAACCAACCCTCGCTGAATGAGACACATCTGTACCCTTGTTCTGCTCCTTTCCGGCTGGACCGCTTCTGCCATGCAAGTGGAGGCATCCACGATCCGGAATTCCGCCTGCGGTGCGGCCAATGGGGCGATCGACATCTATGTTTCCGGCGGAACACAACCTTACCAGTTCGCTTGGAGCAATGGCTCCACCGCTGAGGATCCCACCGGACTTCTACCAGGGACCTACAGTGTTACGGTGACCGATGCCAACAGCGAACAAGCCACCGGGAATTGGACCGTGCTGAACGCTCCGGTGGAAGGCAGTGCCTACAGCGCACAAGATGGACACGCCAGTTGCACCGGGTCCATGAGCGGAGAAGTGCAGGTGATCGAGTACGGTATGAACGGGACTCCTCCATACACGTATTCACCTCCTGCCGATGGCTACGATCCACAAGGAGACCCCTATTTCGTCTTCTTCGGTACACCGCCTGGATCAACGGTCGAGATCATGGTAACGGACGCCAATGGTTGCACCGGGACGGTTACCCAACCGATCGTGGCACCGCAGATCTACGGCGGGCCGAACATGCTGGTGAGCAACATCCAGGGCTCGTGTACCAATGGCAGCGGTGGAAAGGCCACCATCTCCAATATCAATGATGGAAGCTTCTGGCAAGCTCCGCGATGGACCGTGATCGACGCCAATCAGAATAGCGTGAACGGTGGTGACCAAGTGGGCAACACCATCACCCTTACGAACCTCGCACCGGGCGACTACGAGTTCGTACGCGACTGGGATCCCTTCGGGCAATACATGGCCTGGTCGTGTGAGGGTGTACCCTTTGACCGGATCGCCTTCACCATCC
>CAUJED010000038.1:0-15472 GCA_963169535.1 Bacteroidota bacterium | reverse complement strand
CGAAGTAACCACCACCACCACCACGTGATGTGCAGGTTCTTCGCTAGAACGATCAGGCTGTTGCGGAAATTGAGGTAGGTCTTTCGCGGCGAGCTATACGCCAGCGCTCCGCCTCCCACATGATATACCACTGCTCCGCTGGTGTACCCGATGGTCCATCCCATGCGACGTAGTCGCCAGCATAGATCGATCTCCTCCATGTGCGCGAAGAGGTAGGCATCGAAGCCCTGTGCCGACCGGAACGCCTCGGCACGGATCAACATGCAAGCTCCTGTGGCCCAGAACACTTCGCGCTCATCATCATACTGACCATGGTCCTCCTCGGTGATCTCGAAGATGCGTCCACGGCAGAACGGATACCCGTTCCGATCGATGAAGCCACCTGCTGCGCCGGCATGCTCGAACCGACCTGGGTCCTGGAGTGATCGCACCTTGGGTTGACAGGCCGCCATGCGTGGATGAGCGTCCAGGTAAGTGTTCAACGTCTCAACCCAACCTTCGGTCACCTCCACATCGGAGTTGAGCAGGATGAACCGGTCGGCCATCACCTGTTCCAAAGCGGCATTGTAGCCCCCGGCGAAGCCCAAGTTCGTGGGCAAGGGGATGACCCGTACCGGTGGATGCACCTGGGCCAACCAGGCCAGCGAACCATCGGTGCTGGCATTGTCCGCCACGATCACTTCAGCCCCCTGGCTATGGCGCAACACATTGGGCAGGAAGCGTTCCAGCCAGGCCTTGCCGTTCCAATTGAGTATGACGACCGCCGTGTGGACCATTCGGTTGAGCGGCGGCAAAGATGCGGGTTCGGCACGGCCGATCTACCGCGGGTCGTTGTAGAACTCCAACACCCGATCGCTCTCCAAGGTGCTCGGCTGCGTGGCTTGAACCCCGATCGGCGCTTGGTTCCGCACATGGAGCATATGGTTCCATTGCGGATTGTTCATTTCGCCGGGCACTTCACTGTGCAGCAACTGCAAACAGAAGTTGGCCATATCCGGTTGCCAGAAGACGAATCGGCGGTTGGTGAACTTGCCCGCCCTGTAATAATGCCAGATGGAGTAGGGCAGGGTCCCGGTCTCGTTGAACCGGTCCATCATGGTGTTCGGCGGACCATACTTCAGGTATACACGCCCACGGTCCGTTTCATAGCCGCGAAGCACACGGCACCCGAACATCTTGTTCACCTTCACCACCTCCTGCCGGTACGCCTCCCAAGCCTTTTCCGGTTCCATGCTCCGATTGGCCCAGAAGCTGTAGAAGAACCGTTTCATCAGATCCATGTCCTTGTCCTTGTACCGGTCGTCGATGATCTTCATCTCCAGCGGGTCGGCGATGGGGCGCAGGCTCGCGATATGGTCCACCAACGTATCCCGGTTGGCGAACGCCGAGGTGAACTTCCCATCCAAGTCGAGTCGATCCATGGCCTGGAGGTCATAGTCGTACCGGATGGGGTTGTTGCGTTGAAAGAATTGATCCTTCCGCGCGATCAAGCGCCCGGAGCGGTCGCGCACCTCCACCGCCAGCACATAATTGCCTGAAGGTAGGTCGGCGATGTCGAACTCCGCGATCACGGGATCCACCGGCTTGGCCTTCGCTCGTATGCTTCGCTTGAAGGGTCCGAAGACCGCCTTTGATTCATATCCTTCGATCTGATAGGAAAGCAGGTAGAGGCTATCCAAGCCGAACGCGGCCGCCGCTCCATGCACCTCCGCATAGAAATTCAACTTGGAGATGGACCGTGGGAGATAGTCCGTTAGCAGCGGCGCCACGGTATAACCGAACTTGGAAGGTTCTCCTGCTATGGATGGGGTGATGCGCTCGGCCAGCAGGATATCCGTGATGGAGATACCAGGTGACAAGGTGCCCACGGCAAGCGGCATGGTGAAGCGGCGTGTGGTGGTGTCGGCTTTGGTGGCATCACGCGCCTCCACCACCAGGTCATACAAGCCGGGAGCCAGTGCGAAGAACTCCTGGTGGATCAGGTCCTGCTGTACGCTATCCACGCCTTCGGGCCCCTTGACCAAGGTTTTCTCAAAGGCCACGATGGCCCCTTCCTGTTGCACCAGCGTGAGCACTTCCACCTGGGCTTGTAGGTTCCCTCGCTCGGTGGGGGCCACACCGAACGTGCCCGCCAGAAGGGCCATGTTCACGTCCACCAGAGGGTGTCCGTCCGCCGCATAGAACGTACGCGACTCCAGGACCATGTCCACCTGTGCTTTCACCGGACGATAGGGCCAAGCGACAAGTACCAAGGGTAATAGGCCAAAAAGCGCTCTCATCGTGTCAAAGTTAACGATGCCACAAGGGCCCGACACACCGTTACCTGATCCACCGCGACCGCAGCACGATGATCCCGACGGAACCACGACACACCTTGGGACCTCCGCTTGAAACGACACGAGGGGTGGAGGTGACCCTGCGACCGGACGGTCCGAAGCTTTGGAGCCGTGCCTCCCGGCAGCTCCCGCTCACCGCTTACCCCGAACGGCCCAGCGCTGAACCATGCGGTCCTCTCCAGGCTCACCGCCCTGTGGACGGAGCGCTCTGGCCGTTGTAACGGTGCGGACCTCTTCTGCGGAGAGGGAGGGATTCGAACCCCCGTTACCCTTACGGGTAAAGCGGTTTTCAAGACCGCCGCATTCAACCGCTCTGCCACCTCTCCAGGTGCCCGAAAGCCATGGCTTTCCGGACGGCGGGCACGAAAGTAACGAGTTGGCCGGGCCGAACGATATTTGCGCCATGGCGATCCGCATGGAGTTCCTGGGTACGGGCACGAGCCAAGGCGTACCTGTGGTGGCCTGTTCCTGCTCCGTGTGTACCAGTACCGATCCGAACGACCGGCGGCTGCGCACTTCGGCATGGCTCACCTGTGGCGATACCGAGATCCTGATCGATGCAGGCCCCGACCTTCGGCAACAAGCCTTACGTAGCCGAATTCCGCGGCTGGATGCCGTGCTGCTGACCCATGAACACATGGACCACGTGGCGGGCATCGACGAACTCAGGGCCTTCAACTTCGCGCAGCAGCAGGCCATGGACATCCATGGCCTGCCACGCACCTTGGAAGCCGTACGCCGGATGTACCACTACGCCTTCGCCGAGCACAAATACCCCGGTGTTCCGGAGCTGAACCTGGTGGAGGTGGAGCGGTCCACCTTCCATGTGGGCCCTGTTCCGATCCTCCCGGTGGAAGTTGATCATGCGGGCCTGCCCATCCTGGGCTACCGCGTGGGCGACCTCGCCTACATCACCGATGCTAAAGAGGTATCGCCCGCCGGTCGGTCCAAGTTGATGGGCCTCGATGTGCTGGTGATCAATGCCTTGCGGATAAAGCCGCACGTGGCGCACTTCAACCTGGAGGAAGCCCTCTCCTTCGTGGCCGAACTGGCACCGGAACGCGCCTACCTCACCCACATCAGCCACCTGCTTGGGCCCCACGCCCAAGTGAGCGTTCAGTTGCCCGCAGGCGTAATGCTGGCCACCGATGGGCTGGTGATCCAGACCGATGCGCCCTTTCCGGGTTGAAGGCCATTCTTGGAGACCTGGGGCCTGAGCCTTGGCCGTTCAGCCACAGCGTACGATCTTCGTACCTCACCTATTCGATACATGCGATTCCGCACCTGTCTCATCTCCATGCCGGTCGCCTTGGCGATCACCAGCTCGGTCACCGCACAAACAGCCACCCGGGCCGATGAGGTGCGCTTCATCACCGAGAATAAGCGCGTTCCCGACCGTGATCGGCAAGCGGCCCTTCGGCAATGGGGGGGATGGCCTGCCTTCAAACACGCGCACCCACGCTGGTCCGCGGAGTTCAACGAGGAAACAGGCCTGCCACGCAGGGCCTACGGCGATCCGATCGCCACGGTGGGCCACGAGGCGACGGAAAGGGCACAGCGGTTCCTCGCCGATGAGCTGATGGGCTATCGGCTCCCCATGGACCAACTGGTGGCGCAGAACACCTCGAAGGGAGGAAAGCTCACCTATGTACACTTCACCCAGCAGTATGAAGGCCTGCCTGTACTGGGGGCCCATGCCATGGTGAAGCTCGACGACCAGGCCCGCGTGATCGCCTTTGGTGCGGACCTGGCCATGGACATCACGGTTCCGTTGACTCCCACGGTGGCGGCTGATGTGGCCGTAGCCCGTGCGAGCGAGGGCCTCTCCAACATCACCTCGCATGAATTGCGCGGTCTCGCCATTCTTCCTGTAGCCACCAACGGCCGGCACGTGCACCATTTGACGCACCGTATCGTGGTGCATACCCGGCGCGGCGACACGCCAGGTCGATACGACTGCCTGGTTGATGCGCACTCCGGCGACCTGCTGTACCGCACCAACGAAGTGCGGACCTGTGGCCATGGCGAAGACGAAGGAGACGACGCGATGGACCTCTCCGTTACCGGCCTGGCCTACGCTGGAAGCCCCCTCACGGCGCCCGAGGTCCAAGGGTTGCCTAACCTGAACATCTCCATCAACGGCAACGTAGTGCGCACCGACGTCACCGGCTATGTGGCCTCCGACCTCACCGGTCCAGCGACCGGGCTTTTCCAGCTCCGTGGTCCGTGGACCCAAGTGAGCACCAATTCCGTGACACCTTCCCAGAACGTGGCGCTGAGCGAAGGGTTCAACCAGGTCAACTTCACCGTAGGCAACCTGCGGGAGCGTTCAGCCTTCATCTATGTGAACCAGATCCATGCACACGTGAAGAACGTGCTACCGGAGTTCACCGGCATGGACTTCCAGATGCAGTGCAACCTGGACCTCACCACCGATTTCTGTAACGCCTTCTACGATGGTACCGCCATCAACTTCTATGCAGAAGGGAACAACTGCCGGTCGCTGGCCACGATCAACGATGTGGTCTACCACGAGTATGGACATGGGATCAACGACAAATACTACCTCTCGTTGAGCAGCAACTTCGTGAATGGCGCGATGAACGAGGGATATGCGGACGTTTGGGGCTTCACCCTCACGCAGAACCCGGTGCTCGGGCTGGGGATGAATCTGGACAACGACAATTCGTCGGTACGCCGTTACGACACGCCACCCAAGGTGTATCCAGTTGATATCACCGGAGAAGTACATGGTGATGGGGAGATCATCGCGGGCGCCTGGTGGGACCTGTACGAGCTTTTGGGCAACGACATGGAATTGACCCTTGACCTGTTCGCCGCAGCCTATCCTGGCATGCAAGCCGCCACCTTCAACGGCAATGAAGGCCAGGCCTTCCGCGATGTGCTGCTCGATGTACTGCAGGCCGACGATACCGACGGCGACATCACCAACGGCACGGTGCATGGGGCAGCCATCGTGGAGGCTTTCGCGATCCACGGCATCACGCTCATCAGCGATGCACAACTCTACCACGATGGCATCCTGGCCGGACCGGCGGATGAGGAGATCCCGGTGGAAGCACAACTCATCATCACCTTCCCATCAACCCTGTACCTTCAGGACGCTTCGCTCCATTACAAGGTGAATAACGCGGAAACGTGGCTCTCCACACCCATGACCACCACGGGCGATGGCCTATACCGGGCCAACATCCCGGCACAACCGGCTGGCACCGTGGTGGCCTATCACCTGGGTCTGCGGGATATTTTCGGACAGTCCAGCTCGATCACCCCGATCGCCGCGAACCTGAACGACCCCGGCCTTCCGTACTACACGATGATCGGCTATGGATTGGCCGCCACCGAGAACGCCGATGACCTGAGCCAGCTGGGAGAACTCATCCAAGGGCAACCGGAGGACAATGCCATCACCGGCAATTGGGAGTTCGGGCCACCGATGGCTTCGTACGGCACGGCTGGTGAGCCCAGCACCATCGTGCAGACCGGGACACAGCACACCCCAGGCGGACAGTATTGCTGGTACACGGGCAACGCGCTCAGCACCACCAGTCCGATCGGGGATAACGACGTGGATGAGGGGAGCACCACCTTGATGGGCCCCAACGTGGACCTGACGCCCTACGTGGACCCGGCCATGAGCTATTGGCGGTGGTACACGAACAACCCTCCGTCCGGCGCCAACCCCAACGCCGACTGGTGGCAGGTATACGCAAGTGGTGATGATGGTGCCAGCTGGGTTCCCGTGGAAGACACCAAGACCGGAGAGCGCAACTGGCGCAGGAAGGTGTTCCGTGTTCGAGATGTCTTGGGTGATGATGCCACGCAGATCCGTCTCAAGTTCATCGCCAGTGACAGTGTTCGACCAGGACTGGAGCAGGACGGTGGCAGCCTTGTCGAGGCCGCCGTGGACGACATTGAACTGTGGAGCGCCGAAGCTCCCGATGGTTTGACCGAACGCCACGTGAACCATGCCATGTCCCTCTGGCCTACACCCACATCCGGACCGTTGTCGATCGGCGTCCGTATCCCGTATGATCCGTCCACGACCTTGGAGATCATGGACCTCACCGGTCGATCGGTCCGTTCCGTACCACGGATCCAGAGCGATCTGGTGAACGTGGATGTGTCAGGGCTCGCGGATGGCCAGTACATCGCGCGGATCCGATGGTCTCAAGGGGTGGTCGAGCAACGATTCTCCGTGCTGCACTAAGGTTCTGGACGCGGCGCGTTGATCACGCGCCAGAAAGCTCTTGGGCTCGGCGGCTTGCCGCCTCGATGCCCTTTGCCAAGGCTTGGGCCAGACCTGAGCGTTCGAACTCCTTGAACGCCGCTTCGGTGGTACCTCCTTTGCTCATCACCGCCGTGATCAGATCGTCCGGTGTGCGGTCGGCATGTTCCATGAGGTGGTAGCTCCCCAGCATGGTCTGCTTCACCAGTGCGGTGGCCACGTGCGGTTGTAGTCCAAGAGCCACCCCTTGGTCGATCATCGTTCTCACGATATGGAAGAAGTATGCCGGGCCACTGCCGCTGAGCGCGGTCACCGGATCGAGGTGTGCCTCATGTTCCAGATGGACCGCGCGGCCGGTGCTGTTGAGCAACTGCTCCACCATCAAGGTCTGGCGCATGTTCAGCTCCGCTCCCGTAGCATAGGCGGTGATCCCCATGCCGATCTGCGCCGGAGCGTTCGGCATGGCACGGACCACGGTCCGGTGCTGCAGATCCGCCTGTAGCCGTGCTATGGTGATACCGGCCATGATCGAGAGCACCACCTGGCCGGGCCGCAGCAAAGGGGCAAGAGCGGGGGAAATGGAACCGAAGTCCTGGGGCTTCACCGCCACGATCACCAGATCACATGTACTGATCGCCCCACCCATGGTGGTGGTGACTCTGCCGAGCGCTTCCAACTGGGAGCGGCGCCCTTCACTGCGGAGGACCAGGAGCAGCTCATCCTGTTGCACCAGGCCGTATTTCCGGAAACTGCGCGCATAGGCCTGGCCCATGTTGCCGCAGCCAACGATACAGATCTTCATGGACACGAAGTTCATCGCGATCCCTCGACCGCCGCAGCTGCGGTCCGGAACTCCACCAACCGTCCTTAGTGGGAAACGGCCTTCAGCCCAACGATGCTCGCGATCAAGGTGAACAGGAAAAAGAGGCGCCAGAATGCCACCGGTTCGCGGAAAAGGAAGATGCCCACGAGCACGGTGCCCACTGCGCCGATGCCTGTCCACACCGCATAAGCCGTCCCGATAGGGAGGTGCTGCGATACCTTGTAGAGCAGGTACATACTGATGGTGAGGCAAACGAAGAAGCCTGTCATCCACCAGACCGAAGCGCCCCCTGTGGTCTCACGGGCCTTGCCCAAACACGTGGCGAAACCGACTTCGAACAGCCCGGCCACCACCAGCAACACCCAGTTCATGGGGCCGAAGGTAGCAGGTGCTACCAGCCTGCGGCCACAGCGATCAGTACCCCCAGGTCGCCATCCATGCCCTGGAGTCCTTCTTCCGGGATGAAGGCTTGGCTCACCGCTCCATCGAGGTAAAGCGCATTGGCGCAGCCGTGTGCTTCGAACCACGTGGCGAGCTCGTGGAAAGAGATCGGTCGTCGGGAGATGGCGAAGACCGTGCGGCCATCGGCCCGCACGCCGACCCCATTGCGGATATGCAGATTGCGGGAGCCAGGGGTGAAGTGCCGGTTGATGACCCCGTTGGCGATCAACATCGGACCGCTTTGTGTGGCGTATCGCACGCCACGCATGTCCTTCATGGCTTCCGTGGTCTTCACGAAGGCCGTACCATCCTCCATCACGCCGAAAACGCCGTTGGGCTGCATGTGGAAGTTCCCCGCTCCATCCGTGCGCCGATCCATCGGATGCAGGATCCTGCCATCCTCGATGTACAAGCCCACCGGGCCATGATCGGTGGTGAACATGCCTCCATTCATCCCGAAGATCATCTGTAGGGCTCGGTCATGAAGGTGGTCCTTCAACCGGCCGAGGTTCCCGAACCGTTCCCCACGCCCGTCCTTCCAATGCATGGTGATCGGCTCCCGCACCGGATCCACCACCCGAAAGGCGATCAGTGGTGGTGTTCCGGTGGATGAGCACAAGATCCACAACGCCACACCTGCGAGGAACGTACGGATCTGGCCCATGGTATCCATCAGAACCCGATCTCTGCTCCCAATAGCATGCCCATCCCACGCACGCGCCGATCGAAGAATGCGGGGACTTGCGGAGTGGAGAGGGTCACCAGCACATGCCTGCCGAAGCGATGCTTCGCCCCCAGGCCGATCCGCGCACCACCAAAGCCCCCGTAGCTCAGGAACGTGGCAAGCAAGGTGCGCGTACCCAGCACTCGGCTCACCTGCAGCGTCGCATGTGGTGCATAGCCGGTCAGGTACCGGTGATCCAATGCCAGGCCGATGCGCCAATCTGCGCCGAACGGCATGTCGGCGTTCACATGGACCTGGAAGGGCGTGGGCCGGGTCACCTGACCATGCTGAAAACGAAGGCCGAGCGTATCCAGCACGGCATCCTGATCCAACAGCACCTTGTCCAGCGCAAAGAGGTTCTCCACGTACCAACCTTCGAAGTTGACCAGGGTATCCTTACGAATGGCCACGGAGTTCGGGTTCCAGGCGATGAACCCGAGATCCTCCACGCCAACGGAGAGCCGGAGCGGCCAAGACCCCTCGAAAGCCCAAGCCCAGCGGCCAGAAAGCGCGGCGCCCAGACCATTCGTCCGACCAAAGCCTGTCTTCGCCGTATCGCTGGCGAGGTATTCACCCAAGACCGATGTGCGAAGCACACGGCCATCCGCCGCGGTGAACAACTCCGACGAGCGGACATCAAGCGCCGTGAAGGAACCGCCTTGAACCAGTTCGACCCGAAGGTTGGAGCCGTTGCCATCGTGCACCACGCCTGCTCCGATGGTCCGGTAGCTCATCCGCTCGTACCCGGAAGGAGAGAGGCGAGCGCTTCGGCCAGCGAACAGCGCATTGCCGAAGAAGGTGAGCAGGTACTGGTCCTGGGTGAACGACAGGCCACTGAAGTCGCGATACGCGACCTGGACCATGGGACGCCACTGCCCACGGGTCCCCCAGCATGCAGCGCCGGTCCATCGTAAGCCTCCTTCGAGGATATAGCCTGCCGTGTTCGCTTCGGCCTGCAGACCATCCGCGACCTGTTGGCGTAACGACCGGCTGATCTCCCCGCCCTGATAAAGTGCCAATGGGAGTTCATTGGCCACGGTATTGGCATTGTAGTCGATGAGGCCGAACAGACCGACCGTGTTCTTGTACCCGGCATTCAGGTCTACCCGCGGATCGTGATGCAGAAGAAGACCCTGGGCCACCAAGGATGACCCCACCAGCCCCGATGCGAGGGAAAGTCCGAGGCGCATCATTGCCCGTTCACCATATATGTTCCATCCACGGTGAACTGGAGGTCCATGGCATACCGGTCCAGGATCCGCACATGCCCCAGTGCAGGGTCCGTATCGAAGACCACCCGGGTGCGTAGGCGGTTCCCGTCATACAACAGCCCCACCTGCTCCTTGGACAATGGGGCATGCACGGTGGAACTGGAAGGAACGTGGACCAGCCCATCAGCAGCCACCACGCCGGACCGAATGACCCCATCCACCGGGATCGAGCTCAGCACCTGACGATCCTGATCCACGATATCGAGCACGATGGTCGCATCGAACGGGAACCCATTGGTGGCAAAGAGATGCAGCGTGCCTTGCACGATGGTCCGATGCGCCGCATCGCCAGGCAGGTCGGGCACTTCCACACTTTCCAGGGTGAGCCCGGTAGCGATCACATTCAATGGGACCTCCAGCTCAAGGCCCGCCCTTAGCTTGCTCTCGTAATACAAGAAATCGTTGCCATTGCTCACATTCCCCAGCGGATTCAGACTGATGTCGAGGTCGTAGCGCACCTCATCGGGCATGCTCTCCACGAAGGCATCCACATTGCTGTTGCTGTTGTCCAACACGTTCAGGTACAGGCTCGGAATGAAGCCGGTCCCGAGGTCCGTCGCCCGATTCAGATTGATGGGACCTTGGAGGATGGCATGCGTGAGATCCACCGTGGACCCGGTACGCGTGTTCGCTGCTTGAAAGGAATTGAGCCGCACCCTGAGATCCATGCCGATGCCATTCTCCACCCGCAGTCTCAGGGTCACCTGATCCAGGTCCAGCGACCCACCCACGAACGAGTCGAAGAGGCTCAGCCGGCTCCGTTGGTCGTTGTAGGTCAGTTCATTGGTACCGAAGTAGCCCTTGGCGAAACCGGGGACCAGATCGTGATAACTGGCCACCACGATGATACTGTCCTGATTGGTCACGCTAGCGCCGTTCCCATTGGGGTCCAGTTCGGCGGAGATATTGGTGGCCAGGGTGTTCACCAGGTCGTAGCTGGGACCGCGCAGATCCAGCCGCACACCGCTTAGGTCACGAAGCACGGTGGAGCTGCTCGGGGCGTTCGACGATCCGGCCTCTACCGACGCTGAGATGCTGCCTGTGCCATCGGGGAACTGGGCGGTCGGCAGGTCGAAGACCCCCAGGATCCGGCTGCCGATCTTGTTCCGCATATCCACACGCAGGGTACCCTCACGGATATCCAGGCGGGAAAGTTCCACCTGGGGAAGGTTGAAGCGGATCAGGTTGTTCTCACTGATCACCGGAAAGCCGGCGGGTAGCTCGAAGACATCGTTGGGCGGTAGGGGCAGGGCATAGGGGTAGCTGAAGCTGGTATCCGGCAGTTCCAGCAGGGTGTCGAGGTCTACCGCGAAGAGCTCGGAGGAGTAGACCAAGGTGACCGAACCATCGGCCGCCACACTTTGAAGGGAATCGGGGATCAGGTGGGCGATGGTAAGGCGCGAGGTGATCAATGGAGCCACCACGTCCACGTCCCACCGGGATGGATCGCTATCCCTTCTACACCCTGTGGTGGTGGAAAGAAAAACCATCGCCCAGAAGGCAACCGTTCGTATAGGTCGAACGTATTTCATACAGGGAGCAAAATACTGCCCAACGGAGGAATGTCAGGTTTCATCGAACGACGAATCGTATTTTTCCCCCATCGACAGGCACCGTGCTACTAAGACGTCATATCATCGTTCCAGCGCTGCTTTCGGCCACGGTCATGTTCCTGATCTCCTGGCTTTGGCATGGCGTGGCGCTCACCGATCTGGAGGAGCTGCGGATCCCGGTGGGGCTCTACCTCTGTCTCGCAGGGCTTGTCTATATCCTCCTCGGCTTCGCCATGACCTTCTGCATCCATACGGCCATCCTTCACGAATGGATCTCGCTGAAGCAGGCGTTCCCGTTCACCTCGATGCTCTTGGGTGCGGTGTTCGGTTTCTGCGTGTATCTGGTCATCTTCGTCCTGGGCATGTCCTTCACGAAGGGAGGCATGATCCATGTGGTGGCCGACGTGATCTGGCAGATGGTGGAGCAGGGGATAGGCGGCCTGATGGTGAGCCTGGGCATCATCTGGGATATGCACAAGCGCTACCTCGAGTCGGAGCGCGCCTGATCAGGCCCCTTCATACTTCCCGTTCCAAAGTCGCCTCAACATCGCGCGGTATTCCTGTTCCCGCGGATTGTCCCCCGGTTCGTAGAAGACGGTACCGGCCAACTTCTCAGGCATGAACTCCTGGGCGATGAAATTCCCGACGCCATCGTGGCTGTACCGGTAATCCTTCCCGTAGTCGAGTTGTTTCATGAGCTTGGTGGGGGCGTTCCTCAGCGCCAGGGGAACCGGTAGGTCGCCATGGCTTCGCACGGCCTCCTGCGCGGCCCCGATGGCCTTGTAGCTGGCATTGCTCTTGGGTGAACACGCCAGGTAAACGGCGCACTGGCTCAGAATGATCCGACCTTCCGGCCAGCCGATCATCTGCACGGCCTGCATGGTGGTAGTGGCCATCAGCAACGCGTTGGGGTTGGCATTGCCGATATCCTCGCTGGCCAGGATCACCATGCGGCGGGCGATGAACAGTGGGTCCTCGCCACCCTCCACCATCCGGGCCAACCAGTACACCGCCGCATTGGGGTCGCTTCCCCGCATGCTCTTGATGAAAGCGCTCACCACGTCGTAGTGCTGCTCCCCTTGCTTGTCGTACCGTGCAGCGTTGTTCTGCACCACCTCCTTCACCAAGGCATCATCGATGGTGATCCGGTCGCTGCCTTGTCGGCCGGCCGACAGCACACAAAGTTCGAAGGTGTTCAGCAACCTTCGGGCATCACCACCACTGGCGCGCATCAGGGCATCGGTCTCCTTCAAGTCGACCGGGTGGTCCTTCAGGACAGGGTCGGTGACCAAGGCGCGGTCGAGCAAGCTGCGTAAACGTTCCTCGTCCAGCGCCTTCAATACGTACACCTGGCAGCGGGAGAGCAGGGCAGGGATCACTTCGAAGCTGGGGTTCTCGGTAGTGGCCCCGATCAAGGTGATGGTTCCCTTCTCCACCGCACCCAACAGGCTGTCCTGCTGGGCTTTACTGAAGCGATGGATCTCGTCGATGAAAAGCACCGCACTCCGCGCGAACAACCCCGACCCTCCGGCCTGTTCGATCACCTCTCGCACCTCCTTGACACCGCTGTTGATGGCGCTCAGAGCATAAAAGGGGCGTTTCAAGTCCTGCGCGATCAAGCGGGCCAGGGTGGTCTTGCCCACGCCAGGAGGCCCCCACAGGATCATGCTGGGGAGCATTCCACCGGCAAGGGCCTTCCGCAGCACCCCGCCCGGACCCACGAGGTGTTCCTGCCCGACCACCTCCTCCAAGGTGCGGGGGCGCATGCGTTCGGCCAGGGGTTCGGTGTTCTCCACGGATCGGACCGCGAAGGTACCATCGCAACAACGCAGAAGCCCCCGCCGACTGGCGAGGGCTTCCGCATGCCTTGTGGACAGGCCGATCAAGGTTGGTGCATCAATCGACCGTGGGTCTGCTCACCATCCATACGCACATGGTAGAGGAAGGCCCCTGTCCCCACCTTCTCCGGACTGAAGACCACACGGGTGGTCTCGCCAGCGTACACCGGCCCGTTGTACGCCTCGCTGATCCAGCGACCCTGCATGTCCGTGATGGTCACCACGGCCGTACCGGTCTCCTTGGCTTGGAGGGAGATCACGCATTCGTTCCGGAACGGGTTGGGCGATGCGCTCACCTCAAGCTTCTTGCCTTGGCCCGGCTTACCGCATTGAACGAACAAGGTCCAGGTCGCGGCACTGCTGTTGCCGCAGTAGTCCGTGGCGGTCCAGGTATAGGTGATGCTGTATGCACCATCCTTCTCATCCCCGTTCTGGACCGAGGATACCGTGGCCTCCATGGCGCTTTCGGTGCACTCATCGAATGCCCATACGGTGGGGAGGTGGTAGTACTCCAGCTCGTCGCAGTAGGTGATGCCATCCACCTCAGGGATACCCATGATCACGGGTCCGGTCTCGTCCACCACGGTGATGGTCTGTTCACAGAAGGCCACGTCGCCGCTGAGATCGACCGCCCAGAAGGTGCGGCGGATCACGAAGGGGCACGCGCTCAAGGTCTCATCCCACCAACCGTGGTTCTTCACCGGCATGCACTTCTTGTCACCACCGTCCACTTCGGTACGGAAGGTCGGCATACCACCGAGTCCTTCAGGGGAGTAGTCGGCCGCGCAATCCACGGTGATGTCCGCCGGGCAATTGGTGATCAGAGCAGGGCACTCCTTCTCCCCGCAATCCTCACGCGTTACCACCACACTGGTGGAACCACTGCACCCATTGGCAGTGGTCACCACGACCACATAGATTCCAGGTTCTGCGACCTCCGGATATTGATCCACACCGGCATACCCGTTGGGGCCGGTCCAGCTATAGGTCGGTGCTGTTCCATCGGTGAAGGCGGAAAGGATCACGGTACCATCCTCACAGGGCAGCATACCACCTTCGGCGAAGACCTCAGGCACATCCATATCGCTGACCACCACCGCAGAAGCCTGGCTGCTGCAGCCGTTGGCACCGGTCACCACTAAGGTGTAGGTACCGGCCTCGCTCACCGTGGGGTTCTGTTCGTTGCTGGTGAAGCCGTTGGGACCGCTCCAGGCGAAGCTGCCGTTGCCGCTTCCCATCAGCTGGATCGAGGTCACCGTGCAGGTCAGGGTGCCGCCGGTGGCTTGTGCGCCCGGGGCAGCGGTGTCCAGATCAACCACCGCAGAAGCCTGGCTGGTGCAGCCGTTGGCCGGATCCGTCACGGTCAGGATATACGTGCCCGCTTCGATCGCCGAAAGATCCTCATTCGTGCTGGTGAAACCGTTCGGTCCGACCCAGCTGTAGGTCGCACCCGAGGTGGTGCTTCCTCCATTGATGGCGATGCTGGTCACCGAGCAGGTCAGTGTACCACCGCCACTTACCGATACGTTCGGTGCGGTGGTGTTCAAGGTCACATTCACCGCATCGCTCGCCGAGCAGTTCGTTTGAGGGTTGGTGATGGTGAGCGTATAGGTGCCTGCGGCGTTCACCGTTGGGGTGAGTGTGTTGGCACCGCTCACGATATTACCGCCGTTGGAAGCCACCCAACTGTAGTTGCCGGCAGTGCCGGAACCGTTCAATTGGATCTGAGGTCCTGTAGAGCAGGTGATCACCGCATCCGCACCGGCATGCACCGAAGGAATGCCCGTTCCGGGGATGATCACTTCGAGTTGGAACGTGCAGCCCTGGGCGTCCGTCACCGTGACGCTGTAGGTACCGCCGTTCACGCCATTGATGGACTGCGCGGTGCTGCCCGTGTTCCAGAGGTAGGTATAAGGCCCTGTTCCTCCACTGGGGTTGACTTGAGCACCACCATTAGCCTGGCCGCAGATGGCCGGAGTCACCGATGAACCTGCGGTCAGAGCAGACGGCTGGTTCACTTGGAAGGTTCCTTGAGCGGTGCAGCCATTGGCATCCGTAACGGTCACCGAATAACTCCCTGCGGCCAAGCCGACCGCGGTCTGGGTGGTTTGGCCGTTGCTCCATGCATACTGGAAAGGGGCGAGGCCATCGGCAGTAGCGGTGATGGCACCATTCGCACCACCGAAGCACGACACGTTCGACACCTGACCACGAACGCTCATGATCCGGACGGTGAC
>CAUJED010000037.1:0-5879 GCA_963169535.1 Bacteroidota bacterium | reverse complement strand
TCGAACGTCGTCCATGGAAGTTGTGCCAGCAACTGGCTGTAGAGCGTGCTTCCGATGTTCATCCCGCTTTCCTTGAGTTGCCCTCAAGGAAGCCATCATCGGCGATGCACCCCGATTCAAATCCGCCCCACGCTCTTTCCTTCGGAAACCCGCATCCATGCTCAGTTCAACTCATGTTCGACCTTCAGTTAACCGGACAGCAGTGCCTTCGCATCTTTGACCTACGCCTTATTGCGAAATGGTATTACGGCATTGAAGCAGCGACAAGAAAGGCCCAAGTGGGAACGCCAACACCTTGGACCTCCATCTTGGTCCTCGGTAGCATGTACGAGGGAGATGCCGGATCCGGTGGGCGGATCCGTTCCAAGGAAGGGCGCAGGGGGGCGGCACCTTCGGCTTACGAAAGCGGTCTATTCAAGCACCCTGACCCCTCTTTTCTGTAGCCTGTCCATGCCATGTGCGGCATCATCCAAGGTGGGTTGCAGCGCCAGGGCGACCTTGTAATCGGTCAAGGCGCTGTCGAGTTTGCCCTCTAACTCATAGGTGAGGCCACGGTTGAAGTAGGCCTGTGCATAGGTGGGCATGCGTTGAATGGCACCATCGAACTCTTTTCGGGCAGCGGTGAACCGGTCCTGGTGTTCCAGGTAGATGTAGCCGGTGTTATACCATGCCGTCGGGTTCTTCGGGTCGATCTCTTTGATCCGGGCATAGTCCAACAGCGCTATGCTGTCATGGCCATGCTCTTGGCCGTACATGGCTCTGGCGTACAGCGCCTCCACGTTGGTCGGTCTGAGCGCAACTGCGGAGTTGTGGTATTGCCAAGCCAGCGGATCACCTTGGGCGGCATGTAGCCGGGCGAGTGCGGCGTACGCATCGTAGAATGAAGGATCACGTTCGGTCGCTGTGCGGTAGCTGCTGATAGCCAGTGCTGTATCGCCAGCCTCGCGATGGATCCACCCCTTTAGGAAATAGCCTTTGGCATTCTGCTGGTCGATCCGCAGTGCGTCGTTCACCTCGGCCATGGCATCCACGAATTCGCCACGGATCAGCCGGATCTCGGCCAGTTTGAAGCGGGCTTCAGTGCTATCGATGGCCAGGATCCGTGCTTTCAGGAACTGTGCCTCCGCATTGGAGAGATCGGTTTTGGAGAAGTAGAGGTCCCCCAATCCGATCCGCCACCGGAAGTTCGTGCTGTCTAACTGGATCGCTCGCTTCCAATCGTTGATGGCGAGCCGCACACTATCGCGCTGTTGATTGAGCTTGGCACGCTGGGCATACAAGGCCGGGTTCCGGGGCGAGGCGATGATGGCACTATCCACGCTGGCCAAGGTCCATCGGCGCTCGGATGCCACGGTCCCATGATCGTCCGCGGATCCATGGCAAGAGGCGAACAGGAGGGCCGTGAGGAGGTAGGTATATCCGTTGAACACACGCATGACTGGGCAGAAACAGAAGGCCCCGGTATGAGACCGGGGCCTTCAAAGGTAATCGCATGCCGTGGATGCTGTCTTATCGTTTCGCCATGACTTGAGCAGCGGGATACAGCAACATGCGGACTACCAGGATCAAGCAGTGACCGGTTCAGGGGTCTTCGCCACAGCTTCCTTGATGCGGTTCTCCAATTCCTCGCAAAGTTCAATGTTGTCATCCAGCAACTGGCGCACCATGTCCCGGCCTTGACCCAGCTTGTTCTCTTGGTAGCTGAACCAACTGCCGCTCTTCTTGATGAGGCCTAACTCCACACCCATGTCGATGATCTCGCCGGTCTTGCTGATGCCTTTGCCGAACATGATGTCGAACTCGGCCTTTTGGAAGGGCGGCGCCAATTTGTTCTTGACCACCTTGACCTTGGTCCGGTTGCCCACGGCGTTCTCCCCATCCTTGATCTGGGTGGCCCGTCGGATATCCATGCGGACGGAGGCGTAGAACTTGAGCGCGTTACCGCCGGTGGTGGTCTCGGGATTACCGAACATCACGCCGATCTTTTCGCGCAACTGGTTGATGAAGATGCAGCAACAGCCGGTCTTGCTGATGGTACTTGTGAGCTTGCGCAAGGCCTTGCTCATCAATCGCGCTTGCATGCCCACCGCACTATCCCCCATCTCCCCTTCGATCTCGGCACGTGGGGTAAGAGCGGCCACGCTGTCGATCACGATGATGTCGATCGCACCGGAACGGATCAGGTTGTCGGCGATCTCCAAGGCTTGTTCGCCGTTGTCGGGCTGGCTGATCAACAGATTCCCGGTATCCACCCCGAGGCTCTCGGCATACATCCGATCGAAGGCATGCTCCGCATCGATGATGGCCGCGATACCGCCCTTTTTCTGGGCCTCGGCGATGGCATGGATGGCCAAGGTGGTCTTACCCGACGACTCCGGACCATAGATCTCAACGATACGACCCTTGGGATATCCTCCGATCCCCAGCGCGAGATCCAAGCCGATGGACCCGGTGGGGATCACTTCGACCTGCTCGATCGCATCATCGCCGAGTTTCATGACGGCGCCTTTGCCGAAGGTCTTCTCCATCTTGTCCATCGTTAGCTGAAGAGCCTTCAGTTTCTCCTTGTTGATCTCCGTTGCCATGGCGTTCTGTTGTTGGTGTTGCTTCTTCGAGTGTGCTCGGTTCCCTGTTCTGATCTGACGATTTTTTCGTCGATTAGCTGACGCCCAATTAAGCACATCTGTGCAGCCTTGCCAAATTTCTTGACAACTAAAGTTTTGAACAGGGCCTGTCGAGTACGATTAGAATATACCGCTGAGTCACCTGTCTCATTCGACGAATCACTGAAACCTCTCGATAAAAACTTGACAGCCGGTGGGGGGGCTAATAGTTTCGTGCCACTCTTTCGAAAGGATCGTTCTTCCGATCTCTGCCTTTGGACCGCTTGTTCGCAGCGAACGAACAAGATGAGACCCACCTTCCCGAACACGAGCGACAGGCCTGCTTCGCCTAAAGCCTCTACCTCGCTCACACACGATGCGCGGCTTGTGCTGACCGTCCCTGAGCTTGGCTTGGGAACAAGTCGAGTATGCGAACCTACGGTGCCAACCCCGAGCCTCAACGACACGGCTCTCCATATCGATGACATCCATGGACCCAAACCCCAAACCCTCATGTACATGAACCCTACGTATCGCTCCTGGCTTAGACATGTGGCTTGGACCGCGTTGTTCTTTTGGGCAACGTGGTCGCCGGTACGCGCTCAGCGCGACGAGAGCCACCATACGCACACGCACGATGAGGCGCATTCCTCGGCTTTGGATGAGCTGTTGAACCGCTACGACCAGCGCATCGAATTCGCCGAGAACAAAGGCCAGTTCTCCTCGGATGTGGTGTATCGTGCGGACTTCCCACTCGGACAGGCCGTGGCCACACCGAAAGGCATGGTGGTCTCCACCTACTCCCCCGAAGGCCTGGCCGAGTTCCAGCGCCAAGGGGTGCTGTTCGAGGAGCAGATCAAGAACGGTAAGCCATATACCACGCCGGTCTGGCATCGGAGAGGCCACAGCTGGCGCCTGAACTTCAAGGGCGCCTCCCCGGCCATGAAGATCGAGGACCGGTCTGCGCATGCCGAGGTGTCCAACTACTTCTACCCTGGTAAAGAGGCGCTTGACGTGCGCAGCTTCCAGGAAGTGTGGTACACGAACACGTATCCTGGCGTCGATGTCCGCTACTACCCTGCCCAGGATGGATCGTTGGAGTACGATATCATTTGCAAGCCGGGAAGCGATCCCAAACGGATCGCCATCGAGTTCGAGGGTATCGAACGGATCTCCTTAGGGGCCAAGGGCGGTCTCGTGGTGCATACCAGCATCGGCGATATGGCCTATCCGGCTCCGGTGGTGTACCAGCGGATCAATGGCCGTGAGCGGTCCGTGAAGGCCTCCTACGTGCTGGAGGGGAAGAACATCCTGCGTTTCGATCTTGGTGAATATGATCGGTCGGCGCCGTTGGTGATCGACCCGATCGCCCTGCGCTGGGCCACCTGGATGAACACGGCATCGCAGTCCGACAACCATGGGCACTGTATCTGGGTGGACCCCTCCGATGGTGCGATCTATGTGGTGTCGCGTGTGAGCGGAGGCACCGATCTGATCACGCCTGGGGCCTTCGACCAGACCATCAATGGCAGCTACGACATGGTGGTGGGTAAGTACCTGGAGCCGGCCAGTGTTGGTGGCACTGGTACACGTGTGTGGCAGACGTACATCGGGGGCAGTGGCGTGGAGAATCCCTATGCCATGGAGCAAGGCCCGGATGGCAACCTGTACATCGTCGGTTACACCGGCAGTACGGATTTCCCGTTGATCGGTGGTACCGCCTTCACGGGAAGCAGCGTGGATCAACGGGCTCAAGCTGGTGATGATGTCTATGTCTTGAAGATCAACCCGGCCGGGAATTCCATCAAATCGGCCGTCGTGGGTGGCAGCGGTACCGACTATGCATTCGACCTGCGGATCGCCACGAACGGAGATGTGATCGTGGGAGGTCATACGAACAGCACCAACCTCGCCACGAGCAATAGCGGTAGCGGCGCCACGAACAGTGTGGCGGGTGGTATCGATGTGCTGATGTTCCGTATCGATCAGAACCTTTCGGCCGTACAGTGGATGCGGAACTATGGCGGTAGTTCTGACGACCTGGCCCAGATCATGTTGTATGATCCTGCCAGCGGCGACATCTTCGTCGGTGGGCGTACCAAGAGTTCCAATTTCCCAACGGTGAGTCCTCGCCAAACGGGCCTCGGAGGCAGTACCGAATCCGGCTTTTTGCAACGCATGTCCGGTAGCGGCTCCACCTTGTGGTCCTCCTATTTCCAAGCAGCCAGTGGCAAGAACCTCGCCATCCTGTGCATGTCCATGAGCACCAATGGAAGCGAGTTCTATTTCGGCGGTATCACCTCCGGAGCCGCCAGCAGTAATATCTCCACCAGCGGCGTTCACGACAATTCGTACAACGGCGGCACCAACGACCTCTTCGTGGCTCGAATGAGCACGAACCAGGCTTTCCTCGGAGGGACCTACATCGGTGGGTCGGCCAATGAGGTGAACATGATGGGGTTGAACACCGATCAGAACAACGATGTGTACGTGTTCGGCTATACCAACAGTACGGACTTCCCGGTGTCCGTGGCTCCGAACACACCGTTGCAAAGCACATCTGGTGGAAGCAATGACAAGGTTTTCCTCAAACTGAAGAGCGACTTGTCCAGTCTGATCCACAGCACCTACTATGGGGGGGCTGGCGATGATTACGACCCCGTGGGAGAACGTGGCATCAAGTTCAGTAACTGCCGGATCTACACGATCGTCACTTCGCTCTCCAACAACATCCCTCTTACCCAAGGTGCGCTGAACACCAGCAGGACGAGTAGCCAATATGAGCCCGGGATCGTGGTGTGGGCCAACCCCCCCGACCTGTTGGACAACAGCATTACCTACAATGGAACGGCGATCTGTGCCGGGACCGTGCCCGGGGATATCGCAGGATCCGAGCCCAACTATGTTCTGCCAACCATCGTGAGGAACGGGGCTGCCTCTGCGCATCCTTCCTTCGGCTCAGCGGCCACCTTCCAGTGGCAGATCAGCACGGATAGCATCAACTGGACGAACCTCGCCGGTCAGACCGGCCGTGACCTTCCCGGTAGCGCCATCGGTGCACTCACCGAGACCCGCTACTTCCGCCGCGTTATCGGTGGCGATGCCTGCGTATTGGCCGGTGCTGCGGACCAAGTCGTCACCGTCCGGATCATGAGCGTTCGTGGTCAGGTGTCGAACGTGTCGTGCTTCGGTGGTGCGAATGGTGCCATCACCGCTACTGCCGATGGCCTCGCCCCTTTCCAGTATGCATGGAGCAACGGCCAAACCACCCAGACC
>CAUJED010000036.1:0-3394 GCA_963169535.1 Bacteroidota bacterium | reverse complement strand
GCCGTGGACGCATCTTCGAGATCACCGAGGAGGACCATGGTCAGTATGATGATGAGCGCGAAGTGTTCTGGGCCACAGGAGCTTGCATGTTGATCCGTGCCGAGGCGTTCCGGTCGGCAAAGGGCTTCGATGCCTACCTCTTCGCGCACATGGAGGAGATCGATCTGTGCTGGCGGCTACGTCGCATGGGATGGACCATCGGGTACACCAGCAGAGCAGTGGTATACCATGTGGGAGGTGGAGCGCTGGCGTATAGCTCGCCGCGAAAGACCTACCTCAATTTCCGCAACAGCCTGATCGTTCTAGCGAAGAACCTGCACATCACGTGGTGGTGGTGGTGGTTACTTCGACGGTTGGTCCTGGATGGCTTTGCCGGGATGAAGTTCCTGTTCGAGGGCAATGGCCGACATACCTGGCAGGTGGTGCGTGCCCACGGCCACTTCTTCCGACACCTACCTATGGTGTTGCGGCAGCGCCGTGCGCTCATGCGCACTGAACATGCTCCGGACCTCACCGGGATCTACCATAGGAGCGTAGCCTTCGACCGGTTCATCCTTGGTCACCAGCGCTTCTCCGACCTGGATATGCGGGCTTTCACCGAACCTGGGTCGAAGGTGCATTGAGTCTTCTGACCACCAGCGTGGTGGTGGCCCGATGACCGGGATGGCGGTCATTTTACGGACCGATCACGTGCTCGTTCCAAGGATTTGTATTCGCTCTTCCAAACCATTTTCAGGTTGAGCAGCTTGAAGTAGATCACCTCGCCGAAGAGGGTGCGTATCACCTTGCTCAGGGTGCTGCTCTTGGTCTCCGGATTCCAAGAGTTCGCGCATTGGTTCACGCCGAAATTCATGTTCTTGTCGAACGAGGGAACGGTGAAGTACTCCTTGGGCAGCACGCGGATGTCGCCGCCCACGATCTGGTCCTTGTTGTTGAGCTTGAACTCCGGGAACCGTTCGAGGAAGAACCGCGTGATCACATCGTTGCTCACCCGCGCCTCATTCATCTTGTCGTACAGCGCTATCCATTCCAACAGGAACGGATGCCCCTTACGCGCGGCGATGACCCCGGTGGAGAGGTGGCAGTCGAACTCGAATGGCACCACGAGATGTTCGTTCAGGAAGGGGTCGAGCCGCTTCTTGATCCCGGTGTCGGTATCCAGGTAGATGCCCCCGTAACTGTGAAGGATGTCCAACCGGATATAGTCGCTGGCGAAGGCATAGCCTTTCTGCTCGTACATCTTCTTCATCCACGGATGGCTGCGAACATCGTAGTTGCTCTCATCCCAGCGCACGATCCGGTAGTCGGGCATCAAGCGCTGCCATTGATCGATGTTGGCTTGGAATGCCGGGGGCAGTGGTTTTTCGCCGATCCAGATGTAGTGCAGGACCTTGGGGATCGAATGATCCTGTTCTGGAACATGGACGAATTCCCTTGCGGATGAAGAACTTACCATTCTCGGTGCGAGTATGACGCGAACAAAGTTAGCCCCGTACCAACCCGGGTCCGACGAACTCCATTCGTGCAGGAGGATCGTTTGGACGGGAGATGCATGAGGGGTCACAGTGACGTGCTACGAGCCAGGGAGAGTGGTAGATACAGGCCGTTGTTAGGCTGCCGGCATCCAAGGATCGCATCTCAACCTCTTCCTTCAGGTTCCGTGAGGGCATTTTCCCCTTAAGCGGCGTTGCTCTATCCGTACATGGTGCACCAGCATGCGCGGGTCGCGGGCCTTGCCAGGATGTGAATTGCCTTCCTCTCGTTACCATTGGACGATCCGGAGATGTGCTTCCGTCTTCGGAGCGTCCATTGAACGTGGGACGGGGTATCGAGGTTGCATGCCGCTGGAGTAACGCCGTTCGTTATTGGACCATTGCAACACGGAATGGTTGGCAAGCCCGTGGTGTTCGGCACCCGGATCCAGCATTCTTGGAGGACCTCTGAAGCTAGGAGTATTCTGGGGCGCTATGGCCGACAAGGTCATGAGGGCTATCGGGAAACCCGAAGGCGGTGATCTCGGACCCATCAGGGGCAGCGCTCGCCCGCTGTGCGAAGCACCTGCTCGATGTACACGTACTCATCGGCACCATCGCCTTCCGCGGCCGGTCCCATGCCCATGGTGCAGATGGCCTCCACCACCCACGGATCCCCCGCGTTCTTCACGGCCTTGCGATAGGCTTTCTGCAGGTCCGCGTTCGTGAAGGCGATGAGCGGTTCACCCTCCTCTTCCCCCATGTCCATGCCGGCGGCACATGGCCAACTGAACTTCGCGCCACAGGGCAGGAAGCTCTGCGCATCGGCCATGTAGGTGAAGGTGCCCAACAGGCGCATCCGTGGTATGGCATCGCCGAGCTCGTTAGCCAGCTTGTCGAGCGAATAGTCCAACCCGCTCTCGGCGGCTTCGCCCATCTCGTCCACCAGCAGCAGACCATCCTTCTCGTACCGGTAGAAATACGGCTTGTCCCCCGTGTAGCCGATGGTGATCAGCCCGTTCACCACATGCCACTGGCCGATGGTGCCATACGGCACCGAGTCACGCCCGAGGTAACGTTCCTGAAAGATGAATGTACTATCGCTGCGGACCCAGAGGTCGGTGAGGATGCCGGGGCAGTCGGCGCAGGGCAGCGTATCGGTGTAGTAGCCCGCCCAGCTGGCGGGCACTTCCGGCAGGGCGACCACCCGTGCGGTGGTATCGGCGGTGGGCAACGGTTCTTTCGGCGCCGGGCTTGAACAGGCGACGAGTAGCAACAGACCGGACAAAGCGAGCGGGTTCCTTTCCATGTCCGCGAAACTATCCGGTTCCTCAGTTCGCCACATCGCATCTTCGCACTCCAATGGTCCCGCTCCTTTCCGCCTTCTACTTCGGAAGTGCCGAACACTACCGCCTGCTCGCCGAACACCCACGGGTGATCATCGATATCGGCGAGCATTACGAACGGCAGAGCTACCGCACGCGCACCGGCATCGTGGGCCCCAACGGACGGCAGGACCTCAGCCTCCAGGTGGAGCACGACCATGGCCACAAAATGCCGATGCGCGCAGTACGCCTGAGTTACGCGGAGACCTGGCCGCAGCAGCACGTACACGCCATCCGCAGCGCGTATGGGCAAACACCCTGGTTCATCCACTACATCGACGACATCGAGGCGGTACTGCTGAACAAGTACGAGCGCTTGGTGGACCTGCAGCTCGCCACCATCCACCTGGCCATGCGCTGGCTCAAGCTCACCACGGAGATCTTTGTGGCCGAGCGCTATGTGGAAGGCTCGGAGATCCGCATGGGCAAGGGAGGTGTAGGGCCTGTGGACTACCTGACACCGGCCGAGGAACGTTTCCCCATCATCGATCTGCGCGCGGGCTTCCACCCCAAGAGACCGCTTCCGCCGGAGGTCAC
>CAUJED010000035.1:0-17672 GCA_963169535.1 Bacteroidota bacterium | reverse complement strand
GGGGTTAGCGGTCACGCATACAGCATCCACCAGCGTGTATGCACGAGGCAACCAATACCACGGGATCCCTTGTGGCGAGAAATGCAGCGTATCGGTCAAAGCATTGCTGAAGAACTGCCCGATCATCACATACTGGTAGGCACTGTCCGCCACGAAGCTGCCGCTCACCAAGGTCCAGCCCACGGTATCGCTCAGGATCTGAGGATACAGGATGTGCGCATGGTTGGGTGGTACCGGAAAGGGATCATTCACACTCCATGTGGGCATTGCCGTTGTGGTGAAACGCATGCCCACCTTGTCGTTGGCCAGCCAATGCTGCGGATAGGTATGGTTACCCCCGAATGCAGCATTCGCCTGAAGGCTGCAGTAGTAGGTCTGGCCTACCACCATGGGTTCCAGCAAAGGTGCCATGATCCATTCACGATACTCCGTTTGGCCATTCTGCCAGTAGGTGTACACACCCGCGCAAGAGGCCCCCTCGAAAGGCTCCTGGTAGGTGAAGAAATTCATAGGCAGACTTTGGAAGTGCCCATAGGGCAAACAGCTTTGCAGATAGTCGGGGGTTCCATTGGTGCGGAACCAAGAGATAGGGCCATTCACCCCGAATTCGTCCGCTTGGCAAGTGTCGTACTCCTCAAACCCCGGGTTGGGCACCAAATTCTGCGCGTCGCAGCGGAGGTTGGCAACAAACCCCAGGCAGCCGAGCAGCAGGCCAAGGCCCGCGCCCAGCCACCGGAGGTTCATTGTGCGGGAGGTCATCGTTCGTTCGTATTGGCCGGAGCACCCTTCAGCAAGCTCAGGGTGGCATCGTTCCGGTCCATGAAAATACGATGCACGGTGCGATCAGCACGCATGCATGTCTTCCCTTGCGGCGGCCGGGGAACGGGGAGAATGGTGAGAGTGGGGAGAGTGGTGAGAGTGAGGGGAATGGTGAGCAGGGAGCGCGGGTGCGCTGATCACCGCATCCCCGGTACCGACCCTCCTTTCGCCTTGCCCGATGGTGGCGGTGGTGCCTTCTTCACCTGCCCGTCCACGTATTCGGTGGTCTTCACAGGTTTGCCGTCGGTGCCGTAGATGGTCATGGTGCCGTGCAGTTTGCCGTTGCGGTAGTTCATCTGCTGGATCACCCGCCCGCGCTGGTCGTACACGGTGCAGGGGCCATGGGGATCACCGTTGAGCAGGCCCTGTTCGCGCAGTTTCACGCCTGCATCGTCGAAGTAGGTCCAGTTGCCCGTGGGTGTGCCATTCGCGAAGGCGCCTTCGGCCACCGCGATACCATGGATGTTGTAGGTGACCCAGCGGCCGCTCTTCCGCCCTTCGGTGTAGTTGCCCTGTTCCTTGACGCGACCTCCGATAGCCTTGCCGGGAGGGCTCTCGGTGTAGAGCTTCCAGGCGCCATCCTTCAAGTCGTTCTTGTAATACCCTTCGAAATCGGGTTGCCCATCGGGGAAGAAGCCACGCCATAAGCCATTCATGCGGCCCTGCACGAAGGTGCCGATGGCTTTTTCGCCCCCCGTCTCGAACCAGCTCCGCCATTCGCCTTCTTCCCTGCCGTCCACATAAGGCCCTTCTTGCAGCTTCTGGCCATTCTCGTACCACGTGGTCCACACGCCGGTCTTCTGCCCCTGCTTGTAGGCGCCCTTTTTCCAGAACTGGCCACCCTCGTAGAAGTAGACCCAGTCGCCTTCCTCCTTGTCCGCAGCGAAGGCTCCGGTACTGCTCATCTGTCCGTTGGGGTACCAGTATTTCCAGACACCCTGCCGAAGTCCTGCCTTGAACGGTCCTTCCTGATCCTTCTTCCCTGTGGTGGTGTACCAGGTCCAGGTGCTGTCCTTCTCGCCCGCCTTGTGCCAGCCTTCCACGTTCAGCTTCCCGTTGTGGAAATAGAGCTCATACCGACCGTGGAGCCGGTCCTCCTTGAAGCCGTCCCTCTTCTCCAGCTTATCGTCGGAGTACCAATAGCTCCATGCGCCGGACCGTTGCCCGTGCAGGTACTGGCCTTTGACGCGGGGGTTTCCGGCGGGGTGGTACAGGGTGAAGGGCCCATCCTTGACGCCATTGGTATAGGCGCTTTCCTCGCGCGTGGTGCCGCTGGCGAAGTAGGTGCGCAGGGTTCCGTTGCCATCGACCACGGCGTGGGCGCCGGTGCTGTCCCAAGCATCCTTGAGCAACACGGTGCTATCGCTATGGAACTCCACCAGCATGGGTAGGCTGTCCGGATAGTAGTAGTGCCAGGATCCGACCTTGTGGCCGCGGGCATAGCTGCCGCGCTCCATGATGTCGCCATCGGCGTAACGGCTCACGCGCAGGCTGTCCTCCACGCCGCGCTTGAACCAGCCATCGTGCTGCAGCCGACCGTTGTCGTAGTACGTGCGCACATGGCCATCGCGCACACCGCTCTTGAACTCGGCCTGTTCCACCAAGCGCCCCTGCCGGTCGTAGAACTTCCATTCGCCCCACTCGCGCCCGTTCACCATGAGGCCTTCGCTGCGCTTGATCCCCGCTTTCGCATCCCAATGGTCCACGAAGGGTTGCGCGCCCTGCCCATGGGCCAACAAGGGCGAGAGGAAGACCAGTAGAACCACCGTGCGAGCGCGTACCATGCGGCGAAAATAACGGCGCGAAGGGCGGCGCCTTCCGGCACCACGACATGGTCGATCAACGATCGGTGGTTACCTGGCCTCCCGTGCCGGTGTGACCCACGCGGCATCCATGCGTCCCAAGGCCGGAATGACCTCGTACCTGAAAGAACATAAGCTGGGCTTGTTGCTGTGGATCGCGTTGTGGGGACTGGCGGTGTTGCTGTGGTGTAGCTGAACCTGCGGGGCTGAGAACCCCGATCCCTGCGGGGCCTGCGGCTCAGCCTGGGCCTGTCCCCTACCTTTCGCCCATGGTGCGTTTACCGCGATCGCTCCGCTTGTCGTTCGCCGTGGTGGTGGTGGTGGTGCTGTTCGCCGCGTGGACCGAGGCCACCCGGCCGGTGCGCGGCCCGCATGGACGGCTGGCGCTATCCCTGTACCGCAGTGGGCTGGATTCGCTGCCCGTGCTGCAGAGCCTCTATTTCTCCACCGCGGGCCGTTGTGCGGGTTGCCACGGTCATGACCTGTTGGGCCAAGCCAGCATGGACCCGGCCACCGGGCACGATGTGAACGTGGTGGGCGATTGGCGCAGTACCATGATGGCCAACAGCGCACGCGACCCCTATTTCCAGGCCAAGCTGGACCATGAGGTGTTGGTGAACCCCGCGCACCACGATGTCCTGAGCAACAAATGCCTGAGCTGTCATGCGCCCTTGGCGGTACACGAGGCCCGCATGGCCGGACACCCCCCGTTCACCCTGGCGATGTTGGATACCAGCATCCTGGCCCAAGACGGCGTGAGCTGCATGTCGTGCCACGCGCAAAGCCCCGCCACCGCCGGACTCACGTTCAGCGGTGAGATGGGGTTCGATAGTGCCCGGATATACGGCCCCTACCACGAGGACCAGATCAACCCGAACATCATGCAGTTCTTCGTGGGGCTCACCCCAGGTTACGGGGAACACATCGTGAACAGCACGGTGTGCGCGGGGTGCCACACGTTGATCACGCAGACCGTGGACCTGAGCGGCAACCCCACGGGCGACGAATTCGTGGAGCAAGCCACCTACCACGAATGGAAGAACAGCGTGTACAGCACCAACGACACGCATTGCAACACCTGCCACATGCCGCGCATCGACGGGCCCGTGGTGCTCGCCGCCGAATATGCGTTCCTGAACCCCCAGACCCCTTTCGGGCTGCACCACCTGGTGGGGGGCAACGTACAGATGCTGGAGATCCTGAAGGCGAACCGCGAACTGTTGGCGATACCGGCCACCGAGGCCCAGTTCGACAGCACCATCGCCCGCACCCGCGCCTTGCTGACCCAGCGGACCCTGGACCTGACGATCGCCCTGGAGGACCGCTCCACCGATACGGCGTTCTTCGCCGTTCGCCTTGAGAACCGCGCCGGACACCGGTTCCCCAGCGGAGCACCCGCACGGCGCGCCTTCGTTCGCTTCGTGGTAAGGAACGCCGCAGGCGACACCCTCTTCGTAAGCGGCGCGCTCGATGCCGAACACGAGGTGATCGGGCACGACACGGGCTACGAGCCGCACCACGATGTGATCCGCGATCCCGGCCAAGTGCAGATCTACGAGCTGGTGATGGGCGATGTGACGGGCAACGCCACCACCATCCTGGAGCGGGCCAAGGAGCCCTTGAAGGACAACCGTCTGGTACCGCTCGGCTTCACCACCACCCACCCCAGCTACGATACCACACGGTTGGCAGGCCATGTGCTGGACGATCCGGATTTCAACCGCTCGCTCCTGAACGAGGAAGGCAGTGGTACCGATGTGATCCATTACCACGTGGCACTGAACGGGGACATCAGCGCCCTTTCCGCCACCGCCGAGGTGTTCTTCCAAGCCGTTCCACCCGGCTCGATCCGGGAGATGCTCACGCACCATTCCGAAAGGATCGATCGCTTCCGTACGATGATGCAGCAAAGCGATGCGACACCCATCCGGGTGGCGGTGGACTCCATGGCCTTGGGGCCACTGGGTGTTCCCCTCCAGGATCGGCACCGGATCGTGGTGCTGCCCAATCCCACGCCGGACGGCGTGGTGGAGATCCGCCATGCGCGCGAAGACCGGGTGGAGTTCGTTGCGGCGTTCGATGTGCGCGGCCAGGCCGTGACCGTATCGCCGACGCGCGCCACCGGGCAGCTTCGTCTGCACCTTCCCGCAACGCCGGGCATGTACCTGGTGCACCTGCGTGTGAACGGCACCTCCTTGCTGCAGCGGATCGTGCGCCGATGAGCTTGCATCTCGCCTCCATCCATGTGTACCCGGTGAAGTCGCTGGGCGGGTACGCGGTAAGCGAGGCCCGGTTGACCGATCGCGGCCTGGAGCACGATCGCCGGTGGATGCTGGTGGACGACAACGGCCGTTTCATTTCGCAACGCGAAGTGCCTTCCATGGCGTGCCTGCATGTGACCCCCGCGACCACCGGTCTCCGCGTGACCGACGTGCGCGATGGTGGACAGCTCCAGCTGCCCTCGTCGCTCCCTGCAGGTCCGGCCTTGATGGCACGCGTTTGGGACGATACCGTGCCCGTGCTCACCGCACCGCCTTCGTTCGGCCACTGGTTCAGCGAACGGCTGGGCCGACCATGCCGGTTGGTGCACATGCCGGGAACGAGCCACCGCCCCACGGACACCCGGTACGCCACCGCGGCCACCTCGCTGAGCGATGCCTTCCCCTACCTGATCGTGTCGCAGGCTTCGTTGGATGACCTGAACGCCCGGATCGCCACGGCGGAGCGGGTGCCCATGGACCGGTTCCGGCCCAACCTGGTGATCGCCGGTGGCACGCCGTTCCAAGAGGACTGCTGGCGCGAGATCGCCGTGGGGCCTTGCACCTTCCGGCCGGTGAAGCCCTGTGCCCGCTGCGTGATCATCACCACGGACCAAGGGACGGGTGTTCGCGGAAAGGAACCGCTCTCGACCCTGGCACGGTACCGGGGCCGCGTACAGGACGGTGGGCTGAAGGTGGACTTCGGCATGAACGCCATCGCGATCGGTGCGGGGATGGTGCGCGTTGGCGACCTGGTGCGGCCCATCGCCTGAAGCGGCCCGCGCACTACTTTGCCACCATGGTACACACCTTGCTCGCCAACAAGGGCAACCGGCTCTTCATCGTGCTCGCGGGGCTCTTCATCGCCAACGCGATCCTCGCGGAACTGATCGGGGTGAAGCTCTTCCAACTGGAAACGGCCATGGGCCTGCCGAAGGCGGACTTCGCCCTATTGGGGCAACCACACCTGTCGTTCGTCCTGAGCGTCGGTGTGCTGCCCTGGCCGTTGGTGTTCATCCTCACGGACGTGATCAACGACTACTATGGGGTGCGGGGGGTCCGCTTCCTCACGATCCTCACCGCCGTGATCATCGCCTTCACCTTCGTGGTGCTGTACCTGGCCATCGGCATGCCACCGGACCTGGGCTGGTGGGTCGGCAGTGGCGCGGCCACCGGTGTGCCCGATATGCAAGCCGCCTTCGCCAACATCTTCGGCCAAAGCATGAACATCATCCTGGGCTCCATCACGGCGTTCGTGATCGGCCAACTGGTGGATGCGCTGGTGTTTCGCAGGATCAAACGTGCGACCGGCGACCGTCACATCTGGTTGCGCGCCACAGGCAGCACCCTGGCAAGCCAGCTGATCGACAGCGTGGTGGTGACCTACCTCGCCTTCTGGGTGCTCCGCGACATGTCGTTCCCGTTGGCCACGGCCTTGGTATTGACCGCGTACCTGTACAAGTTCACGGTGGCGGTGCTGTCCACCCCGCTGATCGGCCTGGCCCATGCCGTGGTGGAGCGCTATCTTGGCAAGGAAACGGCACAAGCCATGCGGAAAGCGGCACTGGAACGGACCGAGACCCCATAGCCCACCAGCCCTGCCCCCATGAAGCGGAAGAAGAAGACACCGGTGAAGCAAGCGCTCGAGGCGATCGAACGCGGGGCCAAGCGCAAAGCCCAGAAGGTGGCCGGTGCGCTGGATGGCCGCTTCCGTGAGAAGGTGGTGCCCAACAAGAAACGCAGACCGCCACCGATCGATCCGGATGGGACGGCGTGATGGCCGAGGCCCGGCTACCTTTACCTCGGCATGACCACAGAACTGCACGACCTGTTCATCGACGGCAAGAAGGCCAGCCCCGGACTTCCCGACGATGTGAAGAACTACCTGATCGACATCGACGGAACGATCTGCGAGGACATCCCGAACGAGGAACCCGAGCGCATGGAGGATGCCACCCTGTTCGATGGTGCGGTGGAAACGTGCAACCGATGGTTCGAGCAGGGCCACATCATCACGTTCTTCACCTCGCGCACCGAAGCCCACCGTGCCGTGACCGAAGCATGGCTGGCGAAGCACGGGTTCAAGTACCACGGCATCCTCTTCGGGAAACCACG
The DNA here is from genome assembly GCA_963169535.1 of Bacteroidota bacterium. Lineage (GTDB taxonomy): Bacteria > Bacteroidota > Bacteroidia > Flavobacteriales_F > PHOS-HE28 > PHOS-HE28. The sequence goes on along the minus strand of CAUJED010000035.1, from coordinate 10,678 downwards.
CGGTGGCAACTACCATTGGATCGACAACCACATCGTTCGTTCGACCCTGTACACGGGCTCGTTCGACGGTATGGAGTGATCCGCTGCGGGGTGCTCCGTGCACCGTCGCCCCCGCTCAACGCAAGGTGCCGTCGCGCCCCTTGCGCAGGGTGTTCTTGATGAACTCGGTCTTGCCCTGGGTGTAGGCCACCCGGTCCTTGGCGTGCTTCTTCGCCAAAGCGGTCTTCAGTTCCTCATAGGCCGCGGCTTCCGCCGGATGCCGACGCAACAGATCGCGGAAGATGATGCGCTCGGCACTGGTATGATCGGGTGCGACGATATGGATGTGCTCCGTGCGCTCGCCCCGCGCATCACGCCCGATGAACCACGCATAGAACGGTTCGCTCTCGCCGATGCTGGGCCGCCAGATGAACTCGTAGCCCAGCTCCTCCATCAATGGCACCACGCGCTCCACCACCTCGTCCATGTCGTTCACCTCCACCTGCACATCGATGATGGGTTTGGCGCTGAGGCCCGGCACCGCCGTGCTGCCGATGTGGGCGATCCGTTGCACCAGGTTCTTGGGCAAGCGTTTCTTCAGGCGCTGTTCGAGGTCGGCATAGCGCGTGGGCCATTCGGGGTCGTACGGCACCACCGCGATGCGCTCCTTCATCAACGCGGCGATCCGTTTGGCATGGCGGGCTTCCTGATCGTTCATGGGGCGTACTGATTGTACCGGGTGCCACGGAGGAAACCGACCAGCATAAGGCCACTGCGCTTGGCCAGATCGACGGCCAGGGAGGATGGTGCGCCCACGGCTGCCATGGCCGGTATGCCCGCCACCACGCATTTCTGCACGAGCTCGAACCCCGCACGCCCGCTCACCAGCAGGATGGTCCCCTCTGCGGTCACCCCACCGGACAACATGGCGCCGATGACCTTGTCCACCGCGTTGTGCCGCCCCACATCCTCGCGGAGGATGAGCACGCGCCCACGGGCATCGAAGAGCGCCGCCGCATGGATACCACCGGTATGGCGGAAGGTGGTCTGCTCCGCACGCATGCGATCGGGCAGTGCGGTGATGATGGCCGGATCGATGGTGGCCGTGGGCGTGGTGCGGTGGTGACCGAGCACGTGAACGGCCTCGATGCTGCTCTTGCCACAAACGCCGCAGCTGCTGGTGGTGTAGAAGTTGCGCTGCCAATGGGCAGGGTCCAGTTCCACGGAAGGGTGCAACTCGGCCCGCATCACGTTGCCGCGTTCCTCCTCCTTCACGTTGGCACAAGGCACCACGCGCAGCAGCCCCGCCCCATCGGCAACGATGCCTTCGGTGTGCAGGAAGCCACGCACCAGATCCTCGTCCTGGCCCGGGGTCCGCATGGTGACGCTCAGCCGGACCTCCCGGCGCTGGTCCAGTGGACCATGGCCCAGCCGGATCTCCAACGGCTCTTCGATCACGAGCAGATCGTCCCGAACGATGTTCTCGTCGCCATCCACCGTTCGCACCCGGGCCGCTACCACCATGCCTGCCATCATGCCAATGTACGGTTCCTCGCGGCACACCTGCGGCCCGTGTCCGATCCAGGTATCCTGGTGCGATCAGGTCGTCGGTACGGTCCTCCGCCAGCAGTGCTCAAGATGGTCGTCGACCATGCCGATCGCCTGCATATACGCATACACGATGGTGGTGCCCACGAAGCTGAAACCCGCACGCTTCAGGTCGCGGCTGAGCGCATCACTGATCGGGGTGCTGGTGGGCACCTGGGCCGGGTCCGTCCATCGGTTCACGATGGGCCTGTGGTCCACGTGCTTCCACACGAAACGATCGAAGGCCCCTTGGCCACCTTCCATGATCCGCAGCCAGGCCCGCGCGTTCTTGATCGCGCTCTCGATCTTCTGCCGGTTACGGATGATACCGGGATCGTGCATCAGCCGTTCGATATCCCTGTGCCCGTACCGCGCGATCCGCTCGGCATCCCACTGGTCGAAGGCCTTCGCATAGCCGTCGGTGCGGATCAGGATGGTGTACCAGCTCAATCCGGCCTGTGCCCCATCGAGAATGAGCTTCGCCAACAACTTCCGATCGTCGTGTTCGGGGTGGCCCCAGACGTGGTCGTGGTAGGCCTGGTAGACCTCATCCTTCATGCACCACGGACATCGGATCGCTCCTTCGGGTACCGACATGGGCTGAGCGGATCACCGGGCGAGGGTGGTGACCCTCGCCCGGTACAGCATGATCCAAATGGTGTTCAGTGCGCTACGAGGAACCGTTCGGTGCGTAGGTCGCCATCCTGTGCGATGCGCAGGAAGTAAGCGCCCGCCGGGAGCTGCCGCTGGAATGACAGGGTGCCCTGCCATTGTCCGACCTCGGGCGTGATGGCCTCTTGATGCATCACCCTACCGCTGGCATCGAACACCGTGAGCATCACCGGGGCATCCTCGGCCTGAAGTCCCGTCAAGCCCAGGTCGATCCGATCACCCGTGGTGGGGTTAGGCCACACATGCACCCCGACCTCCTCGCCAAAGACCATCTGGCTGGAACCTCCGCCCTGGAACGTGGGTGCGATGGTGAGCGAGCAAGGCTCGCCGTACGGGCAGAAGGTGACCCCGCCATCGAGGCTCACCCGCACGCGCACCTGGTAGGTCTGGCCAGGGATCAACGGGTTCAGCGTCCAGTTGAGGTACCGATGATAGGTGGTGGAGCTGATCACCTTGGTGTAGCCCAGGCCCGTGTTCGTGAACTCGAACTCGTAGAGGTTGGCCATGGGCACCGGCACCGCAGTGACGTACTTGTTGCGCGGCTTGGTGACCCCACACGAGAAGTACCGGTTGCCCGGGATGTTCATCAGCTGGGTGGTGGGGCAGGCGGCGGCCACAGGATCCAACTTGAAACGACAGGCCGGGCCCCAGTTCAGGTTCTCCCCGTTCACGCGACCGCGCACCTTCACGTTGAGCAGCACACCCACCGGGATCGGATTGATATGCGGATACCACGACAGCCGTTGGTGGCATGCGCGCAGCGCTCCCACCCCGAACCCATCGGAGGTGGCATGGCTGCGGAAACGGCGGTGTGAATAAGACCCGTCGGGGTCGTAGTACCAGAACTCGTACCCGTCGTCGGTCTGATCGCCCACGCCCCACTGCGCGCTCACCGCAGGCAGTTCGCCGATCACCATGAACTGGGAGTACACCCAATCCAGCTTATCGCAGGCCGTGAAGATGGGCTTGACCGTGCCCAAGGGCACATCGAAGGTGCCACCGGAGGCGATGCTGCTCTCGTAGGTGAACACCCCATCGTTATGGTTGTCGATGATCCGTTGCCCACTGCCATCCTTCAACACATAGCCGCCGGTGGTCATGCCATCGCCCGCGCTGTCCAACACGCGCAAGCGGAACTTCCCGTTGGGCACGCAGCATGTCACCGTGGTCTCCGTGGAACTGGCGAAGCCCGATCCGCCGCACACCGGATAGGTGTAGCCTTCGCCCAACAGCTCCCAGCTGGTCTGTGCACCGAAGGCATCGGTGTTCACCACCAGCTCCAAGGTTTCGTCACAGTCCGACAGGAGGCGGACCAGGCGGTTCCGGCCGGTGCCGTTGTAGGAGGTGAAGCCCCCCGCCACGGTGACCTTGCCTTCGGATTGCCAGGTGATGGCGTACACCCAGTTGCTACAACCACTCCCGATGTTGAATCCTGTATCCACCGACCCATCGGCCTCGAGCCGGATCAACCGGTTCCGTGCATTCCCGTTGTAGCTCGTGAAATCGCCACCGGCGAGGAGCCTGCCATCGCTCTGTTCGGTGATGGTGTACACCCAACTGTTGAAGCCCGTGCCGGTGCTGAAGCTCGTATCGTAGCTCCCGTCGGCGAGCACTCGTGCGATACGACCGACGGACGACCCATCGTAGTTGGTGAACATTCCGCCGATCAGGATGCGCCCGTCGTGCGCATGCCGCACCGCGAACACGGAATTATTCACACCGCTCCCCGGATCGAACGTGACATCCACGGCACCCGTGGTGGTGAGCCGCGCGATACCCGGCCGCGAGGTCCCGTTCACCGTGGCGAAACCGCCACCGATCACCGCCCGACCGGCCGCATCGAGAGAGACCGCGTACACCGCCGCATTAGGACCCGTTCCGACATTGAACGTGCCATCCAACGCCCCGGTCGTCCCCAGCCGCACCACCTTGTTGGCCGTGGAGCCGTTGTACCCCGAGAAGGTCCCCACCGCGATGACCTTACCATCGGCCTGCACCGCAAGGCCATTGACCACCCCGCCGGAGAACCCCGTGCCGGTGGCGAAGGTGGCATCCAGGGTACCATCGCTGTTCAACCGCGCCACCCCGGACCGCGACACACCATTGTAGGTGGTGAACGTACCCCCGATCAGGATACGGCCGACCTGGTCGATCGCGATGGCATTGACCTGCCCGTCCGTGCCCGTTCCGATGGTGAAGGCCATATCCAGCGTTCCGGTGCGCGTGATCCGTGCCAACCGGTTGAGGGAGGTGCCATTATAGCTGGTGAAACTGCCCCCGATGACGTGGAAGCCATCCGGCTGTTGGGCCATGGCGAAGATGCGGTTCCCCGCACCCGTACCGATGGTGAAGGCCGGGTCGATGGACCCGGATTGCGCAAACCCCGGGGCTGCTATGGCCAGCGCCGCCAACAGCGCTACACAACCGCGCCCCCGGCCCATTGTCCTCTTTCGATGTTCCATGATGGTGGTCTATTGATGTGATGATCTTGATGTTGAGCAGGGCATCGTATGGCAGACCGAATATACCAACGGATGGATGAACTTCAGCGCTCCTCCCGAACCCGTGCCCGCATGTTGTCGTTCCTTTGACCGGCCATGGCCCTTACCGACCGCCACCACCGGACCCATAGCAGCCTGCGGATCAGCATCGTGGACAAATGCGACCTGCGCTGCACCTATTGCATGCCGGAGGACCAGCAGTTCCTGCGGCGCGATGAACTGATGACCCGCGAGGAGGTCGTCCGGATCGCGCGGCTCTTCGTGGACCGGTACGGCATCTCCAAGATCCGACTCACCGGCGGGGAGCCCCTGTTGCGACGCGATGTGGTGGACATCGTCCGCGACCTGGCCTCGCTGGGGGTGAACCTGGGCCTCACCACCAACGCCGTAAGCCTGCACGAACACCTCGACGCCCTCTGGCAAGCTGGCCTGCATAACCTCAACGTGAGCCTCGACACGTTCGACGCCGAACGCTTCAAGCGCATCGCCCGGCGCGACCTGTACACCCAGGTCTGGAACAACATCCAAGCGGCGTACGACAAGGGCATGCGCATCAAGCTGAACGTGGTGGTGATGCGTGGCGTGAACGACGACGAGATCCTCCGCTTCGTGGAACTCACGCGGGAGCGCCACCTGCATGTGCGGTTCATCGAGTTCATGCCCTTCGCCGGGAACCATTGGGGCCGCGAACGGGTCTACACCTACGCCGAGATGCTCGGCCACATCGGCAGCGTGCACAGCTTCGAGAAGCTCGCCGACGACCCGCACAGCACCGCGAAAACCTACCGCGTCCAGGGCTGGAGGGGCACCTTCGCGGTGATCAGCACCGTGACCGAGCCCTTCTGCGGCACGTGCGACCGGCTGCGCATCACGGCGGAAGGACGGATGCGGAACTGCCTCTTCGCACGCGAGGAGACCGACCTGCTCTCGGCACTGCGCCGCGGCGAGGACATCGCCCCGTTGATCGAGGCCAACGTGCTGGCCAAACATGCCATGCTCGGCGGACTCCCGCCATTCCGGCCCGAAAAGCAGGAGGAGGTGTTGCACGACCTCAGCAGCAGGCCGATGGTGAGCATCGGCGGTTAGGTGACCAGCCCTGGGATCCGTGAGCGGAGCTATGCCTCCTGGTCGTAGTAGATCTTGTAGTACTTCCGTCCGGTCCGCTCGTCCACGCCCTGTTCGATCCTGCTGCGATCGCCATGGATGTAGATGTGGAAGTTCTTGTCCAGCTTCAACACGCTCTTGAACACCCGGGCCTGGCGTTTCACGGCATGGCTGCTGATGGCGAACTGATCGCTGAGGGCCACCGCGTTGGTCTCCTGGTAGCTCTTCCCGAACCGGTCGAAGGCCTCGATCACCGCCTCTTCCTCGAACACCTCCTGCACGAACGTGGTGCGATCGAACTCGGCATTCTCCTTGAAGTACTTCACCGATCGGTTCAACAGGTCGATCTGGTCGGCGCGCGGTGTCTCGAACTCCTGCGGCAGTTGTTCGGTGATGAACGATCGGGTGAGCTCAAGCACGTTGCTCGTGCTGTTCACGTGATCGCGTTTCGGCTGGTGGCCGATGAAGTCCTTCTGCCAATAGTCGGTGTTCTCATGATCATCGAGCACGAACACCGTAGGGGCCTCCGGGGTGAACAGCACCAGACAGGCCTTGTTCGGCTTAAGACTGCCGAGCCCGCGGTTCAGCCACATGGATACCTTGCCTTCCGCCGTGCGGCTCTCGATGAAGACCTCCTTCTCCTCGAACTTATACAAGCCCAGGGCCGTGTACCGTTCATTCCCCAGGCCCACGTTGTTCAGCCTCACCACGAAGAGGTCGCCCCCGCGGATGTTGTGGTGGCGCGATACGTTCACCAAGTGCTTGGCGATATCCACCGAGCACTCCACCAGGTCCCGGCCCGCCTGTACGGCATTGCAGAGGTTGTAGAGCACGTTGTACTCCAAGGCCACCGCATGTGCGAACTCCGCCGTGGCGGTCATCTGCGCGAACGGCCGGAGGAAGAGCTTGCGGAGGAACGCCTGCTCCTCGTCACCCTTGAGCACCGCGGAGTAATCGCTGTAGGTGCTTTCCACCGTATCGCTTCCGATGTGGTGCAGCACGAACTCGTCCACCCACGCGTCCTTTCCAATGATCATACGTTGGCCGCCAACGCCTGTTGACGATCGCGGCGCGGCGAAAGTACCCCCATGGCGGGAACACCGCTAACTTCACGGCATGACGAACACCAAGGACAACGATGGATCCTGGCTGGCGCATCAACCGTGGGCCATCCCGGTACTCCTGGGTGTGGCCAGCCTGTCCATAGGCTTCGATGCGTACTTCCATGATGCGTGGGGCGCGGCGCGATCCACATGCTTATACGGTGCGCTGTTCTGCACCTTGCTGTTCCAACGCACGGGTGCGCGGGCCTACCGCGTGTTAGCGGTGGCGGGTCTGGTGCTGGCGGTGACGTTGATGGTGATCGGTCTTGGACTGCGGAAAGGGTGGTGGTGAAGGCGCGGAGCGGCAGGGCGAAGGGATGAGTTTTTGGGCTTGCAATGATGAACGAGGCACGGAAGGATCACGGGGATCTGGATATCGTTCACCACTTCGTTCCTTACTTTGAGCTCCAAAGGTTGACGGCCCTCCTGTCACTCATCTGCGAATGCCCCCCGCACAGCTCACCCTCCTCGACCAGAGCGAGCTCCTGGAACTCGTTCCGGCCCTGCCCGCCATCGAGGAAGGCGACAACCATGGCGCGGTCTACACCAAGGAGTGGGTGGTGGACCTGATGCTCGACCTCTGCGACTACCGAGCTCAGCGAGACCTGTCGCACATCCGCCTACTGGAGCCCTCCTGCGGCGATGGAGCCTTCCTCCAGCGCATCGTGAAGCGGTTGTCGGATTCGTTACGCATCCATGGCCGTGCCTTGGCCGATACCCGCGACACCATCCGCGCCTATGACCTCCAAGGCCGCAACGTGCAGACGGCGCGGGAGCGGATCGCCGCGCTGCTGGTGGCCGAAGGCTGGACGAACGTGGAGGCGATCGTGGCGCACTGGATCCGCCATGCCGACTACCTGCTCGCCGCCGATGGTGCCGACTTCGACCTCGTGATCGGCAATCCACCTTACATCCGGGCGCAGGAGATCCCTGAGAAAAGGCGCAGCACCTATATCCGGCTGTGGGGCACTATGACCATGGGCACCGACATTTTCGTCGGCTTCATCGAGAAGGGACTGCGCTCCTTGAAGCACGGTGGTCGGCTGTGCTTCATCGTGGCGGACCGCTGGCAGCACAACGCCTACGGCCGCAAACTGCGCAAGCTCATCAGCGAACGCTACGCGGTGGAGGCCATGTTCGAGATGCACGGCGTGGATGCCTTTGCAGCATCCGTCTCCGCTTATCCGGCCATTACCCTGATCCGGAACGGGAACCAGGGTCGCGTGCTTTACGCTTCGGCGCAGACTTCGCTGGATGCGCACGGTGGTGAGCGCTTGAAGGATTGGTTCACACGGGAGACGCCCGGCGCGGTCTCCGATCCGATGTTCTCCGCCTGCGTGCTGCCCGATTGGTTCCGCACGGATGAGATCTGGCCGAGTGGTTCACCTGAAGTGCTGGCCTTTCTGGAGGACATGGCCGAGCGCTTCCAGCCCTTGGAGGACACGGCCACGAGCACCAAGGTCGGCATCGGCATCGCCACCGGTGCGGATGATGTGTTCATCACCAATGATGCACAGGGCATAGAACCCGAGCAGCTCATCCCCTTGCTCACATCGGCGGATATCACCACTGGTCGCGTACAGTGGCAGGGTGAATACCTCGTGAACCCTTGGGATGAAGCAGGCCAGCTCGTGGAGCTGATGGCCTACCCCAAGCTCAAGGCCTACTTCCTCCAGCATGCCGTTGTGCTCAAGAAGCGCCACGTGGCCCAGAAGCAGCAGCACCGCTGGTACGCCACCATCGACAAAGTACATCGCGGCCTACGTGACCGGCCCAAGCTGGTGTTGCAGGACATGAGCAGCACCATCTCGCCGGTGCTCGATACGCAGCATTACCCGCACCACAACCTGTACTGGATCACCAGCACCGGTTGGGACCTCGAAGTGCTGGGTGGCCTGCTGCTCTCCGAAGTGGCCGAACTCTTCGTGCGGGCCTACGGCGTGAAAATGCGCAACGGCACCATGCGCTTCCAGTCGCAGTACTTGCGTATGATCCGCGTACCTGCGCCCGGCAGCTTGAACGATGACCTGAGCAACGCGCTCAGGCAAGCCTTCCGCGACCGCGACAGGGCGGGTGCTACACAGGCGGCACTCCTGGCGTATGGGCTGAACGCACTGCCCCGTTCCAAGTGATGAAGAAGGACCCGCGCAAGGAAGTGTTGGCGCTGTGGAAGCTGCGCAGCAAGGCCGAGAAGAAGGCCCGCGAAGGAGGCAACAAGGACCTGGGCCTGCGCGCCGGTGTCACCTCCGGACGTCATCTGGATCCGCTCTCCGAATTGGTCCGTGGCATTTTCATCGATGCCGGCATGCCGCCCGAGAGCGTGCACTGCGGCGGACGCAACCTGGAGATCCCCGGCTACTACCGCCCGCAGAAGAAGTGGGACGTGGTGGTGGTCCACAAGGGAGTACTGGTGGCGGCCGTGGAGTTCAAGAGCATCCTGGGCAGCTACGGCAACAACATGAACAACCGCACCGAGGAATCCCTCGGCAACGCCACGGACCTCTTGGAAGCGGCGGAGCAAGGGCTGATCGGCACGCGGCCGCCCTGGCTCGGCTTCGTGTTCTTCATGCAAGACGATGACAAATCGCGCGGCGGCGGCAAGAGCCTCAAACAGCCGCACTTCCCCGTGGACGAGGCCTTCGTGGGCGCCACCTACCAACAGCGTGCGGCTATCTGGCTGCGCCGCTTGCTCATGAAGCGCCTCTACAACGCGGCATGGTACGCTGTGGTGAACCCCAAGCAAGGTGCACACGGCGTGCGCGAACCGGATCCGGACCTAAGCTGGGCCAAGTTCGAGGCGGCGATACGGGGAAGGGTTGGGGAGGTTTTGGCGTGAGGGCCACGGGTCACAGACCCGCAGCAGCGGGGGGTGAAGGCGCGGAGCGGCCAAACCACCGTGGGGGCACTGCCCCTTCGCGCGCCTACTCCGTGAACGTGAAGCCGTAGGAGATCCCGGTGCCGGGTTGCGTTTGGTACGCGGCTGCCCTGACCGCTCATTGGACCGATATGATCGTACGGCGTTCACCGTTGAATGTGATCGTCTCGCCTGAGCGCTTGCCCCTCAACGCCTGCCCCAGCGGCGAGGCCAAGGAGATGATGTAGCAGCGTTCACCATCCAACTCAAGAGCTCCCAGGCCAATGGCGACGAAGTAGGTGCCATGTTCCGTGGTCACCAGGCTTCCAAGACCCACCTGCTGGTGAACGCCATCCACCTGGAGGCGTGCCAGCTCCTGCTGCATGGACCATACGGTCGACAGCCGCGCCTCCAACTGGTCCAGTTCCTGTTGGACCATGGCCCGACCGACCTCATGCTTGTCACCAGCACTGCTCTTGGTGTCGCTGTTGCGTGCCTCTCGTGTTGTGGCCAGCTCGGCCATCAGCGATGTGGTACGCTGCTCCAGCAGATCGCGTAGGTGCGTGACCAGATCGGCCTTTTCCATAGCGCGAAGGTCGGTGCTGCAGCCCTGGCCCGGTCAGCCTAACGTTCCCCGCAGCTTCGCCATCCACCACGGCGCCACCGCTGTCACGATCGGCACCAACACCCAGATGCGGCCCTGGGTGAGGTCGTAATCGAGCAACAGTTCGCCCCACGGTTTCTTGAACAGGAAATGCCCCGCACCGAACTCGAACCCGAGCGTGAGCCCGAGCCAGAACAGCCCGATAGCCCAGGCCTGTAGTGCTGTGGCGGGTCCCAGCCAGCGGATGCCCGCCCACGTGGCCAGGAGGATCAGC
>CAUJED010000034.1:0-3776 GCA_963169535.1 Bacteroidota bacterium | reverse complement strand
GAGTGGCACCTCACCCTCCTGCGTACCCGCTTGCGGCATCACCTTGGGCACCATCACCGCCACCTGCAACACCATCACCGCAGGCCCCGGCGATACCTACGACCTGAGCATCGCGTATTCGGGCTCTCAAGCCGGGGTGGTAGTGAGCAACAACAGCGGCTCGGGTACCCTCGGTGGCGATGACCCCGCGGTGACTGCCAATGGCACCATCACGATCACCGGTATCAGCGAGGCCGATGCGTATGATGTGGCCTTCTCCGCTCCTTGCGGTGCGCTTTCCGCATCGGGGGCTGCGCCCGTTTGCGAACCGGCACCATCGCTCACCACCATCAGCTTCGACGTGGCCGGTAACTGGACCGCGGGATCCGCGGCCCTGACCAGCTATGCCACCGACCACCTCTATGCGGAGAGCGACTGGTCCTTCACCGGAGGCCCTGGGCTGCGCACCGAGATCGCGACCTTGGCCGATGGCACCCCTACAGCCTTGGACGTGTACGCCTGGCGCCTGAACCAGAACGTGACCACCGACTGGCGTGCCACCTACAACGGCAACGCCACCGTGACCCAGTTCGGCTTCAAAGTGCGCCGCTGGGACGGCAGCCCCGAGGTGAACGCCGAAGTGCGCTATAGCACGGATGGTGGAACGACCTTCTCCGCTGCGCTCGTCACCATCAATAACACGTTCCTCGATGGTTCCTCGGCATGGAAGAGCTTCTCCTACACCATTCCCGGCGCGGTCCAATTGGCGCCTGGCAACCTCGTGGTACAGGTGGTGCGGACCGTAGCCTCCGGCGAACGGATGATGATCGACGACTTCTTCTTCGATACCGGGGCCGTGGCCTGCGCGTTGTCCCTTGGTTCGGCCTCCACGAGCTGCGATGCCTTTACGGAGAACACCGATACCTACACGGTGACCATCCCCTACACCGGCGTACAAGCCGGAGCCAGTGTGGTGAACAACAGTGGCTCGGGTACCATCGGCGGCGATGACCCCGGAACCGTGTCCAATGGCTCCATCATCGTGAGCGGGATCACCGAAGGCACCGGATATTCCATCACCTTCACGGCTCCGTGTGAAACGATCGTGGTGAGCGGAACCTCTCCGGTGTGCCTGCCCCCGCCGTCACTGGTGATCAACGAAGTGGACTATGACCAACCCGGCGCTGATACCGAGGAATTCATCGAATTGAAGAACACCGGTGGCTCGGCCGTCGAGCTCGGAGGCCTGAAACTGGAGCTTTGGAACGGGAACTCCAACTCGGTGTACGCCACCATCACCCTGCCCAGCTTCTCGCTGAGCGCTGGCGGTCACTACATCGTGGGCAGCAGCACAGTGCCCGGTGTGGGCTTGGTCGCTTTCACGACGGACGGGATCCAGAACGGCGCCCCCGACGGCATCCGCCTGCTCACCGCCGAGAACGATATCATCGACCAACTGAGCTACGAAGGGGATATGTCCACCACCGAAGGCTCCGGTGCCGGCACGGACCCCAATGGATCGACAGGCGTTGGTCTTTCACGCCTGCCTGACGGTGCCGATAGTGGCGACAACAGTGCCGACTTCGTACTCACCTGCATCACGCCCGGTGCAGCGAACACCTTCGTGGACAGCGACAACGATGGAACACCGGACTGCATCGATGTCTGCCCCGGCCAGCCAGAGCCCGGCTCGCCCTGCGATGATGGCAACCCGCTCACCGGGAACGACACCATGCAGAACAGCTGCATCTGCGCAGGGGTGGCCTTGGATTGCGAAGGCACCCCCGGCGGTACCGCCCTGCCTGGAACCGATTGCGATGATGGCAACCCCTCCACCGTGGACGATGTCTACCAACCGGATTGCACCTGCGCCGGTGTGCCCCTGGACTGCTTCGGCGTTCCTGGCGGCCCCGACATGCCGGGCGCTCCCTGTAACGATCTCGACCCCCATACCAACGATGAGGTCTACGACCTGTCCTGCAACTGCGTCGGTACGCCTTGCTCCCAGAACGTGGTGCTCGACATCCGCTCCGATGCCAACAGCGACCAAGTGAGCTGGGAGATCCTCTACCAGAACGATGGTACCGTGGTATGCTCTGGTAGTGGTTACCAGACCGGTATCACCGAGCCGATCGTGGAACCCTGCTGCCTGCCGATCGGCTGCTTCCGACTCCGTGTGTACGACAGCGGTGGCGACGGTTTCGTGACCGGAGGTTACCAGCTGCGCGAGAGCGGGGTCAATGGCCGCCGGATCATCGACAACTTCGGAAACTTCACCAATGGCGGTGTGAGTGCCATCGGAACCGCGTACGACAACGGCGCGTTCTGTGTCCCCATGGGTAACGACAAGCTCATCTACAGCAGCTGCGACAAGCTGGACTGGGTGAACAACAAGTTCATCGTGGCCACCGAGAATGTGGATGTGAGCGCGCAGTATGGGGTGAACAACGCCAACAGCGGGTACGAGTTCTGGTTCTTCGACCCCAATGGAGGCTACAACTTCCGCCGCTTCCGCAGCCACGCTACGAGCGATGGATATGGCACCGGTGCCCTGCGTGCCTGCCACTTCAAGGTGAACGGCTGGGTGAACGGTGGTGCTACCCCGCACATCCCTGCCAATACCCTGCTCAACGTGCGGATCCGTGGACGCGTGGCTGGTACCAACCTGCCGTTCGGTGCGGCTTGCCTGTTCAAGATCGACCCGACCCTGGCCGCTTGCCCCCGTGTGAAGCTGCAGGATGATCCAGCGAACACCAGCGACTACAGCTGTGGGGTGATCCGCGAGTTCGGTGGGGCGAGCCGTCCGGCGAACCGCATCTATGCCAACCCGCCGCAGCCTGTGCCAGCGGTGGCCAGCAGCAACGTACGCTACCAGTTCCGCTTCCGCATTCCGGGAGAAGGGATCTGCATCGTACGTCCGCCGCAGAAGAGCGCGCAACTGGTGCTCAACTGGACCACCGGTACCCTTCTTCAGTGCAGCAAGATCTACACGGTGGATGTGCGCGTGAGCCTCAATGGTGGTGCTACGTGGTGCTTCGGTCCGGCCACGGTCGATCAAGCGACCGCCTGTGCCGACACCGAGGATTGGGGCAAGCTGTGTGATGTGACCATCGCGGGCTGCGAGGAGTTCCAAGGTGGTGGTAACGCCTTGGCGGCCGGCCTCCCGGGTTCCGTTACGCTCTATCCCAACCCCAATCAGGGCGATCAGCTCTTCGTGAACATCACCCAGGTCGATGAGACCGATCCCGTGAACCTCGTCATCTACGACCTGACCGGGAAACGCGTGGCCGAACAGCGCCTGGTGGTGGCCGATGGACAGGTGAACACCACGCTCCAACTCAACGGTACGCTTTCCAATGGCGTATACGTGGTGCACCTCAACGCAGGGCAAATGCGACATACCGAACGCTTGGTCATCCAGCGTTAACGCGTAGTACGACCTCCGCGCGAAGGGGCTGTCTCGTAAGGGGCGGCCCCTTCTGCTTCCGGCTTCCCCGTTCGGCCAGGTGACCGTTGACCCGCTCACGGCACTGGCGGATCCAGGTGGCGTGGAAGTGAAGAAATGACGAGGTGAGGAAGTGAAGTGGTGAGGAAGTGAAGAGGTGAAGAAGTGAAGAAGTGAAGAGGTGAAGTAGTGATGATGGTTGCAGCCTCCTTTGTCTTGTCCTGAAATAGGTTGACACCAACAACCAACCGAAGATGGGACTTTCAAAGGAGTTCAGAGTGAACAGGCAGTACAGCGAGGAGCTGAAGAAGCAGGCCGTTTTCAATGTACTGAGTGGAGCCATGCGCAAGAG
>CAUJED010000033.1:0-4516 GCA_963169535.1 Bacteroidota bacterium | reverse complement strand
CTTCATGGACCACCAGCCCTTGCGCGGCTTCAACTACTACCGGATCAAACAACTGGGGGGCGATGGATCGTACTTCTACTCGTCGGTGGTCTCCGCGAGCATCACGCCGACACGCCAACTCACCCTGGCCCCGAACCCGGCCACGGACCACCTGGAACTGGCCATGACACCCACCTCGGAACCGGTGCACTTTCAACTGCACGATGCCACCGGCCGTATCCTCAACGCATGGACCGAGCCCACGATCAACGGACCGGTCCACATACCGATCGCCAGCTTGTACCCAGGGGTCTACACGGTGTTCGCATTCAACGGGGCCAACGAACCCTTGGGCTATGGCATCTTCGTGCGGAAGTGACGCAACAAGCCGGGATCCGACAGCGCAGCCGTTGATACGTTGATCCGGTGTGGGTGGACCGACCATGGATTTTTTCTATATTGGTCACACACTTAACCAAAGGATGCTGCGCACGGTCATTCCAGCCCTATTCCTCGTGGCGCCATGCTTTGGCATGGCACAGTCGAACACAGCCTTCCGCATCCACTGCGGCCCGGATTCCCAAGTGGAACAAAAACGGTTCATGGAGACCCTGAAACGGGTCGATGCCGAGGCGGTGAGCAGCTTCGGCGAGGAAGAGATCAAAGTCCGGTTCTCGGGGCCAAGGAGCGAAACGGAATTCCGAGCCTTCTTGGAACAAGTGAACATGACCCACTGCCAGAGCAGACCCCTGCACCTTGCGCCGCACCGGTCCGATGCGGCCACCACCACCGAAGGCACCATCGGAGATGGTCCGGACCAACGGCGAACCTTGATCAACGAACAATAGCGTGCATGGCATGACCCCTACCCACCTTTGTTGGAACATGGCCCCGTCGGAAGGGTCGATCCTGGGCCACCTTGCGGGCCAGGCAGGCGCCCCGGAGCCCGGGCGACCTCGTACGATCCCGCGTACACACAGGAGCGATGTTGAGGAATGCGTGCCAGAAGAGGCATCCTTCTCTTGCTCGGATCGTCCCTATCCATAGAAGACACCCGCTGCTGACCAAATCCTGCCACCACCCGATCTGATACCTGTACGGCAATAGCCCTCACAAGTACCCCCATGTTCCGATGGTCTCACACACCGGACCATGGGTTTCGAAGACCGTTCCACCACCAGATGTTCTCCTCATCTGTGAAGCCCAGAACCCGCTTGCACAATGAAAGGGAACCTACCCAGCCCCAAGGACCGAATTCAGTCCCCTGTCCATTACCGTTGGATCACGGTGATGCTCCTCTTGCTTCCATTCCTCGGGCTTCGCGCTCAGCCCGCGAACGACGACCCCTGTAACGCCATCGCGCTCACGGTGGGGGCCAGTTGCACGTTCTCCAGCCGGACGAACGCTGCGGCTACGGCCACCCCGGGGATACCGGCACCGGGCTGTGCCAACTACAACGGCGGCGATGTCTGGTTCACGGCGGTGGTCCCCGCCAATGGGCAGCTGATCATCGATTCGAACACCGGCGTGGTCACCGACGGCGGCATGGCGCTCTACAGTGCCACCGCATGCGGAGGCACCTTCACCCTGATCGAATGCGACGATGATGACAGTGCCAATGGGCTGATGCCTTCCATCACGCGTACCGGTCTGGCACCCGGCAGTACGGTCTATATCCGATTCTGGGAATATGGGAGTGACAACAACGGAACGTTCAGCATCTGCGCTTACTCGCCCCCCCCGCCGCCCCCGGCATGTGGGACCGTCGTTACCGACCCCGGTGGGGCTGGCAACTACGGCAACAGCGCAAATTTCGTCGCCACCTATTGCCCTGCTGTTGCCGGACAAGTGGTCACCATCACCTTCACCGCGTTCGCCACGGAAGCCACCTTCGATGTGGTCTACATTCACAACGGCCCCTCGATCGGAGCTCCGATCATCGGAACCTACTCTGGAACGACACTACCACCAGCTCTGACCTCCAATGATCCCGGGGGATGCCTAACTCTCCGGTTCACTTCCGATGGTAGTATCAATGCGGCTGGTTGGACCGCGAACATCACCTGCGGACCACCACCACCGCCACCGGCCAACGACAACCCCTGCGGAGCTATACCGCTCACCGTTAACGCCAGCTGTACGTTCGTGACCGGAACCACCTTGAATGCCACGAACACCTCGGCCGTACCACCGCCACCTTGTGCGAACTATGTAGGGAATGATGTGTGGTATAGCGCCACAGTTCCGGCATCGGGCCAGATCCTGGTGAATACGAACACCGGTGTCATCACCGACGGTGGTATGGCCTTGTATACGGCCACCGGATGCAGTGGGACCTTCACCTTGATCGAATGCGATGATGACGACAGCCCCAATGGGCTGATGCCTCAGATCTCCGTGGGTGGCCTTACCCCAGGATCCACGGTGTATATCAGGGTCTGGGAGAAAGGAGGCGATAACAATGGCACGTTCAGTATCTGCGCCACCAACCCACCGCCTCCACCCGCGAACGACAACCCCTGCGGTGCGACCCTCCTCCCGGTGAACACATCGTGTGTGAACACTACGGCCACCACGGTGAATGCCATGGCCACCGCCGGTCCACCCGCCCCCACCTGCGCGAATTACGCCGGTGGCGATGTCTGGTTCAGGATGGTCGTTCCGGCCAGTGGCAACCTCATCATCGAAACGAACACCGGTGTGATCACCGACGGTGGTATGGCCCTGTACACCGCACCGAGCTGTGCCGGCCCCTTCACCCAGGAAGTCTGTGACGACGATGGAGGCACCGGATTGATGCCGATGATCACCGCCTCTGGATTAGCGCCGGGCAGCACGGTCTATGTCCGATTCTGGGAGTATGGGAATGACAATCCGGGCACCTTCTCCATCTGCGCTCGTACCCCACCACCGCCACCTACCGGGGATTGCGTATACGTGCTCAACCTCTTCGATAGCTTCGGCGATGGCTGGGGAACCTCCAATGTCGGCGTCCGCATCAACGGCGGTGCTTGGACCTACTATACCGTAGGTGGCTCGAACACCCAGGTCCTTCTGGGCATGATGATCGGCGACTTCATCGAGCTGTCCTACGATGCCTCCGGCCCTTTCCAGGGTGAGAACAGCTACTCGCTGGGTATCCTCGGTGGTGGCACTTACTTCAACTCCGGCGCAGCGCCACCGGCAGGCCCCTCCTTCGCCCAACTCGTGAACTGCCAACCTCCTCCGGCCGCCCCGCAGGACTGCAACGGAGGCACCACGATCTGCAACGGCCAGGCCTTCAACAACAACAGCAGCAACACGGGCAATATCGTGGACCTGAACACGGCCAACCAAGGTTGCCTCTCCTCCGGCGAACGCCAGGGCACTTGGTACTACTTCTCGCCCAGCGCATCGGGCACGGTGGGCTTCTCCATCGCTCCGGTCACCGCCACCGACTACGACTTCGCCGTGTGGGGGCCGATGTCGAGTGTGAGCTGCCCACCCCCCAGCCCGCCGGTGCGTTGCTCCTACGCTGCACCTACGGGCCCCACGGGGCTGGGCAATGGCGCGGGCGATACCTCCGAAGGGGCTGGTGGCGACCGCTGGGTGAGTCCGCTCACCGTGACCGCCGGCCAGGTCTACATCCTGTACGTGGACAACTTCTCGTCCAATGGACAAGCCTTCAACCTTACCTGGCAACTATCGGGTGGGGCCTCGTTGGACTGCACGGTGCTGCCCGTGGAGCTCGTAAGGTTACAAGCGGCCCAAAGCCATGGAGAGGTGAACGTGACCTGGTCCACTTTGTCGGAAAGCGACAGCCACCATTTCCTCGTGGAACGGTCGTTCGATGGGGAGGAGTTCCATCCGATAGGCACGGTGGACGCAGCGATCAACAGCACCAGCGTAACCGACTACCGGTTCGTGGACAACGCACCACGCTGCGGCACCAACCACTACCGGATCACCATGGTGGATCTCGATGGTTCGAGCCTTCGCTCCAACACGGTCAACACCACCTACCGCCCCATAGGCAGCCAGGTGATGCTCATGCCCAACCCGGCAAAGGACATGGTGTACGTGACCGTGGCCAATGACCTGGGCGAATACACCATGCGGATCATGGACGCCACTGGTCGCACGCTGCAGGTGCTTGCCTTCGCCGAGCAAAAAGGACCCTATGCGGTCCCGGTGAATAACCTGGACCCTGGTGCCTACCTGCTGGTACTGACCAACGGAATGGATGAGGTACAAAGCATCCACTCCTTCGTGAAAGAGTAATGTCATTGGGAAAGGACCGCTCCGTGCGGTCCTTTCCCCTGATATCGCCATGCGACCCACGCAGTGGACCCGGTGTTGTCGCCATGGAAGAGGAGGCACATCCCGGCGCCTATCCAAGGCGAGCCAACCTCCTTATGGGTGCCTCGAAGAACCTCGAACGGATGGCGCGCGCCGCTATCATTCGTCCAGACGAGGCGCTCCGAAGAGAGGATACTGGATCGAAGTATCCGACTGAGGAGCAACAAAGTATGGGCGAATGAGAGCAAGCGATGACCGC
>CAUJED010000032.1:0-18443 GCA_963169535.1 Bacteroidota bacterium | reverse complement strand
TAATTCCTGATTCCTGATTGCTAATTCCTGATTGCGATCGCACAGGGCAATCAGGAATTAGCAATCAGGAATTGATCGCAATTGTTTCCGTCGTCCGGGGTTGATGCTTCTTCGCTTCAGCCGCCAGCGCCGCGATATGCTCCGGCGTGGTCCCGCAGCAGCCGCCCACCACGTTCACCCAGCCGTTGGCCATGAACTCGCCCACGAGGCGCGCGGTGACATCGGGCGTTTCGCGGTACTCGCCCATCTGGTCGGGCAGGCCGGCGTTGGGGTAGATGCTCACGCGGCAGGGGCTCTGCTCGGCGATCACCTCCAGGTAGGGACGCATCTGGGCCGCGCCCAGCGCGCAGTTGAGGCCCATGCTGAAGAGCGGCACATGCTGCATGCTGATCAGGAAGGCCTCGATGGTCTGGCCGCTGAGGGTGCGCCCGCTGGCGTCGGTGATGGTGACGCTGCACATGAGCGGCACACGCTTGCCCCGCGCTTCGAACACCTCGTCGATGGCGTAGAAGGCGGCCTTGGCGTTGAGCGTGTCGAAGATGGTCTCCACGAGCAGGATGTCCACGTCGGCATCCAGCATGGCCTCCACCTGTTCCTTGTAGGCGGCCACGAGCTGGTCGAAGGTGACGGCGCGGAAGCCGGGGTCGTTCACATCGGGGCTGAGCGAGGCGGTCTTGTTCATGGGCCCGATGGCCCCGGCCACGAAGCGCGGTTTCGCGGGATCCAGCGCGGTGTACTTGGCGCAGGCTTCCTTGGCCAGGCGCACCGAGGCCAGGTTCATCTCGCGGGCCAGGTGGCTGCATTCGTGCTCGGCCTGCGCGATGCTGGTGGCGCTGAAGGTGTTGGTCTCGATGATGTCGGCACCGGCCTCCAGGTATTGCTCATGGATCTTGCGGATCGCGTCGGGCCGCGAGAGCGAGAGCAGTTCGTTGTTGCCCTTGAGCAGGATCTTGTGTTCCTCCATGCCCTTGGGATGGAAGTCCTCCTCGGTGAGGCCGAGGCGCTGGATCATGGTGCCCATGGCGCCGTCGAGGACCAGGATGCGTTCTTGGGCGATGCGTTCTAATATGGTCATGCGTTCACAATCGTTCGTGCTTTCCGGTCGCTCTATACGAGAAGAAGAGAGGAAGTGAGGAGGAGAAGCGGTGAGAACGAGTTCGTTTGCTCTTCTCTTCCTCACCTCGTCACCTCATCACACCTTCACCAGAAAGACAAAAGCCCCACCCGATGAACCGGATGAGGCTGCACTGTTCCCAAAGGAGATCGCGACCTGATCACGGCTCATCTTCTCCCGCCTCGGTCTGGCGACCTTGGCGGGACTGGATTTGGCACCTTCCCGATGGTTGCCCACCGGACGGTTGCCAAGGCTTCACAGGGCCAGTCCCTCTGCCTTTCTGGATAAGCGATGGAAAGAACGCGGGGCGAAGATAGGAGCACAACGCCCTTCCCATACCAAGGACGCCCGTTCAGCCCCTCAACTGCTGGAAGCGACCGGTGCGTGTATCGATGAACTCCAGTACGATCAGCACATCCTCCCTCACCACATAGAACAGCCTGACCTGCCGGGCCACCAGAATGCTCCGGATGCTGAGATCAGGCACTTACACGACACCGCCATTGGGGAATTCCTCCAAGAGCGCAATGGTCTCCACCACATCCGATGCGAACGCGTCCGCCACACGAACGCCCCACTCCTTCTCAAGAAAGTCCGAGATCGCTCGGAAACTGGTCTCGGCCTCTGGTGTCCAGCGTGCGCTCAGGCTCATCCCCTCCGCGCTATCACCTCTTCGGTACTGGATAGCTTGCGGGAATCCATGGCCGTGGAATAGGCCTTCAGCACACGCTCCCGCTCCGTCTCGGACAAGGTTGCCCACACGCCCTCCCCTTTGCCCTCACCAGAATCGGCCAAGAGATCATGCACGCGTTGCAGCAATTCCTCGCTCTTCAACGAATCGATCAAGGCGTGAAGGCGAGAGCGCAGTTCCAAAGAGGTCATGCGAGTGTGACGTTGTCGTGTAAAGACAAGGCCCTTCCCTACCGCCCCCCACCGATGTGCTTCTCCAGCCACCCGAACACCTCCTTGTGCCATTGCATGGAGTTCTGCGGCTTCAGCACCCAGTGGTTCTCGTCGGGGAAGCGCAGGTATTTGCTTTCGATGCCTTTGGCCTGGCAGGCGGTGAAGCTGCCGATGCCTTGCTCCAGGGGCACCCGGAAGTCCTTGTCGCCATGGATCACCAACAGGGGTACACGCCAGTTCGGTGCGTGCAGCATGGGGTTGAAGATGTCGTACTCGGCGGGCTGACTGAAGACATCGGTTCCGTTCTCCCAGTTGGTGAACCAGAGTTCTTCCGTGGCGTAGCCCATCATGCGGGTGTCGAAGATGCCGCAGTGCGACACGAGGGCTTTGAAGGGCTGGTTCCACACCCCGGCGATCCAGTTGATCATGAAGCCTCCGTAGCTGGCCCCCAGCGCCGCCACGTTGTTGCCATCGAGAAAGGCGTACTTGCCCAGGGCGAAGGCCAGCCCTTTCTGCAGATCCTCCAGCGGACGGTCGCCCCAATGTTGGTTGATGGCGTCGGTGAAGGCCTGGCCGTAGCCGGTGCTGCCATGGAAGTCGATCATCACCACCGCGTAGCCCTGGCCCGCGTAGGTCTGGGCGTTCCAGCGATAACTCCAGATCTCGCCGAAGCTGCCCTGCGGTCCGCCGTGGATCAGGAAGGCCACGGGGTACTTCTTTCCTTCCTCGTAGTTCGCCGGCTTCAGCACGTAGCCGTACACCGTTTCGTTGTTCCATCCGCTGAAGCTGAACTGCTCGTAGGCTCCGAGCGCCTTGTCCTTCAGCGAAGCGTTCACCTGGGTGAGTACGGTGGCGCTTGCGTCGATCATCCTCGCCTTGGGCGCGCTGGCGTACAGCTGGGCCGGTCCATGCAGTCCGCTCTTCTGGAACACGAAGCCCTTGGGTGTTTCTGCGAAGGCATCCAGGTGGCCATCGGTGCTGATCGCCGTTACGGTGCTGGTCTTGATATCGATGCGGAAAAGGCGGTGCTTGCCGATGTCGTCGGCGGTGACGAGCAGGCTTTTCCCATCGCGGCTCCAGGCGAGGCCGGCCGCGCTACGGTCCCAGGCCCGTGCCACATCGGAGACCGTGCCGGTGGCCAGGTCCATCACCTTCAGCTGGAAGCGATCGGCCTCGTAGCCGGGGCGTGCCATGGCCTTGTAGGCGAGCTTGGTGCCGTCGGGCGAGATCACGGGTGCCGCGTCCCATGCGGGGTTTGCGGCCGTGATGTTCTTCGGTGCGCCACCGGTCACCGGTACGCTGTAGAGATCGAAGTTGGTGCTCCACGGCTCGTTCCTTCCCGCCACGCGTGCACTGAAGAACACGGTACGGCCGTCCTTGCTGATGGTGAAGTCCTCGTTGCCGCCGAAGGGCATGGTGGGGCAGTCGCCGTCGAAGCCGGGCATCAAGGGCACGGGTTGGGCATTGGGTTCTTTCAGTGGCACGTAGTAGAGGTGGTTCCGTGTGCCGTCCTTCCACGTGTCCCAGTGGCGCAGGAACAGGCGGTCATGCACCTGGCCGGTGCTCTTCACTTCTTCCTGTGCTTTCATGCGCGCCAGGGTGCAGCCGATGGCGTTCGCACCACATTCGGGGAACACGGACAGGGCCACGACCACACCGGAGCCATCCGGTCCCACGCGGTAGGTCTGCACATCCAGCGGGAGGCGCGTTACCTGCGAGGCGCTGGCGCCTTGCGCGTCGGCCTTCCACACCTGCGTGGTGCCACCCTCTCCGCGGCCGCTGAGGAAATAGAAGCCGCTGCCATCGGCGGCCCATTGCACATCGTGCGCACCACCCTCGCCCGCAGGCAGCTTCACCTCGGGCTTCGTCAGGTCCTTCAGGTCTTTCATCCACAGGCTGTTCACCCCGCGGTTCTGCTCCATGTCGGTGGCGCGCACGTTGAACAGCGCGGCGGTGCCGGCAGGGTCCACGGCCAGACCACTGATGCGGTCGAGCATCAGCATGTCCTGGTAGGTGAAGGGCGACTTGGTCTGTGCGGTGGTGGATATCGCCGCGAACAAGGCGGCGGCGAGCGAGGCGGTTCGGAAGCGGTGCGACATGGTCTGCGATACGGTGTTCAGGGCGAAGGTCGGAAGTTCTGCAGGATCCCGGCGGTGATGCGGTGACCGTGCGTTGGTCGGGAGGGGATCTACCTTTGCGCGATGTCCAGCACGCCGGTCTCCACCATGCGTCCACGGCCATTCCGGAGCTGGGGGCTTGACCTTCCGTCGCCGTTGATGATCGCCGGGCCATGCAGCGCGGAGTCCGAAGCACAGGTGATGGCCACGGCACAAGGGCTTGCGGCCACCGGTTCGGTGCATGTGTTCCGGGCGGGTGTCTGGAAGCCACGGACACGCCCTGGAGCGTTCGAAGGTGTTGGTGAGGCCGCGTTGCCATGGCTGCGCAGGGTGAAGGCGGAGACCGGCCTGCTCACCATGGTGGAGGTGGCCACGGCCGACCATGTGGAAGCCGCTTTGCGGGGCGGGGTGGACATGCTCTGGATCGGGGCGCGTACCACGCCGAATCCGTTCAGTGTGCAAGCCGTGGCCGATGCCTTGCGCGGGGTGGATGTGCCGGTGTTCGTCAAGAACCCGATCAACCCCGACCTACAACTCTGGATCGGAGCCTTGGAACGCCTGGACCGCACGGGGGTTCGTCGGTTGGCGGCCATCCACAGGGGGTTCTCGTGGTTCGAACGGACCACCTACCGGAACAACCCGATGTGGGAGTTCCCCATCCGCCTCAAGGCCGCCTTCCCGGAGCTGGAGATCATCGGTGATCCCAGCCATATCAGCGGCCAACGCGAGGGTCTGGAAGGTGTTGCGCAGCAGGCCATGGACCTTGGGTTCAGTGGGCTGATGGTGGAGGTGCACGCCGATCCCACGACCGCCTTGAGCGACGCCGAACAGCAGTTGACCCCGGCGGCCTATGGCGACCTGGTGCAGCGGCTGATCTTTCGAAAGGCCAGGCCCACGGTGGGCATGCGCGATCGGCTCGCGGAGCTCCGCGAGATGATCGATCGGCTCGATGAGGAGATCGCCCAGAAACTGGGGGCGCGAATGGATATCGCTGCGCGCATCGGCGACCATAAGCGCGAGCATAAGGTGGCCATCCTGCAACCCGAGCGCTGGGAGTGGGTCATGGAACGCCAACTGCGGCTCGCGGCACAACTGGGCCTCAGCGAGGCCTTCGTGCAGGGGTTCATGGATGCCGTGCACCGCGAGAGCATCCGCCGCCAGACCATGACCGACCCGGCCGAGGTCCTCCCCGAACCATCAGGATCGCAAGACAACGGGTCGGAAGGGCTGGTGGGCTGATCCCCGGCCCTCTATCTTCGGCCTGGTGAAACGTTCTTTCACCGATCCACGTTCCATCCCTCCGATATGCGAAAACAATACGTGCTTCTTTGCCTGATGTCCCTGTCGGCCTCGTCCGCTTGGGCGCAACTGAGTTTCACCAACGCCTCGGCGCGCAAGAGCGCCGTCACCGCCAGCGGTGGCTGCATGGGGGTGGTGGATATGAACGGGGATGGCCTCGACGACCTGGCCATCCTGCACAATTCACGGGTGTTGCACGTGGATTACCAGAATCCCGACGGCAGCTTCACCATGCATGATTATGGCTCGATGAGCAATGCCGCCCAATGGGGCTGGGCCATTGCCGACATCGACAACGATGGCCACAAGGACGTGGTGAGCGGTGGCAACTACGACGGCACGCACTACATGCGGATCTCGGGCATCGGAACCGGGGTGCTGAACCAGTTGACCGGCCCGTCCATCTACCAACAGGCCATGAGCATCGGCGACATCAACAACGATCGGGCCTTGGACGTGTTCGCCTGCAACGACGTGGGGCCGAACAACGTGTGGCTCGCCGATGTCAACGGCGACCTGAACTTGAACACGACGCACTTCAACTGGGCCACCAACCCGAGCTCGGACATGAGCGGCAACTACGGCAGCTGCTTCACCGATTTCGATAGCGATGGCGACTTGGACCTGTACATCGCCAAGTGCCGCCAGGGAGTGAACAACTCCAGCGACCCACGGCGGTGGAACCGGTTGTTCGTGAACGACGGGTCCAATGCTTTTGCGGATCAGGCGGCGGCCTATGGCCTGGAGATCAGGAACCAGACGTGGACGGCCGACTTCGGCGATTATGACAACGATGGCGACCTCGACATGGTGGCCACCAACCACGATGCCACCATCCAACTGTTCGAGAACGTGGACAACACCACCTTCGTGGATGTCACCGCGGGCTGTGGCATGGAGTACACGGGCTTCTTCCTACAGAGCAAGTTCGTGGACTTCGATAACGATGGATTCCTGGATGTCCTCATCGCCGGTGGTGTGGAGTACTTCTTCAAGGGGAACGGCGACGGCACCTTCACCCCGATCAGTGGTCTTTTCCCCGCAGGCCGGGCCATGCACAGCTTCGCCACCGGCGACCTGAACAACGACGGGTTCACCGATGTGTTCGCCAATTACGGTACCGGGTACGTGACCACCGATGCCAACCAGCCCGACCGGTTGTGGCTGAACGATGGCAACGACAACCACTGGCTCACGGTACGCCTTCAAGGGACCATCAGCAATCGCGATGCGGTGGGCGCGCAGGTGCGGATCACCGGCCCCTGGGGCACCCAAGTGCGCGAGGTGAAGGCCGGTGAGAGCTACGGCATGGTGACCACCTTCGCTTGCAGCTTCGGCCTGGGCGAACATTCCACGATACCAACGCTCACCGTTCGCTGGCCCAGCGGCTTGGAGGAGACCTTCGAGGACCTGAACGTGGACCAAGCGATCACCATCGTGGAGAACACGTGCATCAGCCCTGTGGCCAGCATCAGTCCGGTGGGTGCGCCGGTGTTGTGCACAGGTGGCGCACCCGTGGTGCTGAGCGTGAACGAAGCGGGTTCGTTCCTGTGGAACACCGGGGCCACCACCCAGGAGATCACGGTGGAACAGCCTGGCGTGTATTCGGTGGTGATCGACGATGGCTCCGGATGCACCGGCTCGGCGAGCATCAATGTGCCCTTGGATCCGGACGAGACCCCCACGGTGTCGGTGATCGGCGATGTGCACGGTTGCGAAGGCAACCCTGTGGAGCTGACCTCTTCCGAGGCGGATGGATACACCTGGAGCGATGGCTTGGGAGCCACCCGTACCATCGAGGTGACCACCTCGGGAACGTATACCGTATCAGTGCCGGGAGCCTGCGGAACCTTCATCAGTGCACCGGTGGTGCTCGACCTGTTCGCCGCACCGGACGCTCCGCTGGCCGATGATGTGATGACCGGAGTGAACAGCAGCGCCGAACTCTATGCGGAGGGCGATGGCATCCAGTGGTACGATGTGGCGGTGGGTGGTACAGCGATCGCCACCGGTAACACGTTCGTGACCCCTGAGCTTTCCTCCGACGCGACCTACTGGGCCTCCGCGAGCATGACCCACGGTGGTGATGTGGCCTACGGCGGTCGCCCGAACAAGTCGAACAGCGGTGTGTACCAGACCAACACCGACTATTACCAAGTGTTCACCGCCTATGAGGATATGGTCATCCGCAGCGTGAAGGTGTACGCCAACAGTACCGGCGAACGCACCATCGCGGTGATCGACCGGAACACCGGGGCCACGATCGCCATGGGAACCTTCGAGATCCCTACCGGTGAGCAGCGCGTGGAACTGAACTTCAGCGTTCCCGCAGGTGGACCGTACGGCTTGCGCTGTGTGGGCGGCAGCCCGGGCCTGTGGCGCGATGGTCTGGGCAGCAACCCCGCGTACCCCTATGCCCTGGGCACCTTGGGTAGCATGACCAGCAGTTCCG
Source organism: Bacteroidota bacterium (assembly GCA_963169535.1). Taxonomy (GTDB): domain Bacteria; phylum Bacteroidota; class Bacteroidia; order Flavobacteriales_F; family PHOS-HE28; genus PHOS-HE28. The sequence continues at coordinate 10,558 of CAUJED010000032.1, read as the reverse complement.
TTACCGGGGCCAACGCCACGGCGTACTACTACTTCTTCTACGACCTCGAGGTGGCCAGCCCCAGCATCACCTGCGAGGGTTCCCGCACCGAAGTGAATGTGAACATCGGTCCCACCACGATCGCCGATGGTGTTGGAACGCAGGGCCATCGGCTCTGGCCGAACCCCTCCCATGGCACGGTGAACATCGCCATGGGGGAGGACGAGGTGGCGCTTGAACTGGATGTGTTCGATGTTTCGGGCCGCCAGGTATACACCACCAGCTTGAAGAGCGATCACGGCCTGGCCGTGGTGGACCTCAGCCATCTGGCCGCTGGTGATTACACCCTTGCGCTACAGCACACCGGCGGACGTCGGGTCACACGGTTGGTGCTCCAATAAACGAGTACGCCTTTTCGAACGCCCGTGGTACCGCGTACCACGGGCGTTCGCTCTTTCAGGGTGCCGTATCCCTTGGTCCGGCTTCGGCGTACAAGGGCGTCATACACCATCACCATGCGCATACACTCAACGTTCTTGTTGGTTCTAACGGCTGTCGTGTTCGCCTCCTGTGCCAAGGTGGGCAAGGAGGTCGCCGAAGAGATCGGCCTTGTTCCCGAAACCTGCGGCTCCGATGGGGCGCGCATCCAGGTGGACCTCGACGGCACTTCGTTCTGTGCCGACGCCAACATCACCGCCGTATCCGATGGCACCAGTGCGAGCATCAGCGGGGTGAGCTTGCTGGGCAACACCTTCACCATCCAGGTCGATAGTATCGCCACCGGGACACAGCGGATCTCCGAGGCGTCGAACGCGGTCCTTTTCTTGAACGCCGGTACACCCTACGTTTCCATCGGCGATAGTGCGGGCTGGCTCGTGATCGATGGCTATGATGCCGGCACACGTCGCCTGAGGGCACATTTCCAGGCCCGTGTCCACAACGAAATGAATGGTCAGACCAAGACCCTGGCCGGTTCGGTGGACGTGTCCTGTGGGTCCGTTGAATGATCGGGTCGCGATACCAGGGCTCGGAACGCCGGTTGGATAAGGTCGCCTACTTGAGCGGGTGTACCTTGCGCCGGTGATCGACACGGCGGACAACAGCGCTACGAACGGCTTCATCACCGTGATCGGTGCGGGAGGAACGGGCTGTGCCCTGCTTCCACTCGTTGCGGCCATGTCCGTTCCGGCCATCACCGTGGTCGATGGTGATACCGTGGAGGCGAAGAACCTTGTACGACAGCTCTTGTACACCACGGACGATGTGGGCCGCGCCAAGGTGGTGGCTGCGGTGGAGCGGCTACGGGCCATGCGCCACGCGGTGCGCTGGACCGCCGAGCACCGTTTCGTGGATGCGCACAACATCGAGGGGCTGCTTGCGGGCAGCGCGGTGGTGGCCGACTGCACCGACGACCTCGCGGCACGTGGGTTGATCGAGCGTACCTGCCGGTCGCTACGGATCCCGTTGGTGAGCGGTGCGGTCCATGGTCACCAGGTACAGGTGATCACCTGGCATGGCCTGGCGCAACAGGGGAGGGGGCATGGCTTCTTCCACGGCCGCACGTCGGAGGAACAGCTGGCGTGCGATATGCGTGAGGTGCCCGCTGCGGTCACCACGATCACCGCCTCGCTCATGGCATTGCGGATCACCGATCTGCTCCGCGGTGGCGATGGCCTGGCCGGGGTGATGGACCTGGTGGACTGCACGCACGGACGTTGGCTTCGGCTTCTGGGTCCCGAGGCCGGGGAGTTCATGGACACACCCATCGACCGCGACCATCACGCATGAACGAGGCATCCATCGCACTGTTGTTGGCCGTGGTGGCCTTCCTCTACGCCAGCGTGGGCCATGGCGGGGCCAGCGGCTACATCGCGGTGATGACGCTGCTGGGCTTCGCCCCGGAAATGGTGCGTCCCACGGCATTGTTGCTCAATCTCTTCGTGAGCGCCATGGCGTTCGCGCAGTTCACCTGGGCCGGTCACTTCCGCATGGGGCTTTTCTGGCCGTTCGCGGTGGCCTCCATGCCCATGGCCTGGCTGGGGGCACGTATCCAACTGGATGTGGTGGTGTACAAACGTGTTCTGGCGGTATGCCTCGCGGTGGCGGTGGCCCGGCTCCTGGGCCTTTTCGGTGGCGGTGACGAGCGTAAGGCGCCACCGCACCTGTTCGTTGCCCTGGCCATCGGTGCCGTGCTCGGCCTGATCTCCGGCATGATCGGGATCGGGGGCGGGGTGCTGCTCAGCCCGCTGTTGCTCGTGTTCGGATGGAGCACCGCCAAGGAGAGCGCGGCCATCAGTGCGGCGTTCATCTTCGTCAACAGTGCCGCAGGCCTGGTCAGCATGGCGGTGAGCAAGGGGCTGGGCATGTTCGGTCCGGACCATTTCATCTGGATCGCCGCGGCGCTGGCGGGCGGCTCGCTCGGTGCCTACGTGGGCGCCCGCCGCTTCACCCAGCTGCGGTTGCGTCAGGTCTTGGCCGTGGTGTTGTTGTTCGCATCGTTCAAGTTGTTCATCGCATGATCGGTGTGGAGGAAGCCAAGCGGCGGATGATGGCCGAGGTCGTTGTCCGGCCGACGGAGCGGCGTGCACTGATCCGTGCCTTGGGCCACGTGGTGTGCGAAGCGATCCGCTCCCCCGATCATTATCCGCGTTTCGATGTCACCGCGGTGGATGGTTATGCGGTGGGCTCGGTGGAAGGTCCGTGGACGGTGATCGGGGCGCTGGCCGCTGGGGAGGTGGCATCCACGCCGGTCATGCCCGGAGAGGCCGTGCGGATCTTCACGGGGGCCATGGTGCCCCAGGGTACGGTGGCCGTGTTGATGCAGGAGTACTGCATCCGCGAACAGGGAACACTACGACATACGGCCGCTGGGCTCAACGCCGGCGCGAACATCCGGCGCGAAGGGGAGAGCGTGCGAAAGGGCGAGGTGGTGGTGGAGGCGGGCTCGGTGCTTTCGGTAGCGGCGATCGGCGCTCTGGCATCGTGCGGGGTGCGGGAGGTGTGCACCACCAGTAAGCCGCATGTGGCCGTGTTACGTACCGGAGGGGAGTTCATCGAGTTGGGAAAGGACACCACCGGCCGCATCCACAGCAGCAACGAGCACATGCTGGAGGCGGCGCTCCGCGTGGAAGGCTGCACGGCCGAGGTCCATACCGCCCATGATGAGGAGGAAGCGCTGGTGGAAGCGATACAGCAGGCCGCGGCACACGGCGATGTGTTGATCACCACGGGCGGCGTGTCCGTGGGCGACCATGATCTGCTGCCCGCGGTAATGAAGAAGCTCGGTGCGACCATTCATTTCCATGGCGTGGCGCAGAAGCCCGGCAAGCCCATGTTGTTCGCCACCGTTCTCGGGAGACCGGTGTTCGCGCTGCCCGGCAATCCACGTGCGGTGCTGGTGCTCTATCACGAGTACGTATTGCCTTTCCTGCGTGCCGTACAAGGTGTACCCGCCCCGTTCCTTCGCGAAGAGGAGCTACCCTTGGCCGCTCCGTTGGAGGTGAAGGGCCAGCGCGCGGAGTTCCGTGCGGGGCTGGTGCGGGGCGGGCGTGTGGAGCTGCTGGCGGACGAAGGCTCGCACATGCTGCGCACCTTGTTGGTGGCCAACGCATTGGTGTACCTGCCTGCGGACCGGCGGTCGTGGGCGGCCGGTGATCCGGTGATCGTTCATCATCTACCCTGAGGCGCCTCCCTTTGACATGAACGACCTTGGATGGACCGGAGTGGTGCTGGCCGGTGGCCGAAGCAGTCGTATGGGGCGCGACAAGGCGCTGATCGAGCATGGTGGCGGAACGCTCATCACCAATGCCGTGGAACGGCTTCGCCCGCATGTGGATGAACTGCTCATCATCGGTGATCCGTACCGCTACGCGCACGTGGGTCCGCTGGTGATCGCCGACGACCGTGCGGGCCTGGGGCCGCTGGGGGGCATCGTCACCGCCTTGCGTTACGCGTGGAACGATCGCCTCATCGTGTTGGCGTGCGACATGCCCGATGTTCCCGGCCGGTTGATCGAGTTGCTCAAGCGCCTGCACGATACCGACCATGATGCCGTGGTGCCCCAGTGCGATGGGCACCTGCAACCCCTGGTGGCCATGTACCATCGGCGCTGCCGGAAGGTGTTCGAGGAGAGGCTGTGGGCGGAACGCCTCAAGCTGTCCGATGCCATAGAGGCCGTACACACCCGGTACGTGCAGGTATGCCCCGGGGAGGAGGGCTGGCCCGAGGGCACCTTCCGCAACCTCAATACACCGGAGGACCTGTAGTGCGCGGGAAAGCCATGGAGCCCCGGGCCACACTCGCCCGATGCGCAATAGCTTTGACCCACCATCGACCCAACGTCCTCGAACCGATATCCATGCGGATCCTGCTCTTCGGAATGATCGCGGAACGCGCCGGCGCCAACGAGGTGCAGGTGGATGCCACCACCGTGGCCGCGCTGCGGGAAGCGCTCATCGGCCGCATCCCTGGGCTCACCGGCATGCGCTACGCCATTGCGGTGGACCGCCGTGTGGTGGTCGGGGACCAAGCGCTGACCGGGGCCGAAGAGGTCGCCGTACTACCCCCATTCGCAGGAGGATGAGCGAGCAGCGACCACATCGCGTGAAGGACATCTTCGTGGACGGCCCCATCGATCCATCCTTCGTCGGCACGAGCATCGCGAAGCACACCGCCCGCACGGACATCGGCGCGCATGAGATCTTCCTGGGCCAGGTGCGTGCGGATGGCGCTGCGCGGGATCCGGAGCCGACCACGATCGTGCGCACCATCCATTTCAGCGCCTACCGCGAAATGGCCCTCGAACGGATGACGGTCATCCGCGAGGATGCCTTCGGCCGATGGCCCACGATGACCTGTTTGCACGTGCACCATAGCCTGGGTGACGTCCAAGCGGGGCAGCTGTGCTTCATGGTCTTCGCCAGTGCGCCACACCGTGTCGCCGCCCGCGAGGCCGTGGCCTACGTGGTGGACCGCATCAAGGCCGAGCTGCCCATCTTCGGTAAAGAGGTCCTGTCGGACGGCACACATCGTTGGAAGACCACCCGTACCGTCGATCCGAACGATCGACCTGCGGATCAATAGCGGGACAGCACCCCATGATCGACATCACCCACAAGCCCACCACGCTTCGCGAAGCCACCGCCACCGCCCTGGTCACCGTGAGCGATCCGGCCACCATCGCCGCCGTGCGCGAGAAGCGCGTGCCCAAGGGCGATGTGCTGGAGAGCGCCCGGGTGGCGGCCCTCTTCGGTGTGAAGCGCACCCATGAGCTGATCCCCGACTGCCATCCGTTGCCCATCGAACATGCCGAGGTCGGCTTCACCATCGGGGAGCAGGAGCTCGTCATCACCATGCGGGTGCGCACGATCTACCGCACCGGGGTGGAGGTGGAGGCCATGCACGGTGCCAGCATCGCGGCGCTCACGGTCTACGACATGCTCAAACCCATCGACAAGGGCGTGGTGATCGGGGGCATCCGGTTGGTGGAGAAGAAGGGTGGCAAGAGCGATTGGAAGGATCGTTTCGAGGTGCCGGTGAAGGCCGCGGTGTTGGTGATCAGCGATGGGGTGGCCAGCGGCAAGAAGGAGGATAAGGCCGGTGCGGCCATCGTCGCGCGGCTTGCGGCGTTGGGGGTGCATGTGCCCCAGCCAACGGTGGTGCCCGATGAGCCCAAGGCCATCACCCGGCAAGTGCTGGGTTGGGCCGAGGAGGGCCTGGACCTGATCCTCACCACCGGGGGCACGGGGCTCTCCCCGCGCGATCGTACACCGGAGGCCATCGCACCATTGCTGGACCGCGAGGTACCGGGCATCATGGAAAGCGCCCGGAGCTATGGGCAGGAACGTATGCCATGGGCCATGATGAGCCGCGGTGTCGCGGGCATGATCGGCCGTTCGTTGGTGATCACCCTGCCGGGGTCGACGCGTGGGGCCCAAGAGACCATGGAGGCGCTCTTCCCCTTCGTATTGCACGTGGTGAAGGTGCAGGAGCATGCCTTCAGGCACGGGAACTGATCCATCCCTGGATCCCCGTACGGCCGCTCGGGTGAAGTGGTCCGGAGCCACCATCCATCCTAACTTCGGATCCACATGTCCAAGAACATCACCTCCCTCTCCGGTCGCCCGGATAAGGAACTGAACGATCCGCTCTGGGAACGACTGCAGCAAGCGGCCACCACCCACGGCGGTTCTCCCACCACCGAGGCGTTGACCAAGATCGCGGACGACTTCCTCGTGGGCGAAGCCATCGCGTACGGCACCAGCAGCTTCTACGACTTCCTGCGGCGCGAGAACCAGGGCAAGAAGGCTTATGTGTGCAATGGCAGCACCTGCCTGGTGGCCGGCACGCAGGACAAGGTGCATAGTCAACTACGCAAGCACTACAGGGAGGAGGAGATCGGCCACATGTGCTGCCTGGGGCGCTGCCACGAGAACAGCGCGTTCAATATCGGCGGGCTGAACTACAGCGGCGCGAGCATCGATCGTTTGGGTGAACTGGTGCACGAGGTGAAGGAGGAGAAGACGGTGAGCGTGGATGCGGGGGGGCGTCACCATGTGGGCACCTCCATGGCCGCGCCGATCCTCACCGCGCCCATGCCCCCGCTGGAAGCGTTCTACGCCCTGTGGGAACACGTGCTCAAGAGCGACAGCGCCGACATCCTCAACGAGATCAAGACGGCCACGATCCGCGGGCGGGGTGGCGCGGGATTCCCCATGGGCTTCAAACTGGAGGCCTGCCGCGATGCGAAGGATGTGAGCGGTGGTGAAGGAGAGCGGAAATACATCGTGTGCAATGCCGACGAGGGTGATCCCGCGGCCTTCAGTGATCGGTACCTGCTGGAGCAGCGCCCGCACCGCGTGTTGCTGGGCATGATGATCGCGGGCTATTGCGTGGGGGCCGACACCGGCGTGCTGTACATCCGCGCCGAATACCCCGAGGCGGTGGAGATCGTGAAACAGGCCATCGCCGAGCTGGAAGCGAACGGCTGGATCGGCACCAACATCAAGGGCAGTGGATTCAACTGGCGTTTCAAGGTGATCAAGGCGGCAGGCGCCTACGTCTGCGGTGAGGAAACGGCGCTGCTCAACAGCATCGAGGGCAAGCGCGGCGAGGTGCGCACCCGTCCGCCCTACCCGGCACAACAAGGGCTCTTCAACCGGCCCACCGTGGTGAACAACGTGGAAACGCTGGCCTGTGTGCCCTGGGTGATCCAGCACGGTGGCGAGGCCTTCACCAAGCTCGGCAGCGAGAAGAGCAACGGCACCAAGCTCGTCTCGCTCGATAGTGCATTCAACCGGCCGGGGCTCTACGAAGTGGAATGCGGCACTCCGCTGCGAAAGGTGATCGATGAACTCGGCCAGGGCTTTTCGAAGAAGGTGAAGGCCCTGCACATCGGAGGTCCGCTGGGAGGCATCGTGCCCTTGAGCAAGATCGATGCGCTCAGCATCGACTTCGAATCCTTCCAGAAGGAAGGCTTCCTGCTGGGGCACGCCAGCGTGCTCTGCATCCCGGAGGACTTCCCGATGATCGAATACCTGGAGCACCTCTTCGCCTTCACCGCCGTGGAAAGCTGCGGCAAGTGCTTCCCCTGCCGCATTGGCAGCAAGCGAGGCGAGGAGCTGATCAACGGGGCCCGCACCGCACAACGCAAGATCGATCGGGCCCTCTTCAACGACCTGTTGGAGACCATGGAGATCGGCAGCCTATGCGCCCTCGGCGGTGGCCTTCCGCTCGGGGTGAAGAACGCACTTCAATACTTCAGTCATGAGCTCGACGCCCACTTCCAAGCATAACGCGCCCCAGGTTCCGGTGGCCAGGTCGGGCGCCGCACCCACCACCTCGAACAACGCAGCCACCGAAGTGGATGTCGCCTACATCGATGGCGTGGCCTACCCCATCAACAAGGGGGAGACCATGCTCGCCTTCCTCAAGCGGCACAAGGGACCGAACCCCGTGCCCACGCTCTGTGATGCACCCAACCTGGAACCCTTCGGCAGTTGCCGCGTGTGCTCGGTGGAGGTCGCGCTGCAACCGGATGGCCCCACCAAGGTGATGGCCAGCTGCCATACACCCGTGGCCAAAGGGCAGTACATCACGGTGAACGGTCCACGCATGGAGCGGCTGCGCAGGAACATCGTGGAACTGGTGCTGAGCAACTATCCGGTGGAGCAGCTCAAGACCGAGGACCACGGCCGCAATGAGCTCTACAACGTGGTGCAGCAGGTGGGCTTCGACATGGACAGCGTGCGGTACCCCAAGGGCGCACTGCCGCTCGATGCCGCGGGTCCCGATACGCGATTCGCCAAGGACACCAGCCACCCGTACATGGTCAGCGATCTCAGCAGTTGCATCAACTGCTACCGCTGCGTGCGTGCGTGCGACGAGGTGCAGGGCGAGATGGTGCTCACCATGGCCGGCCGCGGCTTCAACAGCTGGATCGCCAAGGGCACCGGAGAAAGCTTCTTCGACAGCGATTGCGTGAGCTGCGGCGCCTGTGCGCAGGCCTGCCCCACCAGCGCCATCACCGATGTGTTCAAGAGCAAGGAGAACGTGCCCGACCGCGTGGAGCGCACCGTGTGCACCTATTGCGGCGTGGGCTGCAACCTGGAGGTGAACGTGAAGGACAACAAGGTGGTGAGCATCCGCGCGCCCTACGAGGCCGAGGCGAACCAGGGCCACACCTGCCTCAAGGGCCGTTACGCCTTCCGCTTCTACGACCATCCCGAGCGGCTGCGCTCGCCGATGATCAAGCGGAACGGCGAGTTCGTGAACGTGAGTTGGGACGAGGCCTACGACTTCATCGTGGACCGTTTCATCGCGATCGAGCAAGAGCACGGGCCCGATGTGCTCGCCGGCATCAGCAGCGCGCGTTGCCCCAACGAGGAGAACTACCTCATGCAGAAGTTCTTCCGCGCACAGTTGGGCACCAACAACATCGACGCCTGCGCGCGCGTGTGCCACAGCCCCACCGCCATCGGCATGCAGGCCACCTTCGGCACCGGCGCGGCCACCAACAGCATCGAGGACCTGAAGTTCTGCCACACCATCATGGTGATCGGTGCCAACCCCACCGCGGCGCACCCCGTCACCGGCGCCAAGATCAAGCAGCAGGTGATGAAGGGAAAGACACTGATCGTGATCGACCCGCGCCGCACACACCTGGCCCGCTACGCGAAGTACCACCTGCAGTTGAAGCCAGGTACCAATGTGGCCCTGCTCAACATGTTCATGCACTACATCATCAGCGAAGGGCTGGTGAAGCAGGACTTCATCGGCACGCGCACCGAAGGCTGGGAGGAATTCAAGGAACAGGTGCTCGCCGTGGACATCGACGCCATGGAGCGCGAGACCGGCGTGGACCGCAAGCTCGTGCGCGAGGCCGCCATCGCCTACGCCACGTCACCGGCGGCCATGAGCTTCCATGGTCTGGGCGTCACCGAACACTACCAGGGCACCTTCACCGTGATGCAGATCGCCGACATCGCCATGATGACCGGCAACGTGGGGCGCCGCGGCGTGGGCGTGAACCCGCTGCGCGGCCAGAACAACGTGCAGGGCGCGGCCGACATGGGCTGCCAGCCCTACCAGGGCGCGGGCTACTTCGCCGTGGACGATCCCGATGCGAGCCGGATGTACGACGCCTTCTACGGCGTGCATGTGCCCAACGTGGCGGGCATGAAGATCCCCCAGATGTACGATGCCGCCATCGCCGGCAAGTTGAAGGCGATGTGGGTGGTCGGCGAGGACATGGCGCAGACGGACCCCAACACCCTGCACGTGCGCAAGGCGTTGGGCGCATTGGACCTCCTGGTGGTGCAGGAGCTCTTCATGACCGAGACCGCCAAGCTGGCCCATGTGATCCTGCCCGCCGCCAGCTTCCTGGAGAAGAGCGGCACCTTCACCAACGGCGAGCGCCGCATCCAGCGCGTGAACGCGTGCGTGGAGCCGATCGAAGGCACCAAGAGCGATGGCCAGATCACCTGCGACATCATGGAGCGCTTCGCACAGAAGACCGGTCGCCGCAGCGGCAACGCCAGCACCACCTATCACCCCGAATGGGTGCTGCGCGAGATCAGCGGCATCGTGCCCTTCTTCAAGGGCGTCACCTGGGAGAACCTCGGCACCAACGGCAAACAATGGCCTGTGGCCGCCGATGGCACCGACACCCAGATCCTGCACGCGGATACCTTCAAGCGTGGCAAGGGCCGCTTCCTCTTCAACCATTGGGAGAAGAGCCCCGAGGTGCGCACCAACGAGAAGGACTACCCCTACATCATCACCACCAACCGCGAGCTGGAGCACTACAACTGCGGCGCCATGACGCGGCGCACCGGCAACGGCGAGATCCTCACCGAGGACGTGCTGCTGATCAACCCCGCCGACGCGGAGAAGAACGGCATCGCCGAGGGCGACATGGTGTGCGTGGAGAGCCCGCGCGGCAAGGTGGACATCAAGGCCCGCATCACCGACGAGGTGAAGCCCGGCATCCTCAGCAGCACCTTCCACTTCCCGGAGATCATGCTCAACATCATCACCAGCAGTGTGAGCGATTCACTGGCCATGTGCCCGGAATACAAGG